>CALCYA010000074.1 GCA_937906165.1 uncultured Bacteroidales bacterium | reverse complement strand
TTAATGTTTTGTCTGTGTTAAAAAGATATTCCCCCTATAGTTTGCAGGTGAACCTTCATTTCATTCCTCTCTCGTTCTTGCGCTCCATCATCTCACGCTCGCGCTCGCGGCGCAGTTTCTCGCGCTTGCGCAACAGCACCCACAACAGGGCAAGTACAAGCACCGACACACCCACAGTAACACATTTCTCGGTTGTGCCCATCTCGTTGTTGCTTGGGATGAATATCATATACATTATTGCCGTATAGACAGCAAGGACAGCTATAGTAACGTTGGGGTTTCTCAGAAATCTCATATCTTGTATTTATTACCTTATTGCGTTGCAAAGTTAAGTCAAACTTTCGGATTTTCTGAAAAACAATAAGCTTTTGCCCCCTTTTATAGTATAATTTAAGATTTTGTTCTATTTTTACAGATAGAAACAATTCAACATCAAATATCTATGGCAAAGTTCAAACGTATTCTTTTAAAGCTCAGCGGCGAGAGCCTTATGGGTGAGCAGGGTTATGGTATAGATGTCAAGCGCCTCAACGAGTATGCAGCACAAATAAAGGATGTTGCAGCTATGGGTGTGCAGATCGGTATCGTCATCGGCGGCGGCAATATCTTCCGTGGCCTGACTGGTGCCGGCAAAGGCTTTGACCGCGTTAAAGGCGACCAGATGGGTATGATGGCTACCGTCATCAACAGCCTCGCGCTCAGCTCGGCTCTTGGCGCAGCAGGTGTTCCAAACAAGGTGCTTACAGCCATACGCATGGAGCCTGTAGGCGAATTCTACACAAAGTGGAAAGCCATAGAGGCTATGGAGCAGGGTATGGTTGTGATTATGGCAGCCGGAACAGGAAGCCCCTACTTCACCACTGACACCGGCTCTTCACTGCGCGGCATCGAGATTGAGGCCGACGTAATGCTCAAAGGTACACGCGTCGACGGCATCTACACTGCCGACCCTGAGAAGGACCCGACAGCGACAAAGTTCCACGACATATCTTACGATGAGGTAATATCACGTGGTCTCAAGGTTATGGACATCACAGCCACTGCAATGTGCAAGCAGAACAACCTCCCTATCTACGTGTTCAACATGGACGTGGTAGGCAACCTCATGAAGGTTATGCAAGGCGAGGAGATCGGCACATTCGTGCACCCGTAAACGATTCATACATATAACAACAAGCCGAAGGATAACCTTCGGCTTGTTGTTATATACACCATAGACTATTCGATACTTGACACCTTGCCGGCAAATAGGACCGTCTTCGTAGAATTTTCCATCACAAAGAACAGGAAAGGACGGTTGACTGTGAATTCCACCGGTTCAGTAGATACCCCCGAAGAGCCTACTATACCTATTTCCACCTTGGTCACAGAGGCTGCTTCGGTACCCTTCTCATTAATTGAGAAGAGATTGCCCTGTGTCATATCTGTAATATAGATGGGAGCTTCCGGACGTAGTCCGACAACAAGATTCGAGAAATCGGCTCTTTCAGTGAACGCCTCAATCATTCCCATAGATTCAAGTGCAGGAATCACCGAACCACTATTCTCGACTTCGAACTTTGGAATAGAAAGTACTGCGGCCCTCTTTCCGGGTTTCATCATATCTATGAACGTTTCGGCAGTAAGCCCTGTAAGGCACTCTTCCATTGTTATACCTTCGCGAGGCATAACAACACAGAGATTGTATTTACCTTCACCTCCATAGCTTTTGGTAACAGCCTCGAACTTCTCTCTGCCAATATATCTGGAACGATTAGCACCGCTGACTTTCCCTTCTTTCATGAATGTCACCATTCTTTTACCTGCATCAGAATAGAAATAATCCTTGAAATTATTTTTTTTCTCAAAAGGTATTGACCATGGAGCATTGAAGCACACTGCATTGAGCAACATTACTACACTCCAGGGATTAAGTTCCTTGACAGCATTGTCTATAAGTGAATTTGTCTGCGACGAGCACCAACGGTTTATATACTTCAAGACATCCGGGCTTTTAAAATCAACAGCCTCGGCTTTTGCATTGTAGTTCTCAAGTAATGAGAGAGAATTCGGGAAGAACCTCATAAGGTATCTGCTGATTATTGTTAATCCACAAGGAATTAGCAAATTTAACCCTTGCATCTGCTGTAACAAAATCAAGTCCTTCAATCAGTTTCTTGTTATAACTGTTTATTTCCTCTATACCCATTCCGCTGTATCCCAAAACATCACGCATCTGCATGAATGTCGAATCTGCAGCACCGTTCAAAGCCATAGCCAAAGCAACCTGCGCGCTATAAGGCGATATGACATAATTGGATTCCTTTGGCATTGTTGCGTCTGTGGCCCTGAAGAAACGGAATGCGAAATCATTGCTTGCGTCGGCAACAGCCTCCTCTTCGGCTGTGAAAACCACAGGAGCTACAACACGGTGTTTACCCGAATCGTTATTGTTATTATTGAAAGGGTCACTAAGGTCACAACCGGTTATAAGCAAAGCCAAGGAGAAGAGCAGTAAACCATTAAAAAATCTTTTCATAATATCATTTTATATTACATATAGTTTCTTAGAAGATGTTACTGCTCGATATTTGACACCTTACCGGCAAAAAGAACCGTCATTGTGGATTTTTCCATCACAAAGAACAGGAATGGACGGTTGACTGTGAAATCAACTTTTTTAAATGTAGGACTTCCATCATAACCTATATCTACTTTTGTTGTAGAAGCAGCCTCTGTGCCTTCTTCATTTATCATGAAGACATTGCTTTGCGTTGCATCTGTAATATGTATACTGTCTGCATCAGCAAGGTTCGAGAAGTCAGCCTTGACATCAAATGGTTCTGTCATACCCATTGAAATGAGCGTTGGAATTATTGAAGTCCTGTTCTCGACCTTGAACTTTGGGATATAAAAGTTAACCATAGCAATTTCAAATCTCAAATTGCCCCACATATCAGTATTAAGATCTGCAAAACAATCCTCGGGGGCAACACCCTCACTGGGCAGAACAACGTAGAAACTATACTGATGAGTCTTGCCATAGTCCTTGCCTGCAATTTCGAAATTGTCATGCTTACAATAAGACGAGTAGAAACAGTCATTCATAAACTCTACAGTCTGCTTATCTCCGGCAGTAGAGTAAAAATAATCCTTGAAATTGTATTTCTTTTCAAACGGTTCATCCCAAGGAGCCTTGAAATAGATGGCGTTAATCAGCATAATGACACTATAAGGATTCAGTTCATCAGCAACCTTGCCTATAAGCGAATTTGTCTTTGACGAGCACCACCTGTTGACATATTTCAAAGCAGCCGGAGATGAGAAATCAAGCGTTTCGACCTCTGCATCATAGTTCTCAAGCATTGAGATCTTGTACTCCGGCAAAACCTCTACAGATGGATTCCGGAAATTGTTACTGTTTAACCACAATGAGTTGGCGAATGTCGCCCTTATATCCTCAGCCACAAAATCCAATCCATCTATCAGTTTCTTATTATAACTGTTTATTTTCTCTATACCCATTCCATTGTATCCCAAAACATCACGCATCTGCATGAATGTCGAATCTGTGGCACCGTTCATTGCCATTGAGAGAGCCACCTGCGCACTATAAGGCGATATGACATAATTGGATTCCTTTGGCATTGTTGCGTCAGTGGCCCTGAAGAAACGGAATGCGAAATCATTGCTTGCGTCTGCAACAGCTTCCTCTTCAACAGTGAAAACGACAGGAGTTATAACACGGTGCTTACCCGAATCGTTATTATTATTATTGAAAGGATCAATAAGATCACACCCGGCAAGGAGCAATGCAACTGAAAGCATCATCATTTTCTTAACAACTCTTTTTTTCATAGTATCGTCATTTTGTTTTTTGTCTGCGGCAAATATATAAATGATTACCTCACACTGCAAACCAAAAAGCATTGAATGTTGTTACCCCTATATTTACCCTCATTTACCCTACAGACAAACCATTGATTATCAAATATTTTCGCTTTTACTAATTTTGTATTTGTGGTAAAAATCCTATTTACCCCACATTGCACCGCAAGGCATTGGAAAGCACCATTCAAGAAAGGGACGAATGACTTGAAAAAAGAGTTTGAAGAAGTTGGAGAAACTCTCCTTTAGATATACATTTGGTGAACAAAAGAGTAAAAGAAGATGAAAAAGCTACTGACCTTCATTATTGCGTTTGCCATTGTAGCGTGCAACAAAGAGAACAGCGTATCGCCACTGCTGCCTGAGATTGAGCTGCAATGCGACACGGCACCGCATGCCGCATACAGCCGTCTGCTTGAAATTGACAGCGAGAGAGAGCTACCCAACGAGGCATCAAAGGCAAAATACGCCCTTCTGCTGACAAAGAGTGCCGACAAGGCATATATACGCCATACATCAGACAGCACAATAAAGAGAGCACTCACCTATTATGAGAGCAACGGCAGCACGGCTGAACTTGCCGAGGCACAGTATTATATGGGCAGTGTATACCGTGACATGTACGACGCGCCCAAAGCAGTAATCTGGTACAACAAGGCCATTGAGACAGCCCAGAAGGATGAAGAGCTCAAGAAGTCCATTCTCCTTGCACGCATATACAGCCAACTGTCGGAGCTGTATGACTACCAATTCAACTACACAGCATCGCTCGATGCGATACGCAAGGCATACGGTATAAAAGAGATGAACAGGAAGATTGATGCCACTGCACTGCACGACATTGCATCGTCCTTCCACAAATGCGGCGAGATTGACAGCGCTATGCTTTACTACAAGAGGTGCCTGCTCCACATTGAGGGCAACAACCGCATGAGAGAGGACCTCCGATACCTGGGAGTGATGCTCTACTTCTTCAGCTCAACAG
This sequence comes from uncultured Bacteroidales bacterium, assembly GCA_937906165.1. GTDB lineage: Bacteria > Bacteroidota > Bacteroidia > Bacteroidales > Bacteroidaceae > HGM04593. The sequence goes on along the minus strand of CALCYA010000074.1, from coordinate 78,401 downwards.
GAGAAAATGAATACGCCGGGCGCTGCTTGGGGTTCGTGAACCGCTTCGGCATAGAGGAACTGCCCGAGAATGTACTCTCGAACAAGGCATACTATTTTGAGCTTGCTGGGATGAATGATTCTGCCATATATTATTATGACAGGCATTTAGAAAGGACGGACAATCCTTACAAGAAACGCGACATAACAGGCAAGCTCTACAACATATACAAACAGCGCGGAGAGACAGCAAGAGCCTTGGAGCTGTCAGACAGATATATGCTCTACAACGACAGCGTGAGCATGGCAATGCAGCATACGCAGACAGCCAACGCCGAGAACCTCTACCGCTACAACCTGAGCAACGAGAGAGAGAGAATCCTCAACGAGAAGGCTGCAAAAGCAGACCTCTTCGCCTGGATAATTGCAACAATGGCATTGGCGGTAATAATTGCATCGTATATAATCTACCGCATTGCAGGCAATTATCGCGCATTGCATCACAAACACTTGAATCTGGAGCAGAGTATAATGAACGAAAAGAAGAGAAAGGCGCAGATTGCGTTGAGTATCTCCGACATCAGCAACGAATTCAGGGAGCTTGCTGCATGCAGGATGAAGCCCAAGCAGTATATGCTTGAGGAGCTGCAGGATGCCGTAGACAAGGAGTATCCCCTTTTCAAGGAGAAGATCATGAACCTATGGCCGGACATTACTGCCGACGACCTCATATTCCTGTACCAGGTAAAGTTAGGAATAAGCTATGCCGAGATAGCGAGAATAAGAGGCTGTGCCCCGTCGGGCGTAACAAAAAGAAGACACAGGATAGAGAAGAGACTCGGTTGCAGCATCAATGAGGTAATGTAACGGGGCGAAATGGTCTCCTTTTCAGTCACTCATCGGTTGCTCCACCTCTTTGAATGCATACCTTGACAAGGTTCCGTCGCTGCGGCGGAGCAGCAGATGCCCTGCAGGCTCAACGCCCTCGATAACAGCCGTGAAAGCACCAGCAGCGTCAACATAATCCCGTTGCTCGCCAAAGCCCAACAGCAGCTCACGATATTCTGCCGATATAGTTTCCTTGCAACCCCAACGCATCTCATTATAATAGCGGTTAAAGAGGCAAAGCACATCGTGCAACACATCCTCAACTGGAATATCCTTTTCCAAAAGCATCTTCATTGACACAGGTACACGGTCCATTGGAGGGAACTCCGTCTGATTAACATTGAGCCCAATGCCTATTATTGCCTGCTCCACGAATGCGCCGGAATAGTCAAGTTCCACAAGAATACCCGCCAATTTTCTGTTACCCACATATATATCATTGGGCCACTTGAGTTTTGTCTCAATGCCATAGCACTTCATCGCCGCATGTAAAGAAACTGCAACCGCTTGCGAAAGCAGGAACTGGTTAGCGACCTCAAGAGAGTTCCCCGGACGCACAAGCATGCTGAGCAGAAGATTTTCACCCTCCTTTGACGACCAGACATTGCCACGTTGCCCACGCCCGGCCGTCTGATGAGCGGCAGTCACAGCAACAACATCCTTGCCATTTACCCACAAGTTATCAGCCTCTTCACGCAGATAACGGTTGGTGGAATCCACCACGTCAAGATGCTTAACAGTAATGTTATAATCCATACTTCACACGTATTTTCTTGGGCAGTTTCTTTAGTACCTCCTGATATGAATGGTCAATAAGCGAGTAAAACAACGCATCATCAAGAGCCGCAATATCAAGCTGGTTCCAGTAGCGTTTGTTCATGTGCCAGGCTGGCTGTATCTGCGGATAGCTGTCGCGCAATTCAATGGCATAGTCGGCATCACATTTCACACAGAACCATTTTGTATTCTCAAGGTCACAAATCGCAAATATCTTGTTCTCGACCCTGAAGGCCAGTGTAGTCTCGTCAAAAGGAAAATCCTCGGTAGCATTCTCCTTGCTCAGGCAGTATATGCGTGCATCTTCAATATTCATACTCTATCAATTACCATGTGGGTGCAAAGGCATCTTCTATGTGCTCTATCCGGTAAGGCTCGCCACTGCCGACCACTGTTATGACATCAAAGCGGAACTTGAGATCAACCTTATATTTCAAGATATATGCTTCGGCTGCAGCAATGAGACGGGCAATCTTTTCATCTGTAACGGCATCGGTTGCATCACCATACTGCTGGCTTGTGCGGCTCTTCACTTCCACGAAGACAAGCGTATCGCGCTGCTGGGCGATGAGGTCAATCTCCTTGTGCCCCGAACGCCAATTATAGTGCAGCACTGCATATCCCTTGTCAAGGAGATAACGCGACGCCAGCATCTCACCCTTATTTCCTAACAGATTATGTTCAGCCATACAAGCTGTTGTTTTACCGATTTCATGGCGAAGATAATGTAAGAAGAGAGGAAAAGCAAACGAAAAACTTGCTTTTAGCAATGATATGAACTATTTTTGCAACAAAGAACATCTAAAGGACTCCGATGAGCGCAAAGAAAACAAAAATGCCCAAGGCTACCACAACACGCACACAGCCTGTGCGCCATTCACGCGTTGTATGCCTTGTAAGCGAGGAGGAGATGAGAATCATTGACGAATACCTCAAGAAATACCGCATCACCAACAAGAGCAACTGGATGCGCGAGACACTACTCTCTTTCATCTACAAGAACCTTGACGAGGACTATCCCACTCTTTTCGGCGAACACGATATGCGCCGATAATGAATATCATGACCGACATTGATTATATGAAGCAGGCCCTTGTGGAGGCAAAAAAAGCCTTTGAGAAGGACGAAGTGCCCATTGGCGCCGTTGTTGTGTGCAAAGGACGCATCATTGCACGTGCACATAACCTCACAGAGATGCTGAACGACGTGACGGCACATGCCGAGATGCAGGCAATAACAGCAGCAGCCAACAACATCGGCGGCAAATATCTCAACGATTGTACATTATATGTAACAGTGGAGCCCTGCCCCATGTGTGCAGGAGCAATAGGATGGTCACAGTTAGGGAAATTGGTTTATGGGGCCGAGGATGAGAAACGCGGTTACCACCGCTATGCACCCGATGTGCTCCACCCCAAGACAGAGGTTGTGAGCGGCGTGTGTGCCGATGAGGCCACAGCTCTGATGAAAGAGTTCTTCAAAAGCAAAAGATAGCGCAGGGAAAACGTTCAACGTTCAACGTTCATCATTCAACGTTCATTGTTCTTTATTTCCTCGAAATCTACATATTCACCCTCGTTCTTCTCAAAGAGGATCTTTTTCTCGCCGCTCTTTTGCTGTCTTTGGCTCTCTTGCCACTGTTTACCGGTCTCATTCGTCTGCCAGGTAGTACGCTGAGTAGAACTATGCCTCTTGCGTCCTATACCGAACCATGACAATACGCGCATTATCAGCGACAGAATCATTGTCGGTATAAGCATCAGCAGGAACAATCCCAAGAAAAGGATAACAAACAGATATATAAGCATAATATTATCTTAAAATTAAACATACACTCCCTCCACACAAAAACACTTTTGTCTGGAGGAATGTTGGGACAACGACGCAGAAGCGCCTTAAATCAGGAATCAGACTCTCTCGCCTTTGAGGTAGAGACCTACCGACAGCAACAGATACCACGAGATGATTGCAACCGGTGCCAGGAAACCGAGCAACAGCATCGGCAGACAGCATAGCAGGAATATATACCTTATCCTATTGCTTCTCCAAGAGAGATTCTTGAACTTGAGGGAGAACATAGGTATCTCCGAAACAAGGAAATAAGAGAACAATGCAATAAGACCCAACAGCAACACCCATCCGGCATTCAGTTCATTCAACCACGCACCGCCACCGGTAATCAATGATGACCAGAAAAGTGCATTGGCCGGTGTAGGCAAGCCTATGAAAGTGTTTGTCTGTCTTGTATCGATATTGAACTTTGCCAAACGATAAGCCGAGAACACCGCGATAAGGAATGCTGCATACGGCAACAGCCACACGATATCCTCAAGAAAGGCCGGATAGAGCAACCTGTTTTGCATGTACGAGAAAACGACAGTTGCCGGAGCGATACCGAAAGTGATATCATCGGCAAGCGAGTCAATCTGCACACCCATAGGTGATGAGACACGCAAGAGACGCGCCACCATTCCGTCAAAGAAATCAAATACTGCACCAAGCACAATGAACGCCATTGCAAGTTCAAAATTGCATCTGAAGGCCATCACACACGCCACACAGCCCGAGAAAAGGTTGCAGCAAGTAATAGTGTTGGGGATATGTTTCTTTATTGACATGGAGTCCTTATTTAAATGTTGCAATAACAGTCTCGTTACCTACTGTCTTTTGGTCAAGAGTTACCTTGATGTCACAATCAAGAGGCAGATATAGGTCGACACGCGAACCGAACTTGATGAAACCCATGTGCTGGTCAATGAAGCACTCTTCGCCTGCGGCTGCGTATGTCACGATACGACGTGCCATTGCACCGGCTATCTGACGAACAAGAATTTCACGGTCATCATCGGTCTTTATAACCACCAACGAACGCTCGTTCTCGGTACTTGCTTTTGGCAACCAAGCCTTGTGGAACTTGCCCTTCTGGTGCTCAACGCGGGTGACGACACCATCAACCGGATACCAATTGGCATGTACGTTCATCGGGCTCATGAATATTGACACCTGCATTCTCTCATCTTTGAAATGGTCGGGTTCAAATACCTTCTCAATCACAACCACCTTACCATCGGCAGGAGCTACTATAACGTTCTCCACATCACCGGGGAAGATTCTCTTTGGACTGCGGAAGAAGTTGACCATCAGCAGATAAACCACTAAAGAGACAAGTGACACTATTGAATTGAAAATTACGTTTTGGGGGAAGAAATACCACAACGGGGCATTTACCAGGGCAAAAACAAGAAACGCAACCACAAGAATAGAGGTACCTTCCCTGTGTATCCTGTAGTCCTTTAATTTTCTGATTCTTTTGAATTTCTTCTTCATAAAAGCAATCTTTATTATACCGCCTGATTTTATCTTCCACGTCACAACGTAACGCAAATAAAGCCTGAACGATTCCTTATTATTTCACAAAATTAGCAAGAAAATATTAAAAACCAAACAAAATGTGACAAAATCAGGTCCAGAGCAAAAATAATAGGAGTTCACTCAAGCACAAATGCCACTATTCAAAAAAAAATAAAAATCGTTAATGTTAATAACTTTTCCTTGTCTTTGGAAAGGCAAACGGACAAAAGGTATTATCTTTATCAAATCAAACTTCATCATATATAAAACAACCGGAACGCTATGGAAGATTTTGTCCACCTACACGTACACTCACAATACTCCATTCTCGATGGCCAGGCAGCTATAAAGAAGCTCGTCGACAAGGCCATTGCCGACGGGATGAAAGGTATTGCCGTAACCGACCATGGAAACATGATGGGCATCAAGGAGTTCTACAACTATGTGAGCAAGGTGAACAAGGGCAAGGCCCCGGAGGAGATGTTCAAGCCCATCATCGGTTGCGAGGTATATATTGCACCACGGAGGTTACAGGACAAGGAGACCAAGGACGACCGAGGTTATCACCTCATCCTCCTCGCCAAGAACGAGAAGGGCTACCACAACCTTGTAAAGATTGTATCTAAGGCATGGAGCGAGGGTTATTACTACAACCCACGAACAGACAAGAGCGAGGTGGAGAAATACCACGAGGGCATCATCTGTTGTTCGGCCTGTCTGGGAGGTGAGGTTCCGCAGCTCATAAAGAACGGGAAGACAGATGAAGCCGAAGCGGTCGTAAACTGGTACAAAAATCTTTTCGGCGAAGACTATTACCTTGAGTTACAGTTACATAAGGCAACCGTTGAGCGCGCGAACCACGAGGTATACCCCCTTCAGGTTGAGGTAAACAAGCATATCATTGAGCTGAGCAAGAAGTGCGGTGTCAAGCTCATCTGCTCCAACGACGTACATTTTGTTGACGAGGAGAATGCCGAGGCGCATGACCGTCTCATCTGCCTGAGTACAGGCAAGGACCTTGACGACCCCAACCGTATGCTCTATTCAAAGCAGGAGTGGATGAAGACAAAGGCCGAAATGTGGGAGATGTTCAGCGACATACCCGAGGCCATGGCAAACACTGTGGAGATTTGCGACAAGGTGGAGTACTACTCCATCGACAGTGCCCCAATCATGCCCAACTTCGCCATTCCCGAGGAGTTCGGCACCGAAGAGGGCTACCGTCAGAAATTTACACACGAGGACCTCTTCAACGAGTTCACCCGTGACGAGAAAGGCAATGTGGTGCTGTCGCAGGAGGAGGCCGAGAAGAAGATCAAGAAGCTCGGCGGATATGACAAGCTCTACAGGATCAAACTTGAAGGAGACTATCTGCGCAAGATCACATACGACGGAGCAAAGAAATGCTACGAAGAGCCTTTCTCGCAGGAGCTCACCGACCGTATTGACTTTGAACTCCACATCATGAAGACAATGGGTTTCCCGGGATACTTTCTCATCGTGCAGGACTTCATCCGCGCCGCACGCGAGGAGTTGGGCGTATCGGTTGGCCCCGGACGTGGCTCCGCAGCCGGAAGCGTTGTCGCTTACGCGCTCGGTATCACCCGTGTCGACCCCATCAAATATGACCTGCTGTTCGAGCGTTTCCTTAACCCGGACCGTATCTCATTGCCTGATATCGATGTCGACTTCGACGATGACGGACGCGGACGAGTGCTCAATTGGGTTACCGAGAAATACGGACAGGAGAAGGTGGCACACATCATCACATACGGCACCATGGCCACAAAACTCGCCATAAAGGACGTTGCACGCGTGCAGAAGGTGCCGCTCGACATATCGAACAAACTGTGCAAGGCCATCCCCGACCGTTTGCCCGACGGCCTGAAGATGAACCTGCCGAACGCGATATCGGCAGTACCCGAGCTGCGCGAAGCCGAGGCGTCGCCCGACCCGCTGTTGCGTGACACCATCAAATATGCGAAGATGCTCGAGGGCAACGTGCGCAACACCGGTGTACACGCCTGCGGAACAATCATCTGCCGCGACGACATCACCGACCACGTCCCCATCAGCATCGCAGAGGACAAGGAAACCGGCGAAAAGATGCTCGTGACACAATATGAGGGAAGTGTAATTGAGGAGACTGGTCTCATCAAGATGGACTTCCTGGGCCTGAAGACCCTTTCTGTAATAAAGGAAGCATTGGAGAACATACGCCAGAGTCTGAAGATAGACGTGGATATCGACAATATCCCAATCGACGACCCAAAGACGTACGAGCTCTACTGCAACGGCAATACCATAGGCACATTCCAGTTCGAGTCGCCAGGTATGCAGAAGTACCTGCGCGAGCTCCAGCCGAGCACCTTCGAGGACCTGATTGCCATGAACGCCCTCTACCGCCCGGGCCCGATGGACTACATCCCCGATTTTATCCAGCGTAAGCATAACCCGTCACTGGTGCAGTACGACATACCTTGCATGGAGAAATACCTCAAGGACACATATGGAATCACCGTATATCAGGAGCAGGTGATGCTATTGTCCCGACTGCTTGCCGATTTCACACGAGGCGAGAGCGACACGCTGCGTAAGGCCATGGGTAAGAAGCTCAAGGCAAAGCTGGACGAGCTGAAGCCGAAGTTCATCAACGGCGGAAAGAACAACGGTCACGACGAGAAGACCCTTGAGAAGATATGGGCCGACTGGGAGAAATTCGCGTCATACGCATTCAACAAGTCACACGCCACCTGTTACTCTTGGGTTGCATACCAGACAGCATACCTAAAGGCCAACTACCCGCCGCAGTACATGGCCGGTGCAATGAGCCGCAACCTTGACAAGATTACCGAAATCACCAAGCTCATGCAGGAGTGCAAGAGCATGGGCATCAACGTACTGGGCCCCGACGTGAACGAGTCGCGCCGCAAGTTCAGCGTCAACAAGAAAGGCGACGTACGCTTCGGTCTGTGCGCCGTGAAGGGTGTGGGCGAGAATGCCGTGCAGTGCATCATAGACGAACGTGAGGCCAATGGCCCCTTCACAAGCATCTTCGACTTTGTGGAGCGCGTGAACCTCACCGCCTGCAACCGCAAGAACCTTGAATGCCTCGCATACTCAGGAGCCTTTGACGAGCTCCCCGGCGGCATAACACGTGACCAGTACGCAGGCACCAACAGCCGTGGCGAGCAGTTCCTTGAGGCACTCGTGAGATACGGCAACCTCTACCAGACCGACAAAGCCAACGCAAGCGCATCGTTGTTCGGTGACACCGAGATGGCAGAGATACCAAGGCCGGAAGTGCCCGTCGGCGGCATCTGGAGCACCCTCGAGAGACTCAACCGCGAAAGGGAATTGGTTGGAATATACCTGTCGGCACACCCGCTTGACGACTATTCGCTCATCCTCAACGAGTTCTGCAACACCAAGGCTGCCGAACTCGAGAACATGCAGGCACTTATAGGGCGCAAGATTACATTCGGTGGTGTCGTCAGCGACCCGCCACGCACAGGCTTCACCAAGAAAGGCAGCCCCTACGGCGTTGCAAAGATAGAAGACTTCTCGGGAACAGCAGAGCTCTTCTTTTTGGGCGACGAATGGATGAAGAAGCAGAACTACTTTATACCCGGCAACTTCCTTTACATAAAAGGCAGCTGCCAGGCCCGCAAGTGGGACCAGACAAAATTCGACTTTGTCGTCGACAGCATCGAGCTCATGCCCGAGATAAAAGACGATATGGTCAAGAGCATCACAGTCTCATTCGACATAATGTCACTCACCGACGAGTTCTACAGCACCATCATGGACTATATAGAGCGTCACCCCGGCAAGAGCAAGCTCGTCTTCAAGGTAAAGGACTACGAGCATGAGTTCACATTGGAGCTCGCATCCAAGAACCGTGATATCGAGGTGACACAGGAACTGATAGATTACATAAAAGAATTTGAAAATATTGAATATAAATTGAATTAATATTTATATATTCGCAAACTGAAGGGGCAGTCCGGCGCGTCTGCCCAATACAAGTAACCTGCTGCATCTGTCATTCCGACCGCAGGGGAGGAATCTCAATAACGCCAACAGGACAACAAAAAAAACAGAAACAATAACATCAAAAACATTACAATTATGGCAGTAAATTTAACAAACGACAACGCTAAGGAGTTTATGGCAACCGAGTTGCCTATAGTATTGGATTTCAGCGCAGCATGGTGTGGTCCCTGCAAGCAGTTGGCACCAATCATCGACGAGTTGTCAAAGGAGTACGAGGGCCGCATCGCAGTTGCAAAGTGCGACATTGAGGAGGCCGATGACCTCACAATGGAGTACGGCATCCGCAACGTGCCTACAGTTATCTTCATCAAGGACGGCAAGGTTGTCGACAAGTTCGTTGGCTCAAAGTCAAAGAGCGAAGTACAGGCAAAGTTCGAGGCACTTCTTTAATTGACAGGCCATGAGCAACGACGAGTTCGCAATGGAAGACCTCGATGACGAGAAGACCATTGCATACATCCGTGAGCGCCTGCCGCAGGAGTTGAAAGAGAAATGGAGTGATGACGAGTTCTACTACTTCCTCGACACCATCTACGACTACTATGACAAGAGCGGCATCCTCGACAGCAACAACGAAGAGGTAGATATAGACCTTGACGAGATAGCCAAGTTCATAGCCAAAGAGGCAAAGAAGAACGGCATAGGCGATTTCGACCCCGAAGAACTCTACTTCGTAGTTGAAGGTGAATTAGCATACAACGGAATCCTTGATTAAGGGTTCCGTTTGCTAATTCAGCTAGAGCTGATTGCAGAGCCATAGGTCACGCGTAGCAGCGCTGAAAGTGATGCCGCGTGGGTGGCGGTTGCGAAGCAACTGCAATCAGATCAAGGTAAAAGGCTCGATCAAACATCAGAGCCATAGGTCACGCGTAGCACTACTCTCCCGCTTTTTAAAGAGGGAGTACCCGAAGGGGGAGGGAGTTTTTGTGGTGCCGCGTGGGTGGCGATTGCGAAGCTACTGATGTTTGGTCAATGTGAAAGGCTAGAGCGTCATTTTGAGCAATAGTCGCACGAAGTGCAGACAAAGTTTGCACCGTGCGGGTTGCGATTGCCGGAGGCAACAAAATGACGGTCAAGGTGAAAGGCTCGAGCGTCGTTTTGAGCAATAGTCGCACGAAGTGCAGACAAAGTTTGCACCGTGCGGGCGCGATTGCCGGAGGCAACAAAATGACGGTCAAGATAAAAGGCTCGAGCGTCATTTTGAGCAATAGTCGCACGAAGTGCAGACAAAGTTTGCACCGTGCGGGTTGCGATTGCCGGAGGCAACAAAATGACGGTCAAGATAAAAGGCTCGAGCGTCATTTTGAGCAATAGTCGCACGAAGTGCAGACAAAGTTTGCACCGTGCGGGTTGCGATTGCCGGAGGCAACAAAATGACGGTCAAGGTGAAATATAAAACGAGAGTAGAGCAAACATCAAAGTTTTGAAATGGCAATAATATAGGAGTTGTCCATTGATACAAATATCTACTGCGATGGTGTCATCCCGACAGAGCGCAGCGACGAGGGATCTCAAAAATATCGCGAAATAAGAGATTCTTCACATTCGTTCAGAATGACATGATACGTTTTGGACAACATCTATATTATTACTTTTAAAATTCTTCGCTGTTTTCTGAGATGCTTCACTTCGTTCCTGCATGATAGGTTCTATCGCTTTGTCATACTGAACCTTGGCAGCGTACTTGTCATCCCGAGCGAGCGCAGCGACGAGGGATCTCTGAACTCGCAAGCGTCGACCGTTGGTTCGATGCGCTCAGAATGACATTCCTTGGTGGCAAGCCTGCAATATTAGACGCTCCTCTTGAAAACTCCTCCGTCACTGCGCTTCGCTTGTGCCACCTCCTCTATGAACAGAGGAGGAGCCAGTTGGATTAATCGTCGCACAGTCCCTACCACAAAGACAAAGAAGCACCGCCCCTCGCAAAGGGCGGTGCTTTTATTACAGTCTTAAACTATATTACAGCAGTCGTGCAAACAACTCTATTGCCTGATACTCGGGCAAACCGATCTTGTTGAACAGTGCCGCAGTACCTTGTGTGCGCTCCTCGGCGCGCTGCCAGAACTCGCGTGCATCCTCACCAGGGAACGGAACGATATCCTTCTGCGAGAGGTGACGGAAGATTGCGTGACGCTTGCGGATAAGCTCCTCGGGGCTGAGGGGCACTGCCATATCGGCAACAGCAAGGTCCCACTCCTGCCATGCACCGCGGTAGAGCCAGATGTGGCACTCCTTGGCCCAAGGCTCGTCCTTAACCTCCTCGAATGCACGCAACACGGCCTCTATACATACACGGTGTGTACCGTGTGGGTCGGTGAGGTCACCGGCTGCATAAATCTGATGAGGCTTCACCTTGCGCATCAGAGCCTTTACAATCTCGATATCATCATCCGAGAGTTTGCCCTTCTTGATACCGCCTGTCTCATAGAACGGCAGGTTCAGGAAGTGGGCATTAGTGCGGTCGTTAAGGCCTATCGAGCGGCAGGCAGCACGTGCCTCGGCACGGCGGATAGCGCCCTTGAGGTCGAGCAGACGGCGTGGCTCAGGCTCACCCACCTTCTTGTTGGCAATAATCTCGCGAATCTCGTCAAATGCATCGCCGAAGCCCATCTCCTTGGCTGTATCGATATTCTGCAACACCACATCGTCATATACTGCCACGTTACCCGAGGTCTGGTAAGCCACGTGAACGTCGTGCCCCTGCTCTATGAGACGGTTGAAAGTACCACCCATTGAGATCACATCATCGTCGGGATGCGGTGAGAAGATTATTACGCGCTTGGGGAACGGCGTAGAAGGCACGGGACGTGTAGAGTCATCGGCATTGGGCTTGCCACCGGGCCAACCTGATATGATGTGCTGTATCTCGTTGAAGACACGGATATTTATCTGGTCGTACGAACCGACGCGGTCAAGCAGGTCGGACAATGAGTTCTTGATATAATCCTGATGTGTGAGCTTCAGGATGGGCTTGTCCACTGTCTGGCAAAGCCAGATAACTGCCTTGCGGATGAGTTTGTCGCTCCACTCCTGCGGAGGCGCAATGATCCATGGCTCCTTGACACGTGTGAGTTCCTGTGCAGCAGGCTCGTCAATGATAACCTGGATATCGTCGTGGTCCTGAAGGAATGTAGCAGGATACTCCTCATTCACACCACCCTCGATGAGGTCGCGTGCAATGCTTGCTTTCTCCTCGCCCCACATCATCAGCACAATCTTCTTTGCACTCATTATTGTCTCAAGACCCATTGTTATTGCCATCTTAGGCACCTCATTAGGGTTAGAGAAGAATTTGTCCTGATTCTTGCGTGTGTTGTAGCTGAGCTGCACCACGCGTGTTGTAGAGTGAGCGTAGCTACCCGGCTCGTTGAAGCCTATCTGACCGAGCTCACCCACACCCATTATCATAAGGTCTACATTGCCGTTAACCTTCTGCTCATACAGGTTGCAGTATTCATTGAGTTTGTCAGCAGGAACAGTTCCATCGGGGAAGTGCACGTTTGCAGGGTCAATATCAATGAACTTGAGGAAATCCTCGTTCACGCGGTGGTTGCGGCTCTGGGAAGAATCCGGTGCCATTGGATAGAACTCGTCAAGACTGTACACCTCGACATTGGCAAAACTCACCTCACCCGCGTTGTAGCGTTTCACAAGTTCGTTATAGAGACCGAGCGGCGTGCGACCGGTTGAAAGACCCAACACAAATGGCTTGTCGCCTTTGTGCTCTTTAATGGCGCTGACTACTATGTCGGCAGCACGAAGCACACCTTCACTCTCCTGAGAACATATTCTTGTAGGAACCTTCTCGAATTTGCATATACTCTCTATTGAAGCCAATATCGGCATTTCACCGATTTTAGGAAGTACAAAATTAGGATTCATAATCTTAGGTTTTTAATTGTTAGTTATTTAGTAATTTTACTTTATATAATATTTCCTTTTGTATTTTATTCCAATCTGCCTGCGGCACCTCCCCTCGACGAGTGGAGGAGTTTCGGCAGACAGGCATTCTTATTTTTTCATGTCCATAACCCCAGACGCGGGCTCACCTTTCTCGATGAGGGTTTTCATATAGCGCATATACGGGTCGGTGTGACGAAAAAACATCTTGTAGCCCTCACACAGCACATTCATATACGGCTCACCGTTCTTCGCATAACCGAAGCGGTGCTTGGGGCACTCGCCATGGCACAGGAAGTAGTAGTTGCAGCGCTTGCACTCCAACGGCAAGGCGTCGCGCTTGTCGCGGCCGAAGCTCTGCTGCTCGTCACTGCGGTACATGTCAGCAAGCTCACCTTGCATAATATTGCCCAGACGATACTCGGGATAGACAAAATGGTCGCATGAGTAGACGTCACCGTTATGCTCCACCACCATTCCGTCGCCACAAATCTCGCCGAAGGCACACAAAGGCGGCTGAACACCGCACCAGTTAGCAAGAGTTACATCAAAGAGCTGCACGAACCAGTTGCCCACGTCGTACTTCACCCACTCGTCGAAGACGTCACACATGAACTGTCCGTATCCCTTAGCCGATACCGACCATGGAGCCTCAACGGCATCCTCTTCGTCGGGTGACACAATCAGCGGACGCTTGCCCGGACGCTGGCGCACATACTCCACCACAGGTAGGAACTGCATATAGCGGTTGAGCGAGCGCAGGAACTTGTACACCTCGGCACCACGTCCCTCGCTACGGGCATTAACCGTCGAGAGGATATTGAAGTCTACGCCGGTGCGGTTCATCAGTTCAAGCGTCTTCATCACCCGGGCAAAGGTGGGTGCACCTCCACAGTCGTGGCGGAAGGCATCATGGATATCCTCGGGGCCATCGAGCGAGAGGCCGACAAGGAAATTATTATCCTTGAAGAAACTGCACCACTCCTCGTTGACGAGGATTCCGTTTGTCTGCAGAGTATTCTCGATAACCTTGCCGCCCGCATACTTGCGTTGCAGTTCCATGGCCTTACGGAAGAATGGCAGACCTGCCATCAGGGGCTCGCCGCCATGCCAGCAGAAACTGATGGTCTGCTGCGAAGCACCCTGGATGTACTGTCTGATATAGGTTTCAAGCAACTCCTCGCTCATGCGTGGCATTGTATTGCCATAGATTTCGCTCTTGTCGCGATAGTAACAATAGTGGCAATCGAGGTTGCAGGCCGAGCCGATGGGCTTGACCATTGTTCCAAAAGCTGGGGCACGCCCCATTTTTGCAACGTCACCAAGATGCAGACTGTTCCTTTTGTTACTTTTCATTGTCGGATATCATCATTACTCTACTGCGATGAACTGCTCCTCGCCATACTGCTTCTGCAGAACAACGAGTTTCTCTTTCAGTTGCGCTGTCACCTCTTCAGTACCCGGCTGTCCGTAGATGTTGTTCAGTTCATTCTTATCGGCACGCAGGTCGTAGAGTTCCCACACGTTGTCCTCATAGAAATGTATGAGTTTGTGAGTCTCTGTGCGTACACCAAGATGACGCTTGACAGCATGCTCATCAGGGTACTCATAATAATGGTAATATACACCGTCACGGTTAGGTTTCCACTCCTCACCCTTGAGAAGAGGGAGGAAAGAACAACCGTGGATATCCTGCGGTACATCAACACCTGCAAGTTCCAGGAATGTTGGAGCATAGTCGATGTTCTGTACCATCTGCGGGATGTCACCCTTTACCTTGCTGCCTGGCAAGCGTGCAAGCAGTGGAGTGCGGAACGATTCCTCGTACATCCAGCGCTTGTCGAACCAGCCGTGCTCACCCATATAGAATCCCTGGTCCGAAGTGTAAACTATGAGAGTATTGTCCATGAGACCGTTTTCCTCAAGATAATCGAGCACGCGGCCCACGTTGCGGTCAACAGATGTTATTACACGCAGGTAGTCACGCATATACTGCTGATATTTCCAGGCATCGAGTTCCTTGCCATCAAGACCTGCCTTCTTGAACTTCTCTATCACCACGTCGTAGTGTGCATCCCATGCCAGTTTCTGCTCGGTATTCATATTGTTGTATATGCGACGGCCAGCCGCCTCAAGGTCGGGACGGCTGTGGATGGCGCTGTCCTTATCGGCCAACTTGAGGTCATATACAAGGTCCATATCCTTGGTGATTGACATACGCTGTCCCTTTGCAGCCTCACGGCCCTCATAGTTGTCGTAGAAAGTCTCCGGCAACGGGAAGTTGCTGTCGGCAAAGAGGTCGAAGTCACATGTATCGGGCATCCATGTACGGTGCGGAGCCTTGTGGTGCAACAGCAGACAGAAAGGTTTCTCCTGATTGCGTCCGTTGGTGAGCCACTCAAGTGCAAGGTCCGTTGTGACATTCGTTGCATATCCATCGCGTTTCACCTTCTCTCCGTTGCGTATGAATGTGGGGTTATAATAATCTCCTTGTCCTATCAGTATATCCCAATGGTCAAAGCCAGTAGGTTCGGATGTAAGGTGCCACTTACCTATTACCGCAGTCTCATAACCCTGCTGCTGCAACAGTTTCGGGAATGTCTGCTGACTGCCGTCGAAAGAAGAGCTGTTGTCGGTGAAACCGTTGGCAAAGCTGTGCTTACCGGTAAGCATGCAGGCACGTGAAGGGCCGCTGATAGAGTTTGCCACGAAGCTGTTTGTAAAACGTACACCATCAGCTGCAATACGGTCGATATTTGGAGTGCGTATGAACGTAGAGTCGTACGCACTGATTGTCTGGTACGAATGGTCGTCGCACATGATGAACAGGATGTTCATCGGACCCTCGGGCTTGGCCTCCTCACCCGCGCATGACGCCAGCATAGGCAATGCAGCAACACCGGTAAGAGAAAAACCGAGCAGTTTCTTAGTCTTGTCGAGTATATTTTCCATAAGTCAAAAACTTTTTATCTTTTATTTAGAAAAAATGTCCCTGAAGCATCCATTGAATAGAGGCCTCAGAGACATTTTGATATGTCATTTTGAATTCTCTATTTTAGTCTTTCCAACCGAGAGCCGAAGCACCGAGAACCGCTGCGTCAGCACCTGGGAGAGAAGATTTCAACACCTTAACCTTGTCTTTCCACAAGAACACTACATTCTCGTTCATCTGCTTGCGGATAGGTTCGAGCAACAGATCGCCAGCGTTTGCAAGACCGCCGAAGAGGATTATTGCCTCAGGAGCAGAGAATGCAATGAAGTTACAGAAAGCATCACCAAGGACCTTACCTGTGAAGTCGAAAATCTCTTTTGCGAACTTGTCTCCTGCAATGGCAGCATCAAAAAGCATCTTTGATGTGAGGTTGTTCATACAGATGTCACGGAGTGAACTTGGGTCGTTTCTCTCGACAAGCCATTTCTTGGCTGTGCGTACGATACCTGTAGCCGAAGCATAGGTCTCGAGGCAGTCGGTGCGTCCGCAACCGCAAGAACGGCCCTCAAGAACCGGAGCTGTCACGTGACCGAGCTCGCCGGCAAAGCCGTCGTGGCCATAGATGAGCTGACCGTTGGCAACGATACCGCTACCTACGCCTGTGCCCAAAGTGATGTATACGAAATCCTTCATACCCTGAGCTACACCGTACTTCATCTCACCGATAGCAGCAGCGTTGGCATCATTGGTAACCTTTGTAGGAAGACCTGTCTTCTTCTCAATCAGCCAACCCAGGGGAACGATACCCTTCCAAGGGAGGTTTGCTGCGTTCACAATCTCGCCTGTGTAGTAGTTTGCCATAGGAGCACCTACACCAACGCCCTCGAGTTTACCCTCGCAACCGTTTTCCTCGGCAAGTCTCTTTATTACCGCCGCAATAGAATCGGTGTACTCCTCGATGTCGGGGTGCGCCTGAGTCTTGATTGAATCATCCTTTGCCAGAATGTGGCCTTTTACATCTACCAGACCGATAACGGTATTAGTACCGCCCAGGTCAATTCCAATTACATACTTTTCGCTCATAGTCATATTTTGGTTAGTTATATTTTCTATTTCGCGAATGTAAACAAAAAAAATAATTTACCCTACATATAATTTGAGAAAATTACATTTTTTTTATTTTCTTATTCTCAATTAGAGAAGTATTGCGTATCTTCGCATATTGGCAATAAAATCAAAATAAGAACTAAAATATATAATTATGTCAAAAAGAATCCTATCACTGGTTATTGCATTGGTTGCAACGGTGTCATTGTCCACCGCACAGATACACAATGCAAAGAACATCCTGCCCAAGCCCACCAAAATTGAAATGGGCAACAGCAACAGCAAATTTATCCTCAGTCCCACCACAAAAGTTGTGTGCAAGCTCGAGGACAAGAGCATGAAGTATGCCCTCAACGAGCTCAACAAGCTGGGAGTGGAACTGTTCGGAAAGGCCTTCAAGAAAGGCACAAAGATTGAAGGTGCCAACAACATCATCATCAGAAAAGAGAATTCAATCAAGGAGGAAGGCTACCATCTTGAGATTACTCCCGAGAACATCATCATCAAGGCAAAGAGCGCAGCCGGTGTATTCTATGCCATACAGACAATAAAGCAGATTGTTCCGGTACAGGCATACGAGACTCCTATTGACCTCAAGAGCCTTGCATTGCCACTGCTCACCATCAACGATGCCCCGCACTTCGGTTACCGCGGCTTCATGCTCGACTGCTCACGCCACTTCTGGGACGTTGAGACCATAAAGGAGATGATCGACATACTTGCACTGCACAAGATGAACCGCTTCCACTGGCACCTCACCGAGGACCAGGGCTGGCGCATCGAGATAAAGAAATACCCTCTCCTCACGAAGTTGGGCAGCCTGCGCGAGCAGACCACCACAGGCCACAACGAAGGCCTTGACGGCATACCTTATGGCGGTTACTACACACAGAAGGATATAAAAGAGGTTGTAAAGTATGCACAGGAGCATTTCGTCACCATCGTTCCCGAAATTGAGATTCCGGGCCATTCGCTCGGCGCATTGAGCGCATACCCATGGTTGGGCTGCGAGGGCGAAAAAGGCAACTACAAGACCTGGGCCTACTGGGGAGTATCGAAGCAGATTGCTTGTGCCGGCAAGGAAAGCACATTCGAATTCTGGGAGAATGTGCTCGAAGAGGTAATGGACCTGTTCCCCGGCGAGTATATCCACATCGGCGGCGACGAGGCTCCACGCGATATGTGGAAGGAGTGCCCCGACTGCCAGAAGCGCATCAAGGAGAACAACCTCAAGAATGAGGCCGAACTGCAGTCATACGTGAACAGCCGCATTGAGAAGTTCCTCAACGACCACGGCCGCAAGATGATAGGCTGGGACGAGATTCTTGAGGGCGGTGTGAGCCAGGGCGCAACAATCATGTCTTGGCGCGGAACCGAGGGCGGCATCGCTGCCGCAAAGAAGGGCAACAATGCGATCATGACTCCGAGCGGCTACTGCTACCTCGACTACCGTCAGACAACAGACCGCAAGGACGAACTCGACAGCAACGGCAGCTACGTTCCATTGCGCAAGAGCTACTCATTCAACCCGTATGACCAGCTGGCAAAAGATGAGCAGAAATACATCATGGGTGTACAGGGCAACATGTGGACCGAGTACGTGACCACTCCAATGCAGTTGCAGTACAAGACACTGCCACGTTTGGGTGCCATTGCCGAGATTGGCTGGAGCAACCCTGACCCTGCCACAAAAGACGTTGAGGAGTTCATCGGACGCGCCAAGGAGCTTGCACGCTACTATAGTGTATATGGCTGGAGCTTCGGACGCCACTTCTACGAAGACGGAGTCCAGGTTGGTTGGTAAGAAACGAGGAACGATGAACGATGAACGTTTAACGAGGAACGAAAAGCATTAAGATTATTTATAAAATATATTAATTGCATTAATTAAAATTAAGAAAAATAATAGGGGCTTGTTAACGGCAAGCCCCTATTTTTGTAACCGTACAAAACTTTATTGAATTTATTAAACAACTGACAGGCTGTACAAGCAGCATCTGACTAACCATTTACATCTTATGAAGAAAATCACGACCATTCTCTGCTTGTTGCTTATGGCGACAATAGCATTTGCCGATGAACCGTTCCGTAACCACAGGTACGATTCATTCAAGGTCCTTGAGACCAACAACGAGAGTATTGTATTCATCGGTAACAGCATCACCGACATGCACTGCTGGCCCGAGGCTTTCAAGACATCTGACGGACGTTATCTGCCTATTGTGAACCGAGGCAACTCGGGCACATACTCCACCGAGCAGAGCAATAACCTCGAGAGTTATATTGCAGGCAAGCCAAAGAAGGTGTTCATGATGATCGGAACAAACGACATTGCCACATCGGGCGGTCTCAATTTCAGCGGCGAGCAGGTGCTGCAATATGTAAAGAGCATGGTGGAGCGCATACACATGCGTTCGCCCGAGACAAAGATTTACCTTTACTGCATTCTCAACAACAAGACAAACAACCGCGTGGAAGCCACATGGCTGCACACCAACAAGATTGTAAAGGAGTATGTAGAGGCACAGGATGTCGAGTGGCTCACATACATCGACCTCTACGACAAGCTCACCGGCGTGGCACAGGGCGGTGTTTGGAGTTACGATTATCTGCACCTGACAGCAGCAGCCTACAAGGTGTGGTGCGAGACCATCTGCGAATACCTGGCCGAAGGCGAGGACTACACCGTAACCACCGTTTACCCGGACAACACATCAAGTGTTCAGAAAAACGGCAGTCTCAATGGTGCACACGGCATGCGCGCTACATACTTCAGTATGATGCCTATGAGCAGCGACGACGTGCTTGTCTTCGGTGACGAGTTCGTGAAGAACGGCGAGTGGCAGGAGTTGCTCGGCAACCCCAATGTAAAGAACCGCGGTACAGGCTGGGGCTACGGAGGTGACATTGCCACTACAAGCAAGCTTGTTGATGCGACCTTCGCAAGCACCGGCGTCACAAAAGAGGCCCCGAAGGCAATCTTCATCTACACCGGCACCGGCGACTGCAACGGCAGCACAGCCATAGCTACAGTAAAGAGCAGCTACAAGACCCTTGTTGACAAGGTTGCGGCAAAGGCACCCACATCAAAGATTTATCTCCTTGCGCTGTGCCCGACAAACAATGCCACAACAAATACATCGCGCATCAAGGTCCTCAACGACTACTTAAAGACATTGGAGAGCGAGAACATCACATTCATCGACACATACACTCCCCTGCTCAACGGCAGTGTAGCAAACACAAAGTATTTCTACCCGTCGAACTACCTCGGCGGCCTCGGATACGTAAAGATGGCAAATCTGATGAAGGACGCACTCCTTGAGGACTTCCCCACCGACAGCTACAGCGTAATAAGCGAGAGCGACGCCCAGGTGCGCCACACACAGGCAACCTTGCGCAACACCCTGTCACAGGCCATTGCCCGCGGACAGGTTGTAGAGCGTGGCGATGCGATAGGACAGTATGACACAGAGAAGATGAAAGAGTTCGACACAGAACTCGAGAAGGCAAAGACATTGCTTGAAAAGAACAACCTCACCGAGGCTGAAGTGACAGAATTGGCAGCAAAACTGAACGCCATTGTTGAAGCAGCCCTTTCAATGCCCAAGGCAAGCACAACAGACAATGAGCATTGGTACCAGTTCACATCACTGCGCAGCCCGGAGCTTTACATAACAGCAGAGGGCGAGGCTGCAGGCGTTGCAGGCAAGGAGAACAGCGGTACATCGGCACTCTCCATGTGGAAGTTCGTTGACCGCGGTGACAACACATTCGACATCGTGAACCGCAAATACGGCTCATACCTTAACCCTGTTGCCAACTACAACGCACAGATTACCACCACAAAGACAAAGCCGTCAAAGGGCTGGACAGTAAGCTATGCAAATACTCCTTCTTATTATATAATCTCTTCTGGCGAGGTACAGCTTAACCAGACTGGTTCAGGACAGAGTTTCGCAATCTACAACTGGAGCAGCAGCGCAAGCCTCGGCAGCGACCGTGGCGATACCGGCTGCCAAATTGCCATTGCCGAGGCAGCCGAGATTGAGGAGTTGCCTACCACATTCGAGTACATCATAGACAAGAGCAACGGTAACCTCTACCGCGGCACGACAGCCAACCAGAGCTGGAACAATGTATGGAAAAGCAACGCCACTCCGCAGTTGCAGTTCGGTTGCGGAACAATCAACAACATGAACTGGCAAGGCAACAACGTACAGCTGATGACAGGTACTGCCGGCAGCGCCACATACACATTGACACCGCCCGCAGGTTACGCAATCACAGACTACAGCTTTACCTTTACCAACAACGGACACACGACAGGCCTGAGCCTCACCATGGACGACGGTACAGAATATACCACCTCTACCACATCACAGACAATCAGCGGCAAAGGGCAGACCTTGAGTTCTGTAGCATTCACCCTTGCCGGCAGCAACGGCAAGGGCGTTATCCTCACCGATTTTACCGTAAAAATCAAGGATGACACTCCCGAGATGCCTCAGATAAGCACCACCGGCAACGAGCATTGGTACTACATCACCAGCGCATCCACCAAGGCATACTGCGCAGGCAAGGTAATATACAATGACAACGAGACAGGGAGTTTGCGCTTCGGTGACAAGACATTCAGCGCCGACCGTGTCTGGAGTTTCTGGGAGAAGGACGGCAAGCTCGCCATCAAGAACTATAAGGGCGAGTATTTCGGTACAGCAGGAGCAGGCACCGGCGGCAGCACTTCATTCGGAACAGTAGAAACAGCGAACTACATATACAACATACAGAACTCCTACGGTTTCTTCATCATCAAGGACAATGCCGTAGAGCTTCACGCGCAGGAGGCCGGGCAGGTAATTGTACGTTGGGGAGCCGAGGAAGGCGGTGCTTCACTGTGGCGCTTCGACGAGGTAGATACCAGCAACGCACTTGCAGAGTTCGCATCGTCAAAAGTGGTACAAGGAAAGGTGAGCACTGGTATCGGCAACGTTGACCAGCCAATAGTACGCGCTGCAATACGCATCAGCGGCCTTGAGGGCAACGTCGAGTTCCAAGGCGTGAAGGGTACATTCCTTGGCGACGACAAGAATGACATAACCAACGTCAAGTCATACTTTGCAACCAACTCGCGCGAGCTCTTCATCGACGCCGACAAGAAGATGCCATGGCGTGACGAGAACGGACAGCAGTTCGGCGAGACCGTTACCCTGAACAGCGACGGTACATTCACCATCACAGGCACAAAGACACTCGCTCCCGGCGACCACTATCTGTGGATTACATACGACATTGCCGACGAAGCAAAGGAGGGAAACAAGGTAGACGCCAACATCACAGCATATACCATCGACGGCAAGGAGATTGCCGAGAGCAGAGGCAACCCCGAGCACAACGTGACGATATTCCTTTCCGAAGGCGCAGTGCTGATGCCTATGGACAAGGGTTCACTATACTACCGTATACCTGCCATCACAGTGACAAAGGACGGCAAGCGTCTTGTGACACTCACCGACGACCGCAAGAACCACAACGGCGACCTCCCCTCACACTGCTACCTTGTGGCACAGTACTCCGAGGACAACGGCCGCACATGGAGCGACCCTGTCACCGTTGCCGGAACTCCTGACACAGGCGGCGACTACGGTCACGGCGATGCATCGATAGTTACCAACCGCGACAACGGCGAGATTGTAGGTATCATGACAAGTGCCGGAACATACGGCCACGGATTCTTTGCCGGAACAGCAGCACAGCCCCCACGCTGGAAGACAATCACCAGCCGCGACGGAGGACTCACATGGGAAGCACCCGTTGACCACACCGACGACCTCTTCGGTGCCAACTGCTCAAACCCCAAGACAAAGACATGGAAGAGCGGTTTCTCGGGCTCCGGTGCAGCACTGCAAAAACGTGACGGAACACTCGTATCAAGTTTCGTCAACCGTCAGGCCGACAACAGCCAGCACTTCTACTTCTTCATGAGCAAGGACGGCGGAGAGAGCTGGTATGTGAGCGGCACAAGCGGTACAAGCGGAGCCGACGAGCCCAAGTCATTGGAGCGCAACAACGGCGACCTCGCCATCAGTGTACGTTCAAGCGGCTACAACTACTACAACTACACATCGGATGACGGCGAGACATGGCACAAGCCTTCACAGACACGCTTCACCAGCGGTATCTCGGGCAACGCCTGCGACGGCGAGTATATGGTATGGTGCTCTACATTGGAGGGTAACCCTTGGGACATTGCATTGCAGACACTGCCAAACAGCCCGAGCAGACAGAACGTGAGCATCGCCCTCTCAACCGACGAGGGTGCCACATTCGGCACACCAAAGACAATCTGCCCGAGAGGCTCTGCCTACAGCGCGGCAGTCGTGCTCCCCGACGGCACATTAGGTGTCTATTATGAGGAGAACGGAGTGTTCGGCGGATACACCATGCGCTTTGTACGCTTCTCGCTCGACTGGGCAAGCAACGGCAAATACAAGTTTACCGACGATGCACCGTTCTACCCAATCAAGTCGACAAATGGCACATCCATCGAGCACATTACAGACACAACCGTAAATGACGGCGCCATCTATGACCTCCAGGGCCGCAAGGTAGAGAACCCGAGCAAGGGTATATATATAATCAATGGTAAAAAAGTACTTGTAAAGTAAAAGAAATTATAGATATTCGTCTATAGTTGACCTCTCTGGGCGCGCCCAGAGAGGTTTTTTTGTTCCAGCGGATGACACATCCTCTGGTGTTGAGGTGAGGATGACTCGGATTTTGAAATCCCATGGTGTTGAGGCAGGGGTTTGCAACCCCTTTTGTTCTATCGGGTCAGAGACCCTGACACTCATACCCGGCGGATAAATATCCGCGGAGCCGGAGGATAGCGACTCGCTGATGAGAACGGGTGCAATATCGGTGTCCTCACGGAATACCTTTCCGCTATCCACCATAAAAGCTGCACTTGCCTTTGCATTGGGTAACAGCTCTACGCTGTTGAAATTAAGAAACTCCATAATCTTGCTTGTTTTGCAGCAAAATTATGGAGCGTATAAGGTGTGGTAAAAGACAGAATAAAAATAAAACGACCTGCCGATTTGAGCATTGTTAAGAGGCTTGGCAGGTTCTACTGAGTGCAAAGATAATACAATCTTTGTTTTCACACAAACGATGGCACAAACTGTATGCCAAGAATAGATGCAATTCTAAAGAAACTTGACAACTGAATATCCGCTTTACCTCGCTCTACACGTGCGATGTAACTTTGATCGCGTCCTAACTTTTCAGCGACCTCTTTTTGTGTCAATTTCAACTCCTTGCGACGCTCTTTAAGCATATTGCCATAAAACCATGCCAAAGACTGCTCGTCAAAATCATTGCGGGTTTCCGTACCATGAGTGCCGTATTTGTCATCGAGCATCTTGTTGGTAGTAGAAAGTTTTGCTAATTTGGTTTCATCAATCTTTCTCATAATTCAAGGTCTTTTAATATTTTCTCTGCTTTACTTATCTGTTTCTTATAATCCTTTTCCGACTTTTTTAGAAAACCATTCAGCAAAAGTATTCGGGTGGATTGTATTATGTTGTCGTGGTCAATGGCAAATAGCACCGTCCTATATTCATTTGTTCCCACTGAAACACGCATTTCGTATAAATCAGTATTCACAAGATGTTTTACAAATTTGTTCGGTAACACATAGACGGTCTGAATAACATTGAAAACGTGCTCGAATTTCAACTTTACATTATCAGACAACCCATCGTAGAACTCTTCAAACTCCTGCGACTTATATATTACACGAATATCCGATTTATCTGTGTTTGTATCATTCATAGCGCAAATATAACTAATTAGTCATATTCTAAACAAATTTCAAGAAAGAAAATATCACCCAAATAAGAAATTTAACATTTCACATAAACACTTCCATACCGTTTATCTCGAATATGCAAACATCGCGCACGGTGCGTATTTGACCTCGTCGAAGTTGCTTTTACTCACTTTGAAAGCTAAAACAAGTTTGGCTTTCATTCGCTTACTCGCAACATTCCCGGCTATCGAGGGTCAGAGTACAGATATCAGAGTTGTTATTTAAGCGTAATGCTTCGCCCCATCGGATTTAAAATCCGGTGGTGTTAAGGCAGGGGTTTGCAACCCCTTTTGTTCTATCGGGTCAGAGACCCTGACACTCATACCCGGCGGATAACATATCCGCCGAGCCGAAGGAAGAATTCTCTGTATTAGTATTGCTTGAAATCCCTCGTCGCTTCGTTCTGTCGGGATGACATGTTCACGGTCTGGTAGGACTCATGCCGAACTCAAGCTAAATAGACACCAAACGTGAAAAAATGTTTTTTTAAACATTCATTTGCACGACTTTCGCCCGTTTGTTGTTATATTCGCATATTGAAAAATACACAACACAATGAAAAGGCTCTTTCTGGCATTAATACTTGCGTTGCCGCTGCTGGCAATGGCACAAGAAAAGAAAAAGGTTGCCTGCGTGGGCAACAGTGTCACATACGGATACGGGCACAAGAACCCGGCAGAGACTTCGTATCCCACACAGTTGCAGCAGCTGCTGGGCGACGATTATGAGGTGCGTAACTTCGGTCACTCGGGTGCAACCCTCCTGAACAAGGGACACCGTCCGTACACCACCCTGCCAGAATACAAGGCCGCACTCGAATGGCAACCGGACATTGTTGTCATACACCTTGGTCTCAACGACACGGACCCGCGCAACTGGCCCAACTACCGCGATGAGTTCTTCGCCGACTACACCGGTATCATTGACAGCTTCAAGAAGGCACACCCCGACGGCAACCCGCAGATTTTCGTATGCCGCATGACGCCTATCTTCCATTGGCACCGCCGTTTCAAGAGCGGCACACGCGACTGGTACTGGCAGATACAGGAGGAGATAGAGAAGATTGCAAAACACGGCAACTATGAGCTGATTGACCTGAGCCGCTACCTCTACAGCCGCCCCGACCTGATGCCCGACGCCCTGCATCCCAATGCCGAAGGTGCCGGTATCATAGCGAAGCAGGTATACTCTGCAATAACCGACGACTGCGGTGGGCTGTCATTGCCTGCAATATACAGCGACAACATGGTGGTGCAGCGTGATGTTCCTTTTGTCGTAAGCGGAACAGCCGATGCCGGCAAGGAGATTATTGTAAGCTTCGGCCGGCAGAAGAGGGTGACAAAGGCAGCCCAGGACGGCAGTTGGAAGATACGCTTTACTCCCATGATGGCTGACGGCAAGAAATATACCATTACCGTAGAATGTGAGAAAAAGAAGATAGAATACAAGAATGTTGTCATCGGTGAGGTATGGCTCTGCTCGGGCCAGTCGAACATGGCATTCATGGTAAAGGAGAGCTCACATATCGAGCAGAGTCTCGCCAACGTAAAAGGCAAGGATATACGTCTTTATGACATGAAGCCGCTTGTCCTCACCAACAACATCGAGTGGGATTCCGTTGACCTTGTCAAGCTCAACCGCCACGGACACTATCTGCCCACAGCATGGCAAGAGCAGGACAAGAAAAACGTGAGTGACTTCTCGGCTGTAGCCTACCACTTCGGTGCCATGCTTGCCGACTCGTTAGGCGTTCCTGTGGGACTTATATGCAATGCCGTGGGTGGAGCGCCTGCCGAGGCTTTCATTGACCGCAAGACACTTGAGTTCAACCCAACGCTTGTAGACATCCTCTACAATTGGAAGGAGAATGACATGATACAGGACTGGTGCCGTGGCCGTGCAGCAAAGAACAGCGCCAAGAGCAACAACAAACTGCAGCGTCACCCCTACGAGCCCTGTTACCTTTACGAGACTGGTATCGCACCCATTGCCAGCTATCCAATCAGAGGTGCCATCTGGTACCAGGGCGAGTCAAACGCACACAACGTGGAGCTGCACGAGGTGATATTCCCCACCCTTATCGAGAGTTGGCGCAAGACATGGAAGAATCCCGAGATGCCGTTCTACTTTGTTCAGCTGTCGGGCATCAACCGCCCGTCATGGCCACACTTCCGCGACTCGCAGCGCAGACTCGCCGAGGAGATTCCATTCTGTGATTTTGCCGTGTCGAGCGACAAAGGACACCCCACCGACGTACACCCCAAGGAGAAGGCACCTGTAGGCGAACGTCTTGCACGTCTCGCACTCAACCAGACATACGGCATGAGCCACGTTGCACAGCATGGCCCTACCCCGGCAATAGCATTCAGTTTCAGAGAAAAAACCGTCATTGAATTCAGCAACGCAACAGAGCTGAAGACAAGCGACGGCAAGGCATTGCGCAGCATGGAGATTGCCGATTCTATAGGCTGTTTTACTCCTGTCGACTTTGAGAAGCAGGCAAAGATTGAGGGCAACCGCATCATCATCGACGGTACCGCACACCGCATACGTTACGGTTGGAAGCCATTCACTGATGCAAACCTTGTAAACGAGGCCGGCCTCCCTGCAAGCACATTCGAACTCAAGGTCAATACGGAACCCTGGAAATTGGGGCGCAAAAGACCAAGACCAGGCAGCCATGCCGACAACGCACCAAGTGCGACGAAGACAAGGCAATGACAAAGCAGCAGGATTCGACAATGCCGGTAGCTAATGACAGAGATTCTTGCTTTCGGTGATTATTGTCTGGAGCGGAATCAACCAAGCGACGAATCCCAAAAACAAAGTCAAGCAACAAAAGAATCGGGCAGGAGTCACATACCCTGCCCGATTCTTATCATAGAAGGAGCCAATTACTTTTCCAACAATCTTTTTGCCAATTCCTCTTTCTCTTCTGCTGTCATATCATCCATAATCTCAGAGATTTCCTTCTCAAGTTCAGCAACCTTCTCGAGGTCAAGATTTGCAATAGCCTCTGCCAGATCCTTCTTCATGTCAATAATCTTATCAACGTTAGAAGAACAAGAAACAAAAAGGAAAGCACAGGCAGCCAATGCTGCGATAAACATCTTTTTCATATACCTATATTATAATAAATTAAACAATCATTTTATAACGCCGAGTTCCTTACCCACCTTGATAAAGGCATTGATAGCCTTGTCAAGATGCTCCTGCTCGTGAGCTGCAGATAGCTGTACACGGATACGTGCCTGGCCCTTCGGAACAACCGGGTAGTAGAAACCGGTAACGAAAATACCCTCCTCGGCCATCTTCTGTGCGAACACCTGAGATAGTGGAGCGTCATACAACATCACAGCACAGATAGCCGACTGTGTAGGCTTGATGTCGAAGCCGGCAGCAAGCATCTTGTCGCGGAAATAGTTCACATTGTTCTGTAGTTTGGTGTGGAGTGCATCGCTCTCGGCAAGCATCTTGAACACCTCTATTGAGGCACCTACCACTGAAGGCGGCAATGAGTTAGAGAAAAGATAAGGACGTGAGCGCTGGCGCAGCATATCGATAATCTCCTTGCGGCCTGTTGTGAAACCACCCACAGCACCACCGAAAGCCTTACCCAATGTACCGGTAAAGATATCGATGCGGCCATAGCAATCGAACTGCTCGGCAACGCCATGACCTGTCGCACCTACCACACCGGCAGAGTGTGACTCATCTACCATCACAAGTGCATCGTACTTCTCGGCAAGGTCACAAATCTTGTCCATTGGAGCCACATTGCCGTCCATTGAGAAGACACCGTCGGTCACGATAATGCGGTAGCGCTGGGCCTGAGCCTCCTGCAAGCAACGCTCCAAGTCGGCCATATCTGCATTTGCATAGCGGTAACGCTGAGCCTTGCAAAGGCGCACGCCGTCAATGATTGATGCGTGGTTCAGAGAGTCGGAGATGATAGCATCCTCGGCTGTGAAAAGTGGCTCGAAGAGACCGCCGTTGGCATCGAAGCATGCAGCATAGAGGATTGTATCCTCGGTTCTGAAATAATCGGCAATGGCCTTTTCCAGAACCTTGTGGTAATCCTGGGTACCGCAGATGAAACGTACCGATGACATACCGAATCCACGTGCCTCCATTGCCTCCTGCGCAGCCTTCATAAGACGCGGATTGTTAGACAGGCCAAGATAGTTGTTGGCACAGAAGTTCAGAGCCTTTGAGCCATCCTCAAGGGTAATCTCTGCAAACTGCTGCGATGCAATGTTACGCTCTCTCTTGTACAGACCGGCCTCATCGATGGCAGCCAGCTCATTCTGCAAATACTGTTGAAATTTACCGTACATAATCTATTTTATTTAAAATTCATACTTCATCGTTTCGCAAATGTACCTTTTTATCAAAAAAGACACAATACCTGTTTCAAAAAAAATAAAAAAAATTATTCAAAAAATTGTGGCAGAATATGAGTATTACAAAAATAAATGTAACTTTGAGGAGCGATAAAATTATCATTGGTTAAAACTTTAAGACATATAATATCATGAAAAACGTATTGGTTATTGGCTCAACAGGACAGATAGGTTCGGAGCTCACAATGAAATTGCGTAATATGATTCCTGACGGCAACATCGTTGCCGGTTACATACCCGGAGCAGAGCCCAAAGGGGTACTGCTCGAGAGCGGCCCGGCAGCCGAGGCTAACGTGAAGAATGCGCAGCAGCTTGCCGACATTGTAGAGAAATACAAGATTGACACAATATACAACCTCGCGGCATTGCTGTCCGCCGTTGCGGAGTCAAAGCCGTTGCTCGCATGGGATATCCAGATGAACGGCCTCATCAACATCCTTGAAATTGCACGCGAAAAGAAGTGCGCCGTGTTCACCCCAAGCTCAATAGGTTCGTTCGGCCCCAATACCCCTGCCGACAACACTCCACAGGACACTATTCAGCGCCCACGCACAATGTATGGTGTGACAAAGGTTGCTACAGAGTTGCTCAGTGACTATTACTTTACAAAATATGGTGTCGACACCCGTGCCGTACGTTTCCCTGGCCTCATCTCAAACGTGACACTCCCCGGCGGTGGAACAACCGACTATGCTGTCGAGATTTACTATGCAGCCGTCAAGGGCGAAGATTTTGCATGTCCCATCCAGGCCGGCACATTCATGGACATGATGTATATGCCCGATGCACTAAAGGCTGCAGTAGACATAATGAATGCCGACCCGTCACGCCTTGTACACCGCAACGCATTCAACGTGGCATCAATGAGTTTTGACCCTGAAATCATCAAGGCATCAATCCAGAAATACATTCCGGACTTCAAGATGCACTATGAGTTCGACCCTGTTCGTCAGGCTATCGCCGACTCATGGCCCAACAAAATGGATGACTCATGCGCACGCAACGAGTGGGACTGGAAGCCATCGTATGACCTGGATTCAATGACACAGGATATGATAAAGACCCTGCGCGAGAGATTCGGGAAATAACTCCGGAGGTTACAGAACAATAGACATCGGGAATCTGTTTTATTTATATTGTCGTATGTAAAACAGATGCACATGAATGTAAAGAGAAAGTACCAACAACCAGAATGCTCTATTGTAAACTGCGAACTCAACAACGTACTCCTTACCGGGAGCCTGTACAGGAACAACTCCAAAGCTACAGGAAACGTCATTGACAGCAGTTGGGAAAGTATCATGCACAACTGAAAAAGAAAGACATCCTCGTTAGGATGTCTTTCTTTTTCAGTTGTTTTGTATGGATCTCTCTTTCTCCTTTATTTGGAGAGCTCAAGCATTCTCACGATAGGCTTTTTGGCATCCTCGCGGATAGACTCGTCGAGCTCCACTGCAGGCCACTCGTATTTGAGGGTGTTATACAGCTTCTCAAGAGTGTTGAGGCGCATATATGCGCACTCGTTGCAGGCGCAAGGACCGCTCATAGGAGGCACCGGAATGAAGTTCTTCTCGGGACAACGTTTCTGCATCTCGTGCAGGATTCCGCTCTCTGTTGCAACAATGAACTCCTTGGCATCGCTCTTCTCGGCAAACGAAAGGATTGCTGCGGTGGAGCCTATGAAGTCGGCAAGCGCAAGCACGCCGCTCTTGCACTCGGGATGTGCAAGGACCTTTGCATCGGGATGAGTGCTCCTTAGCTCCACAATCTTCTCTATCGAGAACTGCTCATGCACATGGCAACCGCCGTTCCACAGAAGCATATTGCGGTGAGTTACGGCATTGAGGTAACCGCCCAAGTTCTTGTCGGGTGCAAAGATAATCTTCTCGTCCTTGGGAAAGCTGTCCACTACCGCACGCGCATTGGTAGATGTAACCACGATGTCGGTAAGCGCCTTTACTGCCGCAGATGTATTCACGTATGCCACCACTTTGTAACCGGGATGCTCGGCCTTGAACTTCGCAAGTTCCTCTGCCGGGCAGCTCTCGGCAAGCGAGCAGCCTGCATTGAGGTCGGGGATAAGTACAAGCTTATCGGGCGAGAGAATCTTGTTTGTCTCGGCCATGAAGTGCACACCGCACATCACGATGATGTCGGCTGTGGTCTTCTCGGCCAACTGGGCCAGGGCAAGACTATCGCCCACAAAATCGGCAACATCCTGCACTGCACCGTCGGTATAATAGTGTGCAAGCACAACGGCATTCTTCTCCTGACACAAACGGCGTATCTCGGTCTTTAGGTCAACGCCCTCGGGTACCGGCTCATTGATGTACCCTTTCTCTTTCCATTCCTGCTTTATCATAATTGTATCTTTTTAGCTTGAAACAAGGAAAATCCCCTGTGTGATATAACGCAAATGAAACTACCGGTGAGCTATTCCTGCGCTTTAGCGCAAAGGTAACAAAAAAACATTTCAAACAAAAGGAGTGCCGTGATAATAACCTTTTATAATGTTAAAACGGTTAAAACTTCATTGACATATATACCCCGCAACTGCCATCGGGTGTCACTGTGGGGGAAACGACAAAATCATGCTCCTTGGCAAACGGTGTTGTAAAAAGCAGTCCGCTACCCACACCTATCGCAGCACCGGCAAGCACATCCCACACATCGTGACGTTTGGCATACACCCTGCCCCATGCCACATAACCGCTCACCAGATATGCCGGAACACCCCATTTCCAGCCGTAACGTTTCTGCAGGAAGGTAGCACCGGCAAAAGAGAACCCTGTGTGGTTCGACGGGAATGCATGGTTGTCACTACCGTCGGGACGCTCCTTCTTTACAGTGTATTTTAGCGCATAGCTCACGGCCACCGACACCGCCAAAGACTCACCCAACTGCAACAGGCCTTTGTAGTCACCTTTAATAAGTGCGGCTCCGGCACCCACTGCAGCCGGAGCGAACATAGCAATGTCGGTGGAGGTCTCTATTGCATCGCGGCTCTGCGCCTGCAATGAAGACGATGCGAAACAGATAATGGATAGCAATAGCAAAATACGTTTCATAGCCTTCACTTCTTTTTTACCCATGTATAGATAAGAATGAAATATATTACCACAAGAACAGCGATACCTATCGAGAGATACTCCCTCTCGGCCTCACCCCAGCCCAAAAGGGCTGCAACCACAAGCCCTATAGTAATAAGGACAAGCAGCGAGGAGACCAACAGACGCAGACGCTGTACATTGTATTTGGCTCTTTTCTCCTTTGATGCCGTGTTATACCCCGAGATAAGGAAATCGCCCTTACCGAATGCTATCACCACGGCAAGCAGCAGTAGCACCAACGATACTATATAATCATCAAGAGCTCCATTCATAGCATATTCCGGTTATTCATTATCACTACTGTTATCTTTATTCTTGGGCAACCGGCCGGCCTTGCGCAGCGCATCGGTTATTATATACTCCAGTTGCCCGTTGACACTGCGGAACTCGTCGGCAGCCCATTTTTCGAGCGCCGACATAGTTTCGCCGTTTATGCGTAACACAAAAGATTTCTTATCTTTTGCCATAGCCGCGGTTTTACTGGTACAACGAGCCTGCGTTCACGACAGGCGTTGCAGCCCTGTCACTTGTGAGCACTACCATAAGATTGCTCACCATAGCAGCCTTCTTCTCCTCATCGAGCTCAATGATTTCCTTCTCACTCAACTGCTCAAGTGCCATCTGCACCATTCCTACAGCACCCTCCACAATCTTGTGACGTGCAGCGACCATTGCTGTGGCCTGCTGACGCTGCAACATTGCGCTGGCTATCTCAGGAGCATAGGCAAGGTAGCTTATACGTGCCTCCATAACCTCGATACCGGCAATTGCCAATCTCTCGGAAAGTGATTTCTCAAGCAGCTCATTCACCTCCTCGCCGCCGTTACGCAGGGTGATGCTTGCATCCTCGTCCTCGAGGTTGTCGTATGGATAGGCACCTGCAAGGTTACGGATGGCAGCCTCGCTCTGTATGTCAACGAAACGTGAATAGTCATCGACCTCGAAAGAGGCCTTGAAGGTATCCTTCACTCTCCACACAAGTACCACACCAATCATGATGGGGTTACCCATCAGGTCGTTCACCTTGATGGGCTCGCCGTTGAGGTTGCGTGCACGCAAAGAGACATTCTTTTTCCCGGTAAAGGGGTTCATGAAGAAGAAACCGTTCTCAACGACTGTACCCACATACTTGCCGAAGAATGTCACTACTGCACTCTCATTGGGATTAACCACAAAAAGGCCGCACATGAACACAAGTGACACTACAGGTATGAGGAAACAGAGTCCCCACAAGTCCGAGCCATCATTCGCAAGCATTGTTATAGGGAGAGCTGCGCCGCCTATTAAGCCAACCAATGTCAAAAACAGCACAAGCCAACCGCTTGAAGGTTTCACGAACTTCTCTTCGCCCTTAACCTTTACTTCTAAATCTTTTCCGTTCATAGTCTATAAATTTACAAATTACATTTTGATATCATTTTGATATCGCAAAGATACATACATTTTTTCCATACGCAAGAGATTGAAGATAATTTTTATCAAAAACGGGTCAAAGGGGAAGATTTCTCGCCACTAATACCTATCTTAGCGAACTGATAACAGAAAATACCATATCAATGGAACTATTAAATGCCATTTTCAATTGGTTCAGCAACATAACCATGTTGCAGATAATTGATTTTGTAGGAACATTCGCATTTGCCATAAGCGGTATACGCCTTGCTTCAGCAAAACAGTTCGACTGGTTCGGAGCCTACGTGGTGGGCGCAGCCACAGCCATCGGCGGCGGAACGCTACGAGATGTAATGCTTGATGTACCAGTATTCTGGATGCACGACGGATTCTATCTTTCATGTACAGGACTTGCGTTATTGTGGGTGATACTTTTCAGGAAGTTCCTGGTTCACATGCACAATACATTCTTTATCTTTGATGCAGTAGGGCTTGCCCTCTTCACCATCGTGGGTATACAGAAGACACTCGACTGCGACCTTCCGATCTGGGTGGCTATAGTCATGGGTACAATGACCGGTGCTGCAGGCGGTGTCATACGCGATGTGCTCATCAACGAGGTACCGCTGATATTCCGAAAGGAGATCTATGCAATGGCCTGCGTTGTCGGAGGTGTGGTATTCGGCATATGTGACTGGTCAGGGTGCGCCAATGCAATAACGCACATCGCTTGCGGAACAGCAGTATTCCTGACACGCGTACTGGCCGTGAAATACCGGATTTGCCTGCCCACCCTCAAGGCCGAGGATGAACCGATAAACAAGAAACGATAATTGTATTCACCAATAAATAATGACTGACCATGAAAAAGTTTACACTTACCTTTTTAATCATGTTGCTTTGCCTGCCAATGGCAGTATTTGCCGACAGCGACATCAACCTGACCCCGTTGCCAATGAGAATGACAAAGGGAACAGGCACACTCACATTGCCGCAGAGCTTTTCAATTGCCACAAACGGATTGGATGATGCGTGCAGTGCCGAGGCGCAAAAGTTCGCCGGTCTCTTCAAAGAGGTGACAGGCTACAGCATCACAGTAAAGGCAGAAGATACTGACGCCCTGATACAGATGAACATGTACGACGGTAGCGAGGAACTCGGCAACGAGGGTTACACACTCGACATTACCACAGCCGGCATCACCGTCACAGCCAACGCAGCCAACGGCTTCTACTACGCATTCCAGAGCATAAAGAAGATGCTCCCTGCAAATGTGATGGCAGAGGTCAAGGACAACAAGGTGACAGAATATACACTCCCCGTTGTGAGCATTGTCGATGCTCCACGCTTTGAGTACCGCGGATTCATGCTCGACGTGAGCCGTCACTATTTCAGCCTTGACCAGATAAAGCGCATGATTGACGTGATGTCATACTACAAGATGAACCGTTTCCACTGGCACCTCACCGATGACCAGGGATGGCGTTTTGAAGTAAAAAAATATCCGTTGCTGACAACGGTGGGCGCCACACGTAACGACAACTGGATTACCGACCGCGTATACGGTGGCTACTACACAGGAGAACCATACGGTCCCTATTTCTACACACAGGACGAGTGCCGCGAGATTGTGGCATACGCAGCCGAGCGACACATCGAGGTGGTGCCCGAAGTTGAGTTCCCCGGCCACTCATGCGCCGTGAACGCCGCATACCCGGAGCTCAGCTGTAACCCCAACGGAGCACACAACGTACAGGTGAACGGAGGTGTATATGCCGATGTGCTGAATGTAGCAAGCCCATTGGTGATGCAGTTTGCAAAGGATGTACTGGATGAGATAATAGAGGTATTCCCCTACAGTGAGATTCACATCGGCGGTGACGAGACGCCCACCAGCGCTTGGCAGAACAACGCAGAGTGCCAGGCAATGATGAAAGAGCTCGGTTTGACCAACGTACGCCAGTTGCAGTCACACTTTGTGCGCAAGCTCTCGGATTATGTGACATCAAAGGAGGGCGACAAGAAACGCACCGTCATAATGTGGAACGAGAGCCTCACAGCCAGCGGAACCGACGAAGAGCTCATCAAGGGTACAGGCGGCACTATGATGTGCTGGGAGATAGGCAATGCACAGCCATGCGCCTTGAAGGCCGCACAGTATGGAATGAAATCCATCATCACTACACAGGTGCCCTACTACATCAACCGTCGCCAGAGCACAGATGCCGACGAGCCCAAGGTGGCCGGTCACGGAACAGACAATGTAAAGGCAGTATATGACTACGTACCCGTTCCGGCAAACGTTCCAAAGGCTTTACAGAAATATTACATTGGCGTACAGGGAACATTCTGGACAGAACACGTACAGGATTACACCCTGCTCGAGTATCTTGCCCTGCCACGTCTAATGGCCCTTGCCGAGACAGGATGGACGCCTGCAGCAAAGAAGAATTTCAGTGACTTCCAGCAGCGTATCACCAAAGATACCCTGTTGCTCAACTACAACAATTACGACTACGGCCGTCACTACATCCTCGGCAACGAGAGCGGAACGGAAAGCAAGGTGATGCCCACTCCATCGACTGAAGAGAAGCAAACCTGGTACCGCATTGTGACGACAGCTACCGACGCCCGTGCAGGACGTTGCATACAGCTGTTGCGCGAGAACTCAAGCGAGATCGGCACAGGCAATGCAAAGGCAGGACGCTTGTGGAACAGCGCAATCATTGAGGATGAGAACGACGAGGGCTACGACTACCAGCTGTGGGCCTTCATGCAGGACCCAGAGAACCCCGAGCGTTGGGCGATAGTATGTAAAGCCAAACCTGACGGTTCGGTGAACGGCAAACCGACAGCCGAGAACAACACCGGCCGCTGGGATTATGACGAGAACAACCGTCACTATGACTTCATCCTCGGCGACAAGGCATACGCACAGAACGGCAACAACTACAACTACAGTATCCGCAGCCAGAAGGTGTCGGACGGCAACATGTGCCTCAACTATGCAGGCCCCGGACAGACATACTCCATAAACCTGTGGAACAACCCCGCCGACGGCAATGGCGGAATATGGGAATTCCGTCCGTTGGAAGCACAGGGAAGCAGCATCACCGTTGACTATCCGACAGAGGGCACAGCGTACCGAATTGTAAACAACACCGAACGCTTCAAGGGAGTTACACTCTACGACAACAACGACGGCGTTGTCACAGCCACAAGACAGGAATATGGCGCTGATGTATGGGAGGTTGTAGAGACAGCATCCACAGCCAACGGACAGTCATTCAAACTGCGCAATGCAGTGACAGGCCGCTACATAAGCAACACCACAGCTCCTGTTGCGTTGGGCGAGAGCGGAGCCACACTGACAAACGTGTACAACAGCAAAAGCGGTGATTTCAGCATCATGGCAGGCGACGGCGCACTCTACCCCATCCCCGAACGTGCGGCAACCAACCCCGGCACTTTAGGCAAGGGCGGCATCTATCCTCAGGGAACAGGCTGGTTGTATGAGAAGGCATGCCTGATAAGTTACATCTGCAAGGAAGAGAACGGCAACCTGATTGGCAACTATATCAAGAGTGTCGCAGAAGGAAGCAACTACACAGCCAACGCACCCGAGATAGAGAACCACGAGATTCTCAACTACGAAGAGACAGGCAGCAACAGCGCACCTGTATTCGAGAACATCAGCGAGAGCAAGACCGTCAATGTCACATACAGGCGAGTTGCATACAACGTGATCTACCGTTGCCTCACTGCAGACGGCAACCTCATTGCCGAAGTTGCAGAGCCTTGCCCGATAGGCGAAAGCTACTCTGTAACATACCCCGATGTAGAGTTCTTCTCATTTATCGGCAGCGACATCGAGGAGCGCACAATAATCACACCCGAGAATGACGTGGTGATTGAAGTGATATACGATTGCGAAGGTATTATGGGCGCATCGGCGATAGGAGAGAGTGTCACAGAACTTGAAGCCGGAGCATCATATCTTATATACAATGCCAAGGACGAGGCAAGCCGTAGCGGATTCCTCAGTGTTGGAGCCGTGGGCGAGGGCATAACAACCACCAACGGCATTGCAGATGCCGGTCCTGCATTCATCTGGCATTTTGAAGGCGATGAGAACAAGTTCACTGTAAGGAACAGCTACGGTGTGTACATTCCACAATTGTCACGAGGTTCGCTGGTAAGAGGCAGCGACACCCCTGAGCAGTTCATCTTTACCCTGAACAGCGACGGCAAGACATGGGAGGTGAAAGGCACAAGCAACAACTACTATTGGAACGGCAACGCCGACAACACCTTTACCGGTTGGGACGGCGGACACCCATTCATCATTTACACATACAAGCCACACCCATATTTCGCCGTATCGTACAAGTGTATTGACGAAGAGGGCAATGAACTTGCCGCAGGTATGAGATATGTGAAAGGAGGTAACATCTACTCTATGCTTACACCGATATTCGACGGTTACACACTCACTGAAAGCAATGCCGATTATGACGAGCTTGCACGTGTGGGCAAGAACATAGACATCACACTCACATATACCAAGAACGACACAGGCATTACAGAGATTAGAGGTGAAAACGGAGATGTAAGAACTGTTTATGACCTGCAAGGCCGCAAAGTAGAAAGCCCTTCAAGAGGCATTTACATAGTAAACGGCAAAAAAGTTTTTGTAAAGTAATGTCGCAAAACTTTTCCGGCGACAAGCAGTAGCGCACTTTTTTGGTGCGCTACTTTTTTTATGCTATCTTCGCAAAAGAATTCAATTACAGGAAATATCATGAAGACAATAACCTACCAGACAGTGGGCACATGCTCACGTTTCATTGAGCTCACAGGCGACAACGGCGTTGTTGTTGATGTAAAGTTCTACGGTGGCTGCAACGGCAACCTTCAAGGAATAAGCAGCCTTGTAAAAGGCATGAAGTATGAAGATGTGATTGCACGCCTGAAAGGCATAAGCTGCAACGGCAAGCCCACATCGTGTCCCGACCAGCTCTGTTGTGCTATTGAGCAACTGATGCAGGAGGAATAAAGCAGCCTGAATGGCAACTAAGGGAAACTAAAGGTAATGCTATTTTCTTTACTCCCTTATCAGCCCTTAATACTCCTTCATTTCTTTAACCACCCTTATCCCTTTAATACCATGGCAAAGATCAAAAACCCCGAATACAAGCAGAAGAACGAAGCATTCATGCAGGCACTGCGTGACGGAGAAGAGGAACTGCTTGAGATTTCCCAGGGAGTACTGGTAAAGATTCTCAAGAGCGGCGACGGTGACCGTTGTCCACGTGCAGGCAATGTAGTAACAGTGAACTACAAGGGAAGCCTAATCAACGGGAAGGTGTTCGACAGCAGCTACGAACGTGGCTATCCCGAAGCATTCCGCCTGAGCGATCTCATCGTCGGTTGGCAGATAGCCCTTACACAGATGCACATAGGCGACCATTGGATTGTTTACATTCCATGGGAGGTGGGTTACGGTACACGTGCCAACGGCAACATTCCCGCATATTCCACCCTTGTCTTTGAAATGGAATTGGTAGCGATAATGTAAGATAAACGGCAAGTTCAAAACGTGAAACTTTGTCTGAACTCTTTTCGTTGCATAAACAAGTTTTCACTTTTCCCCTTCCAGTTTTAAGTTTAAAGATGAAACCATACACCACCCACTATAAGGAGCTGTTCCGTTTGGGTCTGCCTATCATCATTGGACAGATAGGTGTCATCTTCGTTTCCTTTGCCGACACCATTATGGTGGGGCAACACGGGACCGATGACTTAGGGGCTGCAAGTTTCGTGAACAACATGTTCAACCTTGCCATAATATTTGCCACAGGATTCTCATACGGACTCACTCCCATAGTAGGGAAACTGTTCGGTAGCGACAAGAGGCGCGAGATAGGCTACACACTCAAGAATGCCCTGCTTGCCAACAGTGCAATAGCCCTGTTGCTCATTGTTGTGATGGGGGCTCTTTACCTGAACATCGGCAACCTGGGACAACCCGAGGAACTGCTTGGTCTAATGCGCCCCTACTACATTGTATTGCTCATCACAATGCCGTTCATAACGCTGTTCAATGCATTCAAGCAGTTCGCCGACGGCATTACCGACACAAAGACATCGATGTGGATCCTGCTCACGGGCAACGTGCTTAACATCATAGGCAACTATGTGCTCATATTCGGTAAATGCGGATTGCCTGAGCTGGGTCTTCTGGGTGCAGGAATATCAACCCTGTTCTCGCGCATGGCAATGCTTGCCATATTCATATATATCTTCTTCCGCAGCAAGCGTTACACACCATACGCCCAAGGATTCATGCACGGCAAAGTCACCGGGCGTGAGCAGAAGGAGCTTTTCGGTATTGGAATGCCTGTTGCATTGCAGATGGGCATGGAGACCGCATCGTTCAGCCTTGCCACCATTATGGTCGGATGGCTGGGAACCAACGCACTTGCAGCCCACCAGATAATGTGCACAGTGGGTCAGTTAGGTTTCATGATGTACTACGGCATGGCTGCGGCAGTTGCCGTCAAGGTAAGCAACTACAACGGCACAGGTGACTATCCCAACATACGCAGCTCGGCAGATGCAGGATTCCACCTGATACTTGTAATGGCGGTTGTGGCATCAGCACTCATCTACCTCATGAGGCACAGCATAGGCGGAATCTTCACCGACAGCAGCGAGGTGTCACTGCTTGTAGCGCAGCTTACGGTCCCCTTCATGCTCTACCAGTTCGGCGACGGCCTGCAATGCAACTTCTCGAACGCATTACGCGGTATCGCAGATGTAAAGCCTGTAATACTGTACGCTTTCATTGCCTATTTTGTCATCTCGTTGCCGGCAGGATACATTTTCGGTTTTGTATTCGGATGGGGC
The DNA here is from genome assembly GCA_937906165.1 of uncultured Bacteroidales bacterium. Classification (GTDB taxonomy): domain Bacteria; phylum Bacteroidota; class Bacteroidia; order Bacteroidales; family Bacteroidaceae; genus HGM04593. The sequence goes on along the minus strand of CALCYA010000074.1, from coordinate 37,725 downwards.
TTGCCGGGAGTGTGGATGTCATTCCCGTTCGGACTCACAAGCGCAGGAGTGATGTTCTACCTGCGTTTCAGGTCAAGAGTCAGAAGATAAAGCACCCCACGTTATTGCCCGATTCATTTAAATATACTATTTTCGCACAATAAAAACAGAAGCGATGAACGATTACACAAAAGTAAAATTCACGGTAACACCCAATAAGGAGGTTGCGACAGACGTACTCGCAGCACTGCTTGCCGAGGTAGGTTTCGAGAGTTTCGTGCCCGAAGAAGAAGGTATGTCGGCATACGTTCCACAGCCCTTGTACAACGAGGAGAGTATTGCGGCCGTTGTTGCAGAGTTCCCTATCGAGGGCTTCACGATAACATATGAGAGCGAATTCATTGAGGGAGAGGATTGGAACGCCCAGTGGGAGAAGAACTATTTCCAGCCCATAGTGCTTGGCGAGGATTGTGTCATCCACAGTACATTCCACACCAATGTGCCCAAAGCACGTTACGACATACTCATTGACCCGAAGATGGCATTCGGAACAGGTTACCACCAGACGACCTGCCACATGTTACGCGCGATACTTGCGAGTGACATGACTGGCAAGAGCGTCCTTGACATGGGATGCGGAACAGCCCTCTTGGCTATCCTTGCACGCAAGCACGGAGCAACGGATGTTGTTGCAATAGACATTGACGAGTTCGCATACGAGAATGCCAAAGAGAATATTGTGCTCAACGGCACACCCGACATTGAGGTTCGCCTGGGCGGTGCTGAGGCAATCAAGGAGAGCGACAGTTTCGATTTTGTCATTGCAAACATCAACCGCAACATCCTTTTGATGGACATGGCCAACTATGTACGTTGCATGCACAGCGGTTCACAGATTTTCATCAGCGGATTCTACATCGATGACATGGAGGTCCTGAAAGAGGAGGCTGCACGCCACGGCTTACGCTACCTCGACTATGCCGAGAACGACCGCTGGGCAATGATGAGGTTTATCAAAGGATAGCCCACCTTATCCCTTCCCCGAAGGGAGGAAATTACAACAAAAGCATTATGGTTATATCCTTTAAATAAAAAAAGTTATGGAACAGGATACATTGTATATTATATGCGGTTATATCGCAAGCGCAGGAATGGTACTGGGCTATCTGCCCCAGGCAATAACCACAATACGCACCCGCAACACGGACGGCATTGCACTTTCCACATTCCTGATGATGGCAATCGGCGCATTCGCATTCGTGCTGCAAGGTCTTCTGCACAATGGCGGAATAATATGGTCTATGGTAATCACCAATGCCGTAACATGCAGTTGCAGCTGCATAATATTCGCAATCAAGATGCACAACGACTACTTTAAAAGAAAAGACTGACAGGCATTCTAAATACTATAATCATCGGGGTGTAAAAACAGGTAAATTGCAATATTTACAAATAACGGGAAATATGACATTGTCATATTTCCCGTTATTTTATAAGTACTTTCAATAAAAAAACCTATCTTTACACAAACCAACCTTAATAGTATGAAAAAAGTCTACCTAACCATCCTGACACTGCTCATTATGGCTATACAGCCAGCCTTTGCAGTGTCCGGCATCGGCCTGAAGTTCAACCGCACAGGCACCGATGCTTCATCAGTGACCATCACTGTTGTCGACGAGAACGGAGTAGCCATCGACGGAGCTTCGGCAACAATGACATCAACACACGACTTCAAACCAAGCGGCAATGCCATCACAAGCGAGATAGTATGCCCTAACGCAAACGCGAACACAAGCCCCACCATTGAGCTTGTATTCACCATCAACGGCATTCCTGCCGGCCTCTCATTCGACAAGCTGGGACTTGACATCCACGCGCTGAACGGCGCAAGCAACTATCAGGAACCTGCAGACGGCGTGACGCGTCAATGGAATGTGGCATCAACTGTGAACGGTGCCGAGTTCGGCTCGCTCAATGACATTGACATCGCTGCCGGTGTTGGCACAAGCGGCAATGTCCACAAGATATGGGACATCACAGGCACAACAGTGAATGCCGACGGTAGCGTTACTGTAAAACTCACAATCACCAAGGGTACAACAAACGGCGGATGCTTCTTCGGCCTCGGCGGAATCACACTCAGCACAGCAGGCGAGGAGCCGGAACCGGAGCCTGAGCCAGAGCCGGAACCTGAGCCAGGACCTACCCCTGACGGTGACTACAAGGTTTATTATATCCAGTGGAAGAACACCGGTACAAACTACATCACCGAGGAGAACGACCACCGCATGACAGTTCAGTCAAATGACGTCACAAAGCCACAGTTCTGGATGTTCATCCCTACAGAAAACGAGAATTGCTTCTACATCAAGAACACTGCTACAGGCCGCTACATAGGAAGCTGTAACCTCACACCTTCTTCTGCTTCAAAAATATATACATCAACAACCCCTGTCGAGTACTATGTAAAGCAGACCGTAGCGACAAGCGGTGAGATTGCGAACTGTTACTATTTCAGTTCTACCGACTGCAACAACTACAGCAGCGAAAGCGCAGGCCCGCGCGCACTGAACAAGGACGGAGCATCGGACTATGTCATCATATGGCAGGCGGGAACAAGCCGCGTAGGTTCATACTGGAAACTTGTAGAGACCGAGGACCTTTATGAAATACGCCCATTCGAGGCAAGCAGCGCCATCGGTAGCATCGGCGCAAGCTACAACATGGAGGCAATAAGCGGCAAGAACCTCACAATCAACGAAACAAACCTTGCCCTTGCCACAGCCGACGCCTTCGACGAGAACCAGGAGTGGTACTTTGTCGGCACAGGCAATGCAACAGGCTGGCAGATTGCGTCGGCTGCAGAACCCGCTACCGTTATCGGCATTACTGATGGCAACATTGCAACAGGCGAGGGCCTTACCACCAAGTGGAAGGTGAATGCAAGCAAGGAGAACAGCGGATACTTCTACTTTACAAGCCAGGGCACTACACTGAAGGTTGACGGCGACAGCCTCTTCAAATTCAACCGCCTGCGCAGTGCATACGCGCGCAAGTTGCAGATTTACAACAACCCATGCGGTGCTGTAGGTACAAACTACGTGAAGAAGTTTGAGCTCCGCGGCGAAGCGGCTCTTGACAATATCATATACGAGTCAAGCAGCAAACCAAACAAATGGCATATCGTATACGCTAACGACAAAGGTGAGGTTGCCCAGGGCGGCACATTCAACATCAGCATCACACTCTCGGCAAATGCAGCAAGCAGCCTTGCGGTAGCAGCACACTTTGACTGGAACGGCGACGGTATATTCGAGACCGAGGAACCTGTCACAGTGGACGGAACTGCTGGAAAAGCATCGGTTACCGTACCTGAGTGGGCTACAATGGAGCAGACACGTATGCGTCTGCGCGTCAACAGCAACGGTCTTGACCTTGCCGAAGACGAGGTGACAGGCTTCATATATGACTTCCACATAAAGGTTGTCGAGCCACAGAAGAGACGCACTGTAACCGTGGGTGTAAATTCATGGGAACGTGGTGCCGCTGAGCTCTCACAGGTAGCAGAGGATTATGTGTTCGGTACCACACTCACAGCAAAAGCAACCGCATACGGCAATGGTGCATTCGTATGCTGGAAGGAGGAAGGAGTTGTCGTTTCTACAAGCGCCGAGTACACATTCACCGTTGACCACAACGTGAAACTGGTTGCATACTTTGCCCCAAACACCGACGAGAGCACATACCCCACAGGTATCAAGGAGAATGTAGCCGAAGAGGTGACTGTGACCGTTGCCGACAACAGTATTGTTGCTTCGGGCAACGTGACCGGACTTGAGGTATTTACCGTAAATGCAGCACTAATCGCCAATGCCAAGGGCAATACAATGAGCACCTCCGGCATCCCTGAGGGCCTGTATATTGTACGCACCACTACAGCAAACGGCTATAAGAACGTGAAGATTTTCATCAAGAAGTAAAATTGAAAAACATATAGAAAATGGATAACAGCAAATTGTTACTTTTCGGTTGCGGACTGCTCGCTTCAGCAGCAGTTCAGGCACAAGAGGCACAGAAGCCAAACATCATTTACATAATGTGTGATGATTTGGGTTATGCCGACCTTGGCTGTTACGGACAGCAGTACATAAGCACCCCCAATCTTGACCGCATGGCGGCAGAAGGTATGCGTTTTACACAGGCATACGCAGGCAGCCCCGTAAGTGCACCATCGCGTGCCTGCTTCATGACAGGACAGCACACAGGCCACACCAAGGTTCGTGGAAACAAGGAGTATTGGCCAAATTCGGGCTGGGTATATTACGGCAACAATAGAGAATACAAGGTTGCAGGCCAGGAGCCATACGACCCCAACCACATTATCCTTCCTGAAATCATGAAGGACAACGGTTACACAACAGGTATGTTCGGCAAGTGGGCCGGAGGTTACGAGGGCTCCGTATCTACACCCGACAAGCGTGGCATCGACCGCTACTACGGTTACATCTGTCAGTTCCAGGCCCACCTCTACTACCCGAACTTCCTGAACTCATATGACAGGGCAGCAGGTGACACAGAGGTAAAGCGCGTGGTAATGGAGAACAACATCAACTATGCGATGTTCGGCGATGACTACAAGAACCGCAAGGACTACTCTGCCGACCTCATCCACCAGGAGGCAATGAAGTGGATTGACAAACAGACAGGCGAGCAGCCATTCTTCGGTATATTCACATATACATTGCCGCATGCAGAGCTTGCACAGCCCAATGACTCAATCCTGCAGGCCTATCAGGGCGCATTCTGTCAGGAAAAGACATACGGTGGCGATGCCGGCTCATACTACAACCCCACCAACATTGCACACCAGCAGTTTGCGGCAATGGTCACACGTCTTGACGCATACGTGGGTGAGGTACTTGAGAAGCTGAAAGAGAAGGGCTTTGACAAGAACACTCTCGTTATCTTCACAAGCGACAACGGCCCCCACACCGAAGCAGGTGGTGACCCCGACTATTTCAATACCGAAAGACTGTTGCAGGGAACAAAACGTTCTACCCACGAGGGCGGTATCCGCGTTCCGTTCATCGCATGGTGGCCCGGACAGGTTGAGGCAGGCAGCGTGAACGACCACCAGCTGGCATTCTATGACCTGATGCCAACGTTCTGCGACATTGCAGGCATTGACAACTATGTTGAGCGTTACACCAACAAGGAACTTGAAGTTGACTATTTCGACGGTCTTTCATTTGCTCCCACACTCCTTGGCGAGGGCGAACAGGAAGCACACGAGTTCCTCTACTGGGAGTTCCACGAGACAAACATGATGGCTTTGCGAATGGGCAACTGGAAACTCGTCGTACAGGGTGGGACATGCAAGCTCTATGACCTTGTGACAGACCTTCACGAGGACAACAACCTTGCTGCGAAGTATCCAGACGTTGTAAAGAAGATGAAGGAGATTCTACTGCGCGAGCACACACCAAGCAACATTTCCCAGTTCAACAGCATCACATTGCCGAAATAATAGGAAAATAGCCATATAAAACAATAATAGCGGACCACGGTCCGCTATTATTGTTTTATGGTATCACCGTCTGAACCTTTTTGTCACCGACATATATCCGCAACGGCGGCATAGCGGCTCGACAGCCTCGTGACGTGTGAAGCCATCATACATTGCCCTTGCGCGCGATGAAGAGAGGATCTCATCCAACGGCTGATCAAACAGATTGCCTAAAGGAATATCCCCGTTGTGATCGAGACAGCAAGGCACAACCGTTCCATCGGCAAGCACGCCTATCTGGTTGCGCAAGGCATAACAGAAAGCCTCTTCACAGACACACTCTTCACCCTCGCTGTCAGGCCACTCGAACATGCGGTCATACTCAAGATATATGTTATCGGCCATACGCCAACCGTCGTGACGCTCAACCCACGGACGCGGCACATGCTGTTCAAGCAGTTCTATAAGCCGAGCGTTTGCAGTATCGTAACCGCCCTGGTTCCACAGACGCAGCACAATTATCGTTCCCCGCGAAGCAGCCTCCTTGGCAAAACGCATGACACCATCGATATACTCTGCGAAGTTCTCCTTTCCGTTTCCCTCATGCGAGTGGAGCGATATCTGCACCTTATGCGGAACCGCCTCGATTACATCCTGCGCCTTGTCGAGCAGAGTGCCATTCGTGGTGAGCACCGGAATAAGACCTTTTTCACGTGCAGTGACAATGAACTGTGGAAGATGTCTATGCAACAGGGGCTCACCCATCAGGTGGAAATAGAGAAACTTGACCTCACCACGCAGACGGTCGGTAAGGCAATCGAACTCCTGAGGTGTGAGACTACGCTTGGCACGCACTGTCTTTGGACAGAATATGCAGTCAAGGTTACAGATGTTCGTTATCTCAAGATAGCAACGTGTGATCATACAAAGGGAACACTAATCGACCACAGCCGTAACAGGATACATAACACCACTCATATGACTGAGACGCGCCTTTGCCGAACCGAAGTTCAGCACAAGGTCGAGCAGGATAGGAAGATGGTTCCTGTCATCGGTTACGTGGAAATTCACTATCTCCTCTTCATCGCCGTCCTCCTCTGTTATCAGGGAAACCCTGAAACAGTCATACTCATGTCCGTCATCGGACTTCGTCTTTTTCTTGCCACGATAGACAAGATGCTGTTTCTCGACCTTCTTGCCCGATGCAACATTGAACGTGAGGCGTGTACCCTTCTTCAGAGAAGTGAAGTCGAGTGTACGGGCATATGCCAGAAGGCTCATCATATCATATATAGGACCGTCGAACACCTCCTCCTTATATATCGGCGCCTCGTCATTGTATCGGCTGTATTGGGCAACCTTCACCCTTGAAGCATCAAGATAGCTGTACCACACCTGACGCAGACGGTATTTTTTGCCCTCAACAGACGCCTTACGGTAATAAAGAGGCTTGTAGTCATCGGTGAACACTGTCATGAGCGTATCCCTCATGCGGAAAAAAGAGTCAGCCTTCTTGTTTGTAGAGCTGAGCAGTTTCATACACTTGGCACTCTGTCCATTATAAATGGTGTCACGGATAGTAAGCGAGGCTTCACCTACTTTAATCCATATAAAGTTCCAATTGAAATAGAAATTACATTTCAACGTCTCTCCCGACTTAAAAGTCTGGGTTCTCTTTATATTATATGTACCGGCCTGTGCGCTGCAGAACACAATCAACAGCAATGTTACAATAGCCATCACTCTGTTTTTCATATCCATAAGTATTTGTTATTCGCCCCAAAGGTAATAAAAGAAAACTCGCTACTGAACTACAAGAGTATAAATTAACTTAAAATGTTAATTTATAGCCATACATTAATTATAATTCACACTTTTCTGGCAATGATATAAAAGTGAAAGGAGCAACATTTGATGTTACTCCTTTCCAGTGACTCGCTTGGAGTCTCTTTGATGAGAACAGCAACTTTAGGGAAAGTCCACTTAATCAATATATTACAAGTTTTCTGTTCGTTTTTTTTCTCTATATTTTCACTTGGTTTGCAACTTGGTTTGCACCTTTGTTAGTTGGTTTGCAAGTTTGTTAGACAAAGATAGCAAATTTGGGTAACATATACAAATTCCCACCCACCTTTATAGCGTCTTGGGAGCGAAAATTTTCGCTTTCAAGACGCTTTTTTTTACACTTTTTAAGGTACACAATACAGAAAATGAGATTTATGCCAAAGGTCTTTTATGACTTTTTTGCCCCCTCTACTTTTGTACTGAACAAACTCACTAACGAACATTTCTAACCCTTATCAAGGTTCACAGTTGTTTAATGTTTTTAAGAACTTTTTACAAAACATTATCAACAAATCTTATGAGGACAAAGAAATTAAGTGCAGAACAGTGTGAATATTTTTCAAAGGTTTTTCCTGTAATGAGCAACACCGAAGTCGCACTGCTTTTGAACGTGAGTGTAACAACAGTAAAGAACTATGCAGATATAATGGAGCTGAAGAAAGACCCGGCATATCTTTCAAGTGTAAGAAAACAAGTATCAATTAAAGGTCATTTAGTACGATGGACATTATCGAGAACAAAACAAAATGGCTCCGCAGCCTCAAGCGCGGAGAAACGAAAGTAGGTCGTTTGGCATCATCAAAAGAGTGTACCACAATGTCAGTCCTTATATATAGGTGGAACATTGACGAGGGGGCAAGCAAAGGCATACGCATATCTGCTTCATACGATAGGCGCAACTGCCTTGTTACCATTACCGGCAATGTGATAGACAGTTATAAGGAGTTACGACAAAAAGCGATGAAAGCCTATGCTGAAGCCGAGTGAACTGGAACTATTGGCCGACAAGATAGCCAAAAAGCTCCACCGTCTCAATGATGAAGTGCTTTCTGTTGCCGAAGTCGCAAGAATGCTCGACAAGACAGAGGGAGCAGTGAAAAAGATGTGTTACAGGGGGCAGTTGCCACACCGTAAACAGCAGAAGTCATATTACTTCAGCAAGAAAGAGATAACAGAATTTATTCTATCTAATGAATAAACTATAAACTTTCCTTTTTCAAAGTCCACCCACAGCCTGCTGTGAAGCCCACTGTGAGTGGCATTTTTTCAACTCTCAAATTACAGGACAATGGAAGAAAAACAAATAGCATTGAAAGCCTCATTATGCAATCGCCTATCGAAAATGGTGCTCGACCATAATCTACCTGTGAATATCGTTGTCGGTGAGAAACTGACCTATTTGCGTACAGTAACATTGACATATCACCTGCGCGATGAAATGCTTGTTGAGTGGCTTATCTACCGTGTAACTGAAGATGACGATTATGCAGTATGATACAGGCAACCGACCTTTACAAAGCGACACGAGACGGTTTAGACATCATTCTCCGCTACTATCCACAAGTTGCTGATGTTGTCGGAACGAAGAACAAATTCAGGGCGAGGCAGAACGAAAAGACTGCTTCGGCCTGCTTGCACTATTCCGGCGGAGTGTGGAAAGTCGTAGATTTCGGCGACGACGGGCACGCTCTTTCTCCCATAGATATATGTATGAAAGAGGAAGGCATCACCCACTTTTACGAAGCGGTTCTGCTGTTGGCCGGTATCTTCGGCATAAACGAAGAACTCTCGCCCTCAATCAACAAGCCACGCATCGAGAAACGCCCGGCAACGAGCGAAGAGAAAGAGGGAACACGCATATTCTCCCTGTTGGAGTCCATACCCGAAGAACATCTTAAAGTCCTCGGCCCGAAAGTACGGGCAGAACACGCAGAGGCTCTTAATTGGTACGAGGCAGAATATGTAGGCTATGTAAAGAACAGGGAAGTAACACTCAAATATAGCACAGAGAACTATCCTATATTTATGCGTGAATGCCGTACAGACGACGGCAGGGTGTTCTACAAGATATACGAACCTCTCAACCCCGAAAAGCAGTGGCGTTTCTCATACACTCCCGAAGGAGTAAAGCCCAAAGACTATATCAACGGCCTGCGCGAGTTACAGGAGCAGTTCGGCAAGCTCAACAGTTGCGATGATGAAGAAGAGGGCGAACAACGGGAAAGAAAGCTCGAAGAGATATTTATATGCAGTGGAGAGCGCGACGCTCTTTGCTTAAAGTCTATGGGCTACATTCCTATATGGTTCAACTCCGAGACATACACCCTCACAGAGTCCGAGGTTGCCAAACTCTACCGCTATGCCGATACCATATACAACATTCCCGACATCGACGCTACAGGGCGTAAGAAAGGTGCAGAATTGGCACTGCGCCATATCGACATATATACAGTGTGGCTCCCCGAATGGCTCTCCACCTATCGCGACAATCGCGGTAAGCCTCGCAAGGATCTCCGCGATTGGCAAGAACTTCGCCGTGATGTTGCCGATTTCCGCGACCTCATTAAAATGGCGATGCCTGCAAAATTCTGGGTAGAGACAATCAATGAAAAATCGTGCAAGAGAGAACTAACCATATCGGCAGTACGCCTTTATTACTTCTTGCAGTTGAACGGTTTTCGTACACTGCGCGATACCAATGCAGCCAATACCCGGTACATACAGGTTACAGGCAACATAGTAAAGCAGATAAAGGCGAAAGATGTACGCCGTTTCGTGCGAGAATGGGCTGAAGAACGCTGTTTGGCAGAGAATATCCGAAACCTCATTGTAAACTCAATGAAGTTTTCGGAAACCTCTCTTGAAAACCTCCGCGAGGTGGAATTGGACTTTACCACCTTTACCCCCACAACACAGCTCTTCTTCTTTACCCGTAAATCAATCGAGGTAACACCTTCAGAGATTATAGTGCATCAAAAGGGCGATACATCTTTTCAGCACTATGTTTGGGAAGATAACGTATTGCCTTATGAGTTCACCGTTATGCCCGATATGTTCAGCATCACACGCTCCGAGCAAGGGGGCAAGCCACACTTCGACATCGAGGTGCTGGAGTCCGGCAAAAGCTGCCTATGCGGTTACGTTATCAATTCAAGCCGTATCTATTGGCGCAAGGAAATGGAGTACCGCTTCGGCGAAGACAGGGAAGCAGCAGCCGAGTATGCAGCCACCCACCGCTTTTGCATCGACGGCGAGGGATTGACACCCACAGAGATAGCCGAGCAGAAGCAGAACCTTATAAACAAGATATTCGCTATCGGCTATATGCTCCACCGCTACAAATCACCCTCGCGTGCGTGGGCTCCGCAGGCAATGGATAACAAGATAGGCGAAAACGGAGAATGTAACGGCCGAAGCGGAAAATCATTCCTCTTCAAGGCTCTCTCTATGTTTATGCGTACAGTCAAGTTATCGGGAAGAAGCCCAAAACTGATGGATAACCCCCACGTTTTCGACCAAGTGAACATACACACCGATTTTGTGCTTGTCGATGACTGCGCCCAATACCTCTCTATGGGGCTGTTCTATGACATCATCACAAGCGATATGACGGTGAACCCGAAGAACAATCAAAGTTACAGCATACCCTTTGAGCAAAGCCCCAAGTTTGGTTTTACCACCAATTATGTACCGCTGGACTTTGACAGCTCCACCGAGGCGCGTATGCTCTATATGGTCTATAGCGACTATTACCACCAGCTCACCGAGACAAACGACTACCTCGAAACACGCTCCATACGCGATGATTTCGGGCGCGACCTCTTTACACACGATTACAGCCCGGCTGATTGGAATGCTGATATAAATTTCCTTATGCAGTGCCTTCGCTTTTACCTCTCCCTATGCCGGGAGAATATCAAGATATTGCCCCCAATGGATAATATCTTGTTACGCAAATACAGACAAGACATCGGAAATAACTTTGAAGATTGGGCTAACGGTTATTTTGCTGAAGACGGCGACAAACTCGACAAACTGCTTATACGCCGTGAGGTGTTCGATGACTACCGCAAGTATGCCAACGTAACCAACCTCACAATGCAGCGTTTTACGCAGAAACTGCATTCTTTCTGCCACCTTTGCCCCTATATCGACACGCTCAACCCTGACGAGCTTTGCAACAATCAAAAGCGCATATCAAGGCGTGTTGAGGGCAATTTCGTGGATATGATATTCGTGCAGACAAAGAGATACAAAGAGAAGAAAAATGACCCTAACGAATTTATACCCGATGAACAATTCCTTTAGAAACGAAACAGTACGCACTCTTGTGCAGTCCTACACCGTTGCACAGTTCAACGAAAAGTATCTTGCCGACAAAGAATTCCGCAAGTTTGCAAGGAAGGTATATACCTACTTTGACAATATGCGACACGGCACACGCCTTCGGCTCACCGCCTATCAAGGTCGCAAATTGGAGTGGGTACTGCTCACCTATGTGGCCTTCTATTTTGAAGGGGCACATTGGCTGGAGTTCTTTATATCCGATGACTACAACACCATTGTACGGCGCAACATCGCTCCCGAAGATTTCGACAGGGAAGTAGAGCAATGGCTTAATTGGAAAAAGGAACATCAGCATTAAATCCTCTTCTACCACTCACTGCTGTATGGCATTTGCCGTGCAGCATTTTTTTGTGCCGTAAGCAAAGGCAACATCTTTCAATTTTACCTCTTCTTATTTCCGTACTAATCTTTTGTATCTTTGTATCAAAGCAAAAGAAAGAAGATATAACTTCTTAATAATAAAGGAGAAATTCACAGATACAATCTTGATACAAACCTGATACAATTTTCTTCATTCCTGCTTTTGTATCACCTTGCATACCTCTTCATCGTTTTGTATCATAGGACAAATCTAACTTGTATCACATTTGTATCGACCGCAAGTACTTGTTATATAGTATGTTATGCCGATTTTAATACAAAGATACAGCGATACAAACTTTTTGTGTCTTTATACCACCTGCCTTGTTTCTCTCTCCACTCTTTGCTCTTTCATCTTTGCTCTTTTCCCCTTTCCCCACAGTGATACTCTGTTTTGACTTTTTCGTGTGCGAAGGTAGGGCAAGAGGCAACAGCACAAGGACACAGCGAGTTTACACCAAAAATCTCCACGCCTTCAGGTAGTATTTACAGCAGTTCCTGCCTTTCGTATAAATCCTTGTTGCTCTTGTTGCCTTTGACCTTGCCCTGTTGCTTGCACATAAAAAGTTTCAAAAAACAGAGTATTCACATTTAGTTTCAAGGTTATGGAAAATATCAATGCTTCGCAGAAGAGAGTACGCCCTGAAGATTGGGCAGATGTGGTAAAAGAACACGAGTATGATTACACAAGCGGTAATCCAGCTGTATATGTCGGCACATATTACAAGTACAATAATGGTTCGCTTTACGGAATGTGGGTAGATTTGACCTCGTTCTTTGATTACGATGAATTTATGGAGTTCTGCTATTTGCTCCACATTGATGAAGAAGATCCTGAATTCATGTACCAGGATTATGAGAATTTTTCTTCCGAGTGGTATTCAGAGAGTTGCTTTGATGAAGTCACTTTCGACAAGATTATCGAGTATGGCAACATGGACGAAAAGGATAGAAAGTTGTTCGATGCCTTTACAGAGCATTACGGCAGTGGCTACACGCTGGAAGATGCCAAAGAGCGTTTTCAAGGTGAGTGGGATAGCGAAGAGGAATTTGCCGAACACCTCGTTGATGATTGTTACGGCGATATGCCCGAATTTGCCCGTCGCTATTTCGATATGGAGCAGTTCGCACGCGATTTATTCAATTTCGATTACACGTTCATTGACGGATATGTATTCTCCGATTATTAAGCACTCCTGCAAAGGCCCTCGAAAGAGGGCTTTTTTCGCAACCTCTTTGCCAAAGGTCTTTTTAAGTACAGCCAGCACCCCTTAACTTCGTATCAAAATAGAAACGATATGAGCCTATACACCATTTATCTTGATTTAGAGCCATACCTCGCACAGTGGTTCATACACGAGCAAGGCGGTGAGCACCCCGTAACTCTTACACGAGGCAGTGCCGAGAGTGATATTTTGGAGCTGTTCTTAAAGCCCCAGCCCTCTGCAATACCTGCACGCCCGGCTCCCACCGACACGCAGATATTTATACCCACGTTCAAACATAAAGATGTGAGAACATATAACTACCTGCCACCACGTGCCACCCTCGCACTCAAAAAGACCATACGCACCCGTTTCGTTATCCAGTTGTGGAACGACCTCTACAAGTTCGAGAATATAGGCAAGCGAAACGATGAACTTATTTACGCTTGGATGGAAGCACACGGCATAGAACTTAACGAAACGAATTGGTGTGCTATCTCAAAAATCTATTACCGGAAGAGAAAATCATATCTTACCGTAAAAAATCGTATGAATTAGTTACTACTTCAAACGCCTTTTGTCCTAAAATGATTTTTGTTGAATTTGTTGCCGTATGAAAGTTTCCCTGCCCTCAATCACCAAAATTGCATATCTCCCCTGTTCCGAGTTATCGCCCGACATCGTTTTCCGCTACAAGGTAAAAATGCCTGTTGCAGTCTATGCAGGTACAACACCTATCACTTTTTACGGAACACCTTCCTGTGATACTGTTTCAGAGTACGAGAACAAAGGTCGCCTTGAAAAAGCCACTCTCAAATTCTCCACTCTCGACGAGCTGCCTACTGCCTTTCCTATCGCTTTCGTGGTTACTACGGCTAATGGTCGCTCATATCTCATAGGTGCTATGGAGCGACCATTTCCCGTAGTGAAGATTGAGAGTACCACCGGCGCACCGGACGGCGATACTGCAACAGACAAGGTTACAGTTACCTTTTCTGCTCCGAAAGCACTTGTTCCGTGCATTGTATAGTGTTAGCCTAAAATCTTAGTTATTCCGCCAATTCCTAATCCAACTAATGCGACAATACCAAGAATACCAAATTGTTTATTGTTCCGTGGAACTAGATTCTTTAAAATTGTTTCAATGTTTTTTTCCATAATTCTAATATTTTTTATAAGTCTTATCACAAATAAGATGCCAAAGGACAATTTGCTTTCTCTTGGTTATAACAATCTGCCTTTTTGTCCATAATGATGTCATAAATGTCATATTTCCTCGTCTTTTATACCCCTTTAATATATATATACTTTCGTGGCAAAGCAAAACAATAAGCAATGCCACAGAAAAATTATCACCTACACCTCAAAGGCGTTGTCGGAGGCTATGACTTCGACAGCTCCTATGTAGATTTCATTCTCGGCAAGCACAAGGACGAGCAGGTCAATGTGCTTATCGACAGTCTTGGCGGTTCAGTCAGTACCGCACTATCAATAGCAGCCGCATTTTCCAATCACGGAAATGTGGCAGTTCACTATGTCGGAATGAACGCATCGGCAGCCACCATTGCCTCGCTCGGAGCGAAGCAGGTAACAATCGACTGCAATGCAATGTACCTCGTGCATAAATGTTCGGCAGAGTTCTTCAAATGGGATAACCTCAATGCCGATGACCTCGACGCACTCATTGCACAGTGCAAGCAGATGAAGAACGACCTTGACAAACTCGACGGCAACATCGCTTCGATGTATGCCGGCAGATGCAAGAAGAGCAGCGAAGAGTTGCTTGCCCTTATGAAGGTCGGCGGTTGGCTCACTGCACAAGAAGCAAAGGAATGGGGTTTCGTCGATGAAATCACCAACAGCAAGGAAGATGCAGCCCCTGTGCTTACCGATGCCGTAGCAAGCGCAATGGCCGACGCAGGCATACCTATTCCAAACATCGCAGTTCCCGACACCGCAAACTCCTTCATTGCTTTTCTCAAAAATCTGTTCCGCAACAACAGTAACAGCAATACTTCCAACAACTCAAAACCCGATAACAAAATGAAGATTACAGCAACACATCTATGCGATGCGCTCGGCATTGAGAGCATCGAGGCGGTGGATAACAAAGTTACCCTTACCGCAGAGCAGGCGCAGAGTATTGACAACGCACTTGCAGAGAGAGAGAACACAATCACCACGCTAAAGGCAGAGGTCGAGACTCTGAAGCAGAAGCCTGCCGACAGCACCAGCACCATTGTCGATGACAAGACAAAGGGCGGTGAGAAGAACGAGGCAGAAGAGTTTGCCGACACGGTGAACGAGGCCATCAAACTATTCAACTCAATCTAACACAACCAAGAAAAACTATACTATTATGGCAGGAAAACTGATTTTTACTCTTGATGACTACCAAAAGGCAGCAATCAAGTACCGCAAGCAGCTCCTTATGCTCCCGATTATCGGCATACAGGACACGTTGCAGTTTATGACACCTCGCCCCGGCATACGCTACAAGGAGAATGTGGGCGATATCAATGCAAAGGCACAGTTCGCACCCTACAAGCCTACACGCCGTACCAATGTGGATTTAACGCTGAACTTCCGCACGCTGGAGACATTCTTCGGCAATGTGGCAGCAGACTTCGAGCCCAACACCGCAATATCCACCCTTCTTGGTACAGGTGCAACAAAGGGCGACGGGCAGATGAAGACACCCACAGCACTGCACGTACTCGCACAGGTGGCAAAGAGCCTTTCCGAACACCTCAACGACGCTATTTGGAGCGCAAAGCGCAATGCCAACGGCGATACCACAATGGACCTGTTCGACGGTTTCGACACTATCACCGCAAAGGAGATTGCATCGGGTGCCATTGCAAAGGAAGAGGGCAATTATATGAAGCTGACAGAGGACATCACAAAGGCAAATGCCGTTGATGTTGCGAAAGAGATACTTTTCTCTCTCGACCCCCGTCTGCGTAAGGAAGATTGCTACCTCTTCTGCTCACAGGACTTTGTGGATAAGTACAACGAGGCTTACCAAGTGTCGCACGCAGGCATTATCTACAACAAGGAGTACGGACAGATTTCCGTTGAGGGTTCGGACGGCAGGTTGAAGCTTGTTCCTCTCTACAACAAGGCAGACTCCAAGTATCTGCACATCTGCCCCAAGAAGAATATGCTTGTAGGCTTTGACCAGATGGGCGACATCGAGAGCATTATGGTCAAGGAGTATGCTCCTTTCGTGCTTACCTACATTGCCACAATGTTCTTCGGAGTGCAGTTCGAGAGTATTGACAAACGCCGTCTCAAGGTAGTGGAGCTTGTCAAGGCATAGTAATCACCGTAAACACTAACAACTATGGCAAATAACTGTATCAACATTCAGCAGTCGTTGGCGTGGTGTCAGGGCACACCTGAATT
This sequence comes from uncultured Bacteroidales bacterium, assembly GCA_937906165.1. GTDB lineage: Bacteria > Bacteroidota > Bacteroidia > Bacteroidales > Bacteroidaceae > HGM04593. The sequence goes on along the minus strand of CALCYA010000074.1, from coordinate 21,072 downwards.
GCCCGGCATACGCCGTCGTGCTTACTACACATCGAAAGGCAACATCGTGAAGTGGCCTAAATTACAGCACTACACCAATGGTCGCCTCGTGTCGGCTATCCTCAATGGAAGTTTTGAATTGTTGGCGGAGCAGAAATGGAAGTACATTGACATTCTGCCCGACAAATCACAGCTCACAAGCGACCCGCAGGGCGAAGTTCCCTCGCAGACACAGCTCAACAAACTTACGCTTGTTCACCCGGCCGTCGGTGAAGAGGCATCGGCAGCTGCCGCCTACATCAACAATAACGACATCGTTATAGTCGTGCAGGATATGAAAGGCAACTGGCGTGTGGTCGGCAGTGAGCATTGGCCCACAAAGGCCACCGTCGCACAGGACTTGGGGCAAGGGGCTACAGGCACTACCTCTACCACCATTACTGCCGAGGCTACCGATGAATGCCCTGCACCTTTCTACAAGGGCACTCTTGACACCGAGGACGGAAACATTGTGTGCGAGAATGTAGATGACGAGAATATCATTGACGGCTGATAAATGACTATGAACACCGAAAACACCCTCAACTCATTGGACGAGCTTCTATCCAATATCGAAGTGCCTTCTATCGAGCAGGGTGCTTTCGGTGCTTCTGTAGTACAGAACAAGGACATCTTTGCAGAACAGCACCGCAAGGGTTGGGATAAAAGCGTAGAAGCAAGGTGCGATTTTACGCAGAAAATACGCCTTACACGCCGTGGCGGTGTGTTCTTCATTTCTCTTTGGCAAAAGTCGGTCTATGGCCGGACTCTTACAGACATCAAGGCTGATGACGGTATGGTACAGTTCTTTGCGGACAATACCGTGTCGTTGATAAGGCAGATTATCGGCAACACCCTCGACAAGGGCGGTTGGGCTATCTGCACATCACCCAAGAGAAGACACCTTGTGAAGAACTTCGCTACTCGTATCAGCGAAGAGATAGCCCGGCAGTTGGGCATACCGTTCTATGAAGATGTTGCCTTTTGCAAGAATAAGCAGCGTATCAATGCCGAATACACCCTTAACATCCTGCCCCAAGAGCCGAATATCATAGTCTTTGATGATTTTGTTACTACAGGCTCAACATTGGGGAGTATGTACCGCCTTTTGTCGCAGTACGACAAGAACCTTATTTTTTTCACAGGAATAAACAACAAGCTATGACACTCAACCACGAATTTACAGAGAAGATACAACAGTGGCTCGATACACCGCACGAACAGCGTGATTATGAGCAGGGAGCTTTGTATCTACTGAAGCTTAACGGCAATCAGATAATGTACCGCAACTTGATGTCTAACCCACGCGGAAAGGCAGAGTTCATCGAGTACCACCTTCGCAAGCACTACAATTTCCGTGTCAAGGACTTGACACACGCACAGGTGGTAGCAATGGATAAGCAGGTAGAAGAGATTGTAAAGAAGCATAACACCTTTACTGAGGATAATCCTGCAAAGGAGTTCAAGCAGGGCAAGAGAGGCGACCACGATACACTGCCCGAAGAGATACAGGCACTGTATGTGGAAAATCTTTCACTTCTACAGCGTATGCGAGAGGTGCATTTGAAGTTGCGTACTCTCTCTACCGCCGATGCACCTTGCCCGGACTCCGAGCGTTACCCATTCCTTAAAGAACTGATAGAACTTGATACCAGGTTGCACGCGAATTGGGATAGGTACGACCATTACACAGGTGCAGAGAATGAGCCTGTTGAGACAGTGGCAGAAGAGAAACCTGCACGCAAGACACGCAAGAAGAAATGAAACGAAATTCCTCTATAAACGACATCTTGAAGCCATTGGGGGATAAGCCATACCAAGCCTATCTCTCCAATGTGCTGCAAGTTGCTGATGTTTTGGAGTGGGTGCTTGAGCAGGTAGGTACGGCCGAGGTGTGGCAGACATCGTTTTCCATATCCGAGGAGTTCTTACGCCGTCTGTTCTTCATCGAGAAAAGCGGACAGGTAAAGCGTTTCAATCTTGTGCTCGACCACAAGGCCACAAACAAGACACTCAAGCTGTGGGCTTTCATTACACAGGTAATTGAACGCACATACCTTGCCGACAATCACAGCAAGATACTCCTTGTTCGTTCCGAGGCCGGTGATACCGTTTCGGTTGTCACCTCGCAGAACTTGACTCGCGGTAATCGTTCCGAGTCTGCTTTCATCACCACAGACAAGGAAATCTTTGCCACACTCCACGCACAGGTAGAGGATTTAATCACTAATCACAGCGTACCGCTGAATGACTTGTTTGCCAATAAAATTGTAGAAGAATGATTTATACTGAAGAGCAATTATCGCAGATTGAAAAGTTCGCTTCCATTTACCTGAAAATTTCGGATATGGCAGTGATACTTGACTTGCCGGCCGAGCAGTTGCGTGAGGATATTGCACGCAAGGAAAGCGATGTCAGCAAAAGATACTATCGTGGCAAGGCGAGCAGCAAAGTAAAGCTCTTGCACCAGGAAATGCTACTAGCACAGGTGGGTAGCCCTCTTGCCATTGAAAACACCCACAAGAATTTACTTGATATGGAGGACGACGAGTAGTTCACCTTTCCGTTTTCCCCTTTCACTTTTCCGCTTCTATATGCCTTTCCCCTCAGTTATTGACATAGCACGAACCGACCTCTTCACTGCTGAAGAAGAGTTGCGACAGCGTTTTCCCGATGTTGTCGTTACTCGCCTTTTGCGTGTACGCGACCTCTACAACTGGTGCATCGCCAATCCCGATGCGAAGGATCGTCAGTTCGTCGAGGTCGCTATGGATAGGTACAGCATATCAAAGCCGTTGGCATATTCGGACCTCTCCGTTATAAAGGCGATGCTTCCACACCTTGCACAGGCCTCGCGTGACTATCACCGTTGGCGATATAATGAAATGATCCTGGAGACATATCAAATGGCAAAGAAACGCAAGGACACAAAGACAATGGAGAGAGCAGCTTCAAGCTATGCGAAGTACAACCGCATTGACCTTGAAGACGAGCAGGCTGTGCCGTATGACCTCATTGTCGTTCAGCCGTTCACAGCCACCGATGACCCCTCTGTTCTTGGTATAAAGCCTATACCGAACGTTCAGGAGAAGATACAGAAGATGATTGCAAAATATCGTGCCGAGACGATAGACATCGAGGATGTGGAGTACGAAGAGGCCGACCTTGAAGAGGATGTTTTATTCAATGACGAAAACAATGAGCAAGAGCAAGGAAATATACTTTAACGAACCGCAACGCCTTACCCAGCTTATCGGTGCCAATATCTCTGTTATTGTTGCAGGGCGAAGAACAGGAAAGACGGACAGTATTGCTGCACCTTTCGTTCTCCGCAATATGCAGCGTATGCCGGGCAGTACAGGCGGTATCGTTGTACCCACCTTCAAGCACGGACTTACCAACACTTTGCCGGGGCTTTTCGCCGCGTGGAAGCGTTGGGGATATATTCAAGGAGTGCATTATGTCGTTGGTCGCAAGCCTCCCAAATCCTTTGCACGCGCAATCATCGAGCCGAGCGATTACGAACATGTTATATCGTTCTATAATGGCTCTGTAGCAGTCATTATATCACAGGACAGGCCCGGCTCTTCCAACTCGCTTACGCTTTCGTGGTTGCTTATTGACGAAGCAAAGTTCATAGATTATGAACGCCTGAAAGATGAAACACTCCCTGCCAATGGCGGTATAAAGTCCTATTTCGGCAAACACTCCTTCAATCACTCCATAATGATATTGAGCGATATGCCACAGACACAGAAAGGCAGTTGGTTTCTCCATTACAAGGAGAAGATGGATGAAGAACTTATTGAAACAATAAAGGCCACCATATACGAGATATGGAAGACAAAAGAGCGTGTACGCAAGATGAAGAGGGAGTGTAAGGCAGTGCCGAAGTACCTTAAGAATCACCTTCGCCGCCTCGATGCCAGTCTCAATAAGATGCGTTCCGTTGCCGTATATTATAAGGAGTACAGCAGTATCGAGAATTTGCAGCTGCTTGGCGAAAGTTACATAAAGCAGATGAAGCGCGACCTTACCCCCAAGACCTTTCAGACCTCAATCCTCTGTCAGCGCATCGGCATATCCAAGGATGGTTTCTACTCCTCCATGCGTGAGGGACATAAATATAACGCATCGAACTTTGAATACCTCGACAGCCTCGGTTATGACTTCTCACCCGATGCTATGGACAGCCGTACCGACAGCGAAGTGAACACCCTTGCCCCCATCTGTATAGGCATGGACTATAACGCCAATATCAATTGGATAGTGGCAGGGCAGATAGAAGGTCGCCGTCTTAACATCATCAAATCCTTTTATGTCAAGTTTGAGAGGAAAATCCCGGCACTCGTCGAGGAGTTCTGCAATTACTACACCCGGCACGAAAACAAGACAGTGATATACTATTACGACACCACAGCGCTTGGAGCAAACTACGCCGTCAATGAGCAGGATTTCCGTTGGGTCGTTATCCACGAGTTCGAGAAGCGCGGTTGGCAAGTCAATGATGTATATCTCGGCAATCCAATGCGCCACGACGAGAAATACCTGCTCATCAATCAAGGTTTCGCAGGCAAACAGCGTCTGATGCCCTTCTTCAATCGACAGAATAACGATGACCTGATACTCGCCATTCAGTCGGCAGGTGTCGTGCGTGGTCGCAACGGTTTCCGTAAGGACAAAGGCGGAGAAAAACTTGCCGAAACGGAAGAAGACCTGCTTCAGCACCGCACCGACGGAACAGATGCTTTTGATACGCTCTATATAGGGTGCGAGAAGTTCCCACAGCACGAGGTGGTTGCGTATAATACAAGTGGGGTGATGTGAGTATGGCGATTATATATTATAAGAACTTGATACTCTATTATATGATTTAATCTTGCATCGTGGTACTCGCTAATTATGGCACTTTACAATATAGTTTAAACTTAATTAATTTAGTTTGCATCTATAAAAAACATTTTTGCATTATATTTTAGCAGGTACCTCGCTTTGTTTTCGCTTTACTGCGGAACCATTTTTTGAAATATTTTATTAATTAGCAGGACATCACTAATAATTATTTCTGCATTATATGCATTACTAGATATGTTACAGGGCAGTAGTTCTATATTTACTTCTAAGTAATACAAATTTTCTTCATTTGGTATATTTGAAATATTTACAATTTCACCTGTTTCTATAATTTCATTGTTTAATTTTATGCTAACCTTAGTTCCTTTGTTAATCAATTTCCTTGTTTCGTAATTTACATATCCGAACATTATATTACAGGTTTTTAAATCTTTATTATATGGCTCAAACATAAACAGAATTTCATTTTCTGTAAAGGATGTACCTTTTTTTCGGACTTTGGGAAAGTTTATTATACCATTAATAGGACTTAATATCACATTTGAAAAATTACCATTTAGAGAATTTCTATAAATTATCAAAGTATCATTTTTAGTTACAGAATCTCCGTTACAAATATTTATACAATCTATAATCCCATTAGAGGGCGCATGAATAATAAAATCTAAATTCTCATCAGCAATAGTCAATAAAATATTTCGCCTATCAGGATATTTTATAAAACAACTACAGACAATAATAATAACTACAAACAGCATTAATATTGATGTTCCCCATTTTATAATCCAACCGGTAGGTTTGTCCATTATATCATGTATCTCGTTATTTCTGGAATGGGAAAATCCTTTTAATTTATTACTTTCCATATTCTAATACTTCATGAATTATTTTAGATTCAATTCTATTTGATTCTTAACCAGTTTGTAATAAGTATTTTGTTTATGTATTAATTCTTCATGTGTCCCTTCCTCCGAAACTGTTCCGTTATCCATAACTATGATGTTATCAGCATTGCATACTGTTGAAAGTCGGTGAGCCACAACCACTACAGTCTTGCCTTTATAAAATTCTGTTAAGTTCTCCATTATTATACGTTCGTTTCCTGTATCTAATGAATTTGTTGCTTCATCTAGAAATATAAATTCTGGTGTCTTGTAAACTGCTCTCGCTATGAGAATCCTTTGTTTTTGTCCGGCACTCAATCCGTTACCTTCCATACCTATTTTAGTACTATATCCTAACGGCAAAGATAAAATAAACTCCTCTATATTTGCTACCGTAGTCGCATGTCGTAACTTTTGGGGATCTATATTTTCTTCTCCAACTGCGATGTTATTTGCAATAGTATCAGAAAAAATAAATCCATCCTGCATTACAGAACCGGTCTTACTTCTCCACGTATGAGGATTTATTGCAGAAAGTGGTGTATTACCTATTTTTATAGTTCCAATTGTTGGTTCATAAAAACCTTGTAACAATTTAATAATTGTTGTTTTACCACTTCCACTTGCACCAACTATTGCAGTTACTTTATTCTCTGGAATTGTTAGTGAAACATTTTTTAATGCATAATCTCTGTCTGACCCTGTATAACTGAATGAAACATTTTCTAAATGCAAATCTCTATTCTTTGGTAATTCTGTCAATTTTATATCAATATTCTCCTCTTCATCCACTTGATCGTGAATTTCATTTAATCTTTCAAGGCTTATTTTTGCATCTTGTATAGATTGTGCTAATCCCAAGAACTCACCTATAGGTGAAGAAATCATACCTAATATATATGTTACCGACATCATCATACCAAGTGTCATATCTCCCTCTATTACTGATTTAGCAATAATATACGAGATAATTATCTGTGTTCCTTGAGTAAATACAGTACTTCCAGCCTGTTGTATTTGATTTAATGACAATCCACGTAAACTAATTTTAAATAGTTTCACCTGTATGCGTTCCCATTCCCATCTTTTCTGTTTTTCACAGTTATTCAGTTTTATTTCCTGCATGCCTTGAATTAATTGGATTATATTGCTTTGTTGCCCTGCAGATTGATTGAACCGTCTTATATCAAGTTCACGTCTATAACGCATGAATGATAAAACCCATATTACGTACAATATATTTCCTGTTAAAAAAATTATAAGTACTTTTAAATTATAGATTCCCATTATAATTGAGAAAACTATAAAATTGAAAGACGAGAAAATTATATTTATGGCGTCATTCATTAATAATGATTTAATACGCCCATGATCTCCAATCCTTTGTATTAAATCTCCGGTCATCTTAGTATCAAAGAATGCTAGAGGCAAACGCATAAGTTTTGCTAAAAAATCCGATATTAAAGCAATATTAATACGAGAATTTATATGTAACATAATCCATCCCCGTATAAATTCAACGAATAATTTTGCAATAAATAATGTCATTTGCACAATCAGTACCAATGTGATGAAGTTTATATTTTTCCCATTGATACCAATATCTACCATGGACTGTGTCAATATTGGGAATAGCATTTGTAGTATACTTCCAACAAGCATACCGCAACCAACTTGAAAAAATAATTTTTTATAAGGTGTGAAATACCTTACAAAGTAAAGTAAGTCTCTTTTTGTACTTCTTTGGGGTTCATCGTCTATCTTATCAAAATCGACGCTTGGCTCAAGCAAAAGTGCCGTTCCTTGCTGTTCTCCTGTATTAGCAACAGTGCTCAACCAACATTTCTCAAATGTTTCTTGGTCATATGTAGTTAATCCGCTTGCTGGATCGGAAATATAGAATTTGTAACAACCTTTATTAATTCTTTTTATTTTGTAACATACAACAAAATGATTTTGATTCCAGTGTAAGATACAAGGTAATAATGCCTCTTCTGCCAACTGTTTAAGTGTTATTTTAACTCCATTTGTATGGAACCCAACACTTTCGGCAGCATCACTTATTCCTAATAGCGATACTCCCTCACGTGTTATGTAGCATCTTTTACGAAGCGTACTCAATGTGTAATGCTTCTTATAATATTCTGCTATCATTTTGATGCATACTGGACCACAATCCATAATTTCTAATTGGAGATGTTTTGGAAATGTCATTTGTTATTTTATGAATTTTTTAAACAGGTCTGAAAAAAACAAGCGTATGAATAAATCTGAAATCACATTATTATTTTTTAGTTCTTGCAGGATTTCATTAAGTTTTAGATATAAGTCTTTATATGGTATTACTTTTTCTATTAGATAGTTATATATTTCATTCTGTATTTTTGTTGCTGTTTCTTTTTGCTTAAGCATATTTTGCATACTTATACTGCTGTCATGTATTCTATACTTTATCAAGGGCTCTTTTATTGCGTATATTGTTCCACCATTCATTGCGATATCGCTCCACATTTTATAATCTTCTGCATATGGATATTCACTTTTATACTTAATTCCCAAGTTCCTTAAGAATGATGTTCTTATCATTACTGTTGAATGAGGTATAAAATTTCCACAGAAAAGTCTTAATATAAAATCATCTACATAATTTTCCACCCACATGTCTCTGCGTTCATCTGTGCCAATGATCAACCTGTTAGAACAACAAAGTGACAAACTCTTATCTTTTTCTAGTATCTCTACTTGCTTTTGAATACGATTCGGTAACATTATATCATCAGCATCCATTCTTGCTATATAATCCCCATTACAGAACTTTAATAGAGTGTTACAAGTTCGTATATAATTATGCTCACACTTTATTATGCGGATCTTCGGATTGTCATATTGTTTACAAATATCAATACTATTATCTGTAGATGCATCGTCACCTATTATTAATTCAAAGTTTTGATAGGTTTGTGCTAAAATACTATCTATACAATCCTTTATATATTCTTTCGCATTATAAACAGGCAGAATGATACTTACTTTTGCATCCTTCATATTCTATACTTTAACTATTTTATTTTACTCTTTTCACTCCAATTTATCCTATAACCAATGTGCAACATAACATATCTTTGCAAGTGGTTGTTCCATGTATCATAGCGCCCATCGCTATCAATAACAGTCTTTATCCCCTTTTCGCGTGCAAGAATATCGTGCGCCTCAATTTTTACACTTAATCTGTTTTTTAGGAAATGTCGGCTCAATGAAGCATCCCAAACAGGGTATGTTTTGTTTAGTTCTTTCGCATAATAACCCCTGTAATCTTCCACATTAATGTTTGATGATAGTTCAAATCCATAAGGCATTTTCCATGTAATCTCGGCTGCTATGTCTGTTTTGTAGTAATCGTCATCATATCCACCGCTACTTATGTCGTTATAGCGCGTACTCCATGATAAGGATGTACGCAAGTTGCTATTTGGCGTATATCGCAGGGTTATTTTAGGTGCAATAAACTTATTTCTAATCATTTCATATTGCATATTAGTCTCCTCACTCGTTGCAAATCCAGCATATTGTGAATACCCCCCTCTTACAGATGTTGCGAGATAAATATTCCTGTCTTTATCCAAAGGTGTTGAGAATAATATTTGACTTGATACTGAATGTGTCTTTGAAGTGTTTACAGGTTTATATATGCGTTTACCCATAGTCTTATCATAAATAGAATAGTTCACTATATCATTGTCGGTGTGCAGCCAATTAGCATTCCATGTAATAGAACGTTTACTCTTTTTCCAATTGTAGTTATATCTTAACTCAATATTATGTGTATATTCATTTTTGAGTTCCGGATTTCCGATGAAAAGGTTCAAGGGGTCGCGAGTGTTGTTTAATGGTAAAAGCCATGTCATTTCAGGCATAGTTGGTGTTCCATTATAATCTAATACCCATTTACTTGTACTTCCACTTTTGTCATTTTGGCAAGGATAATACTCTAATGAGGTATGAGACGAGAATAAGAAATTATCTTTTTTTACATTGTTCATATATTCCATCTTCTCATAATCAAGAGAATGTGAATTGTATGCACCTTCTGCCATTAACGCTATTTTATAATATCTGTTGTTACGCGCTTTTCCTTTGTGAGATAACTTTAATCCGAATGATAGGATGTTGTTCGTAATCCAACTATAATAACTATTCTCATTGTCAATGCACTGTGCAAGCACTTCATGCGATGGTATAAAATCTAAATCGTTCATCCCCTCTAACCAATTCTCAATTCTATCAAGTCGATATTCGGGATGAGACTCTTTACCCTCAATACGTTTATATTGCAAATAGGGTGTAATTTGTCCGTTATTACTTTCTGTATCTAAGTATTTGAAAATGTACTCAGCATTTACATCGAGGTTGGTCATTCTATCCCGGCAACTGTTGTAGCGATGCTGTTTTTCGCTTTGTGTTTTATCTTGTTTGTATGATAATGCGTATATCTCTGTACCATTGTTCTTTTCGATGTCGTAAATAAGGTTTGCCTTTATATTAATCACATTGTCATCTATGGCGTATGTAGCGAGGGCTCCAATGTTATGGTTAATAGCGCATTCATCTTCTTTAAGAGGGTTCATCAATGTGTATAAAAGTTTACTCTCTTCCTTACGGCTTTCTATATCAAATATACTATCTACAGACATATTATACCATTCGTCGTTCTCATGTTGAAAATAAGATACACTCTTATTGTTGCCAAATGTTTTTATGTCATCATATTTGAAATTATAACTGATTTCGTATCGTTGATGTCTTAACGGACGTAAAGTAACGGCACCAAAAGCATTTATGAATGTTTCTTCCCCGTTTATGCGATTGACACTGCGTTGTATTAAATTATTAGGTGTTAGGAACTTTTCTGCATTTTTCCAACTCTCCATTTCATCATCTGTGTGCGAAACATCAATGTTGCTGCGAAAACGGAAAGCCTTGTTAGGTTCTATGTAATAATTGATACTAGCCGATTTGTATTTTCTATCCCCGCTTGATACTCTATCTACAATTCTGCCAATTTCTGTTTGTTTTCGTTTCATATTCAAATTATTTATATCTGAATGAAACGTAAACATTTGCCTATCATCCACACGCATAATGTATGACAAAAGAGCATATCTTTCGTTTGTTCCACCTCCTGCATCTGCTTGAAACAGCCATGTACCTACATATTCTCGTTTTAATTTCACATCCATGACATATTCATTGTCGTGCATATCCTTTCCTGTAAGTTCACTGAGTTCAGAACTCCTTTCGTACACTTTAACCTTGTCTACAATGTATGCAGGCAGGTTATCTAGTGCAGCAGCAATGTTTCCGTTGAAAAAATTTTTTCCATTCAACAATAAGTTGTCTACATACTTCCCGTTTACATAAATGCGTCCATCTATAAATTCGGTGCCGGGCATTTGCTCTATTAACTTTCGCAATGATTCGCTTTGAGAAACATTAAAGGCATCAGCATTATAAACAATGGTGTCTCCTTTATATACCATTTTTACTTTAGTTGCCGTTACGACTACTTCATCTAGAATTTGTTGTTTTGGTTCCGGATGAAGATAAATGCTGCCTGCATCGAAATTCTTAATGCTCCTCAGTTCATCTGCCTTTATATGTTGCACGTAAGGTAGGTAACCCAAAGCATTTATTATAAGTTTGTAATCCTGTATCTCTTTTATTGATAATTTAAATATAGCCCCACTGTATTTGTCTATAGAATACGATTCTGAATTTTCATAAACATCTTTACGCACTATGAGTTTGCTGCTATCTGATACTACTACGTTGCCATTAGCATCTAACAATTCCACATTTGCGTTTGCAACCCCTTCCATAGTGAAACAGTTGCTTATGTCTCCAAATATTAAAATGTTTTTTTGTGAATATGAAGGCAAACTTATAATTATAAATACTATGGTGAATATCAATATCTTTTTCATAAGTCATTGTTTAAAATAATTATAAAAATATCAGAATACGCATTAGAGGGCTGACTCAAAATAAATTTAAACCTCATTGGAGATTTTATTTACCCTCAATATGCTGGAAAAATAAACCTCTAATTTGTATTTTGAGTCAGCCTCTTTTTGTTTTAAAGTTCACTTATTGGTCCGGAACTTTCGTGTCCATTACATTTTTTTCTTAAGTACAAAGTTTCCCCAATACATGTTACAGTATCGCCTGAAGCAGTACAACGTCCCATACAATCGGTTATTTCTACTCTATCTAGGTAATCATCGTCCTTACATGTTACCGAACAACTGCTGGTATAATTCGCATTAGTAGCGCTTCCTCCAAATACCATTTTCATTTCGTCATTTGTAAGTTCTGTAGCCTCGTTTAAGATTACTCGTTTAATTGTTTTCATTGTTTGTTTTTTTAAAAGTTTTACTTATGGCTACAATGTAGCCGTTGATTTATTTTTCGTTGCAACTGAAAAATCATTTAATTAAATGATGACATTAGTTTTGAATAGTTTGCCATCATTCTTTCATAACTATATTTATCTTGTAAGTCTTTCTTACAGTTTTCTTTAAGTCTTGCTTTTGTTTCTTCACCCAAATTTAGAACTATTTTTAATCCTTCAATAATGTTATCTGTTAATTCATTTTCCATATTATCACTATTGTGAGGTATATGTATCACTATGGCATTTTTATAATTTTTGAACATATCTCTGAGCCCTAATCCGTCTGTTGTCAGAATTAAACCAATTTTTTTCATCATCTCTAAGCAAGTAAAACTACATTGTTCTGTATATGATGGATGAACGCCAATATCTGCAACAGCATACCATAAGTTCATCAATTCCTGTGAAATCAATCCTGTAAATGTTATTTTAGTTATAGAATTTGTTGCAAACTTAACTATTTCTTCTTGTTGATGCATTTCTCCGGCAATGACCAAACGAGCTTTAGGGAAAAAGAAAGAAATAGAATTAAAAGCCTTTACAAGTTCAAATATCCCCTTTGCTCTTACTATTCGTCCTGCATAAAATAAAATAGTTTCATCTTTATCAATATTTAGTATTCTTCTTGCATCATTCCTATTTATGATGTTTTCACTTTTTTTATTGGTTTGTAATGCATTGGGGATTAAATGAATTTTATCTTTTTCTATATTATACACATTTTGTAAAAGATTGTATGTCGATTCTGATAAACAGACAACAGCATCCACAAGCTTATACATACGTTTTTCTTCAGAAAAGTACTTTCTTATGAACCTAATATTTTTTCTGAATTCTTTTTTTACTGGTACCCTATTTAAAATATCAATCAATGCTTTTTCATTACCTAACAGCGGCGCAGTCCACCCTTGATCGTGTATCGTGAATACAATTTTTGATTTCGGGAAATATCTCTTAAGCGCTTTTAGGAAATCCACACATGGTGAATGATTAACAAAGAAAATATTATCTTTATTATCTGTTATATATTGTTTCAGTACAGCAAAACTTAAATTCCCTATTTTTAGGAATGCTCCTCTTCCACAGAAAGGGACACAATATACCTTAACACTTTCATAATATTTCAGCACAAATTTATCACTTTCATCGTTGTAAGAAATTAGATTTACTTCAGTATTCTCATTTTTACAACAATTGATTATTTGTTTCATATATGTCCCTATTCCATTCTGTTTTGAACTTATATGCTCATCTATTATATAAATGTGTTTCATTATTTATTTAGTTTAAGTTCTATCCAACCTGCAATACCGGAATATAGTGTTAGGTCTTTCCTATTATTGATTGCATTTTTGTTTATAAACCTTTCTAATTCCATAATATACACTTCTGTTTTTCCGGCAATACATTCAAGCAAATTCGCATAAAGCGTTTCCAATTCGGAATCTTTTGTATTTGCTTTTATCGCTTTTTCCGTTGCGAATACTAAAGATTGTACAAATGCGAAATCAAAAACTTTCTTTTTTGCTATATTCGCACCTTGTAAATGCGCTATTGCATAATGTAAATACCCTTTTAACCCGTCAAATAAGTTGTAATTCTCACATCGCGAAAAATCTATGTTCATGATTTGTTTATCTATATCCAGTAATATATCAGCACCACATCCTTTCATATATTTATTTTGGATAAGATATTCAATACCCCAACCTATTCCAGACAAGCCCGATGCAAATTCTGTTTTTGTCGTTTTTGATATGCGCTTTAATATATTTTCTATTAGGAAATCAACTGATTTCTCTATATACCGACATTTGCGAACTCTTGAATAATGCATTAGAACAAGCGCAATACCAGTTCCCCCATTTAATAATCCTATGGCTGACGGTATATCGTGCGAATGCAGTATCAAGTGATTTAAATATTCTTCTTCTTTAGGAAATTTAGTAGATTCCATAATTCTTCTATTAAAGCCCATTGTTTATTATATATATAATGTCGTCAAGGTTATACGCTTCTGGTAGTTTCTTTCCATTAAATAGCAGTGTCGGTGTTGCATTAAAACCACTTATTCGTTTCCAATTTTCGTGATGTCTAAACTCTTCTTCTATATTTTTATCATTTATTTCTAATTCTTTATCAAAGAATTTTTCTTTTTGATTTTTTCCTCCGGAGTACCATTCTGTTAATAAATTCCAGGTCTTTTCTTTTCCATATTTTAAATATGCTGCGATAAACAACCTATTAATATTACTTAGATCCTCTGAAAAATAAGTAAATATATATTGTATTTTGCACCCTGAGTTTAATAGACTTGAGATTCTTTCATGCATTTTTGCACATGGATTACAATATGGATTACTGAATATTGTCAAAGTATAATTGGCATCTTCATTCCCGAAAACAATTTTTGAGGTATTGGTACTTATATCATATAATTCTTGCGATTCAAATAATTTATCAATAATTTCTTTTTGATATTTAAGTAATGTTAGTTTTGCTTTCCAATCCTTTGCACTTAATGCCTCTTTCATTATATCTATAATTTTATGAACAAGCAAGACTGTAATTAGATACATTATAGGAGGAACTATTGCTTGTAAATTAACTTCTTGAATTGAACTATCTAATATTGATATTATGACTTGTAGAAAAAGGATAATTTGTACTATTAAACATAAACTGCACCAATTTTTTGCCTTATACTTTTGATACCAGATACTCCAAATAATATAAGGTGATACTATTATTGAAATTATAGGCAAATATTCGTATATGTGATTTGGAAATAATAAGATTATAATCAAATTTACAGTAAAATACGATAATCCTATTTCTCCCCACCCATATCTATTTAGAAACTTAGCAATAGGCATTTCTAAAATATCATTACAACTACTTTTCTTAAAAAGATTACAGATTCTATCTGTCGCTTTATTTTCAATATTTAAACTTTTCCCGATTATTAGGCTACAGATATAAATTCCAATTAAGTCAAGTCCACCTCGAAGAATATTCAAAATATCATATTCTGAACTTTTATGTATATAAAGATATGTAGATAAGAGTATTAAACCTGAAATTACTATTATCCATTCTGTAATATCAAGTTTCATTTTTTTTATGTGCTCCTTATAGTTTGGTTCTATTGATTGCTTTTGAGGGTATGATAATAACACTTTACCTGAGAACGATTCATAAAACCTTTCTGTTGCAACTGTTATTATTTCTCCGTACCAATCAAAAACTACTTGTTTCTCATTTATACTTTTTACTATAACCAAATCATTTGAGACTTCTGATATAAACGGAGTTTCTAATTTTAATAATTCTTTTTTATCCGATAATTGGTATGCTTTACTATTTACTTGATAACTAGATAGCATTTGTTTCATGCCATACATTGTATATCTATAAGGATGCTCATTATAAAGTTTATTTGCATATTGTGTATGCCTAATCTTTAGATGTGATAATAGTCGTTTGAACAAAGTATCCATTATATCATGTTTTTATCTTAAACTTGTAATCCCATTTATGAGAAGATGTTACTCACTCAACATAAAAATATCCTTGAAAGAAGTTTCCTTCAAAATCCAGCACGATTCTGTACACTCCACTTAAGACCTGCAAAAGTGATATTGTTATCTCCACACCTTTAGGTAATATTATTTCACCTTGTTGTGATACTAGGTTTGTTTCATCTACTATATAATAATTTACAGACTCAAAAGTTACGTTTTGACTTGTTATTGACAGAGTAGTACTAGTGTTATCATATAGCACCAATGGCAATATGGCTGCTATATCTAAATCTCTTTTTGGCAACTCATCTGTTGAAATAAAATCATCTCCCTCATTGTTTTCTAATTCTATCTGAACTGTACCTTCTGATTGTGCACAAACAGTTGTTCCAAGTATAAGCAATAGAAATAAGATAAAGAGGCGACATAATGACGTTATATAAACGCCAGCTCTCCCGTTAGCAGTTTTGGTATATACAACACCACACCTCATACCATTAATTGTTTTTTTCATATCATTTGCGTTTTTTGTTTTTGCAAATGTAAAGCTGTGTCAATTAGCCACAAAGAGATTTATGTCCGACATTGCCCGAATAATTTTAAATAATCGCCCCCCTCCATTTTTAACACACTGTTACACAACGTGTTAGCACATTGGCTTCTTTTAAGGATAATAATATGTTAATTTGCAATATCGGACATATTCGGACATAAAATCTCTATATAGCTCGTTTTTTTGAATTATTTTTGCTTTGTCAATACCTAGTACATACCAAATGAAACACCTTATTAAATTTGCTATTTTTATTATTTTGCTTAACGCATCGTGCACCAAAGATTGTAATGAAGGGCTTATATACAAGTTGAATGAGATAAAAGCGATGGGAGATACGTTGCCCCAAAAAGCAATGGAACAACTTGATTCGCTAAGACCATTATTCAAAAACGAGCCTGAGTATTTGCAAAATAGATTATCATTACTTGACATCAGACTACGTGACAAAGCATTTATAAAGCATACTTCTTCTATAAGTATAAAAGAATTATGTAGCTACTTTGAAAAAGAAGGAACTGTAGAAGATATACAAGAAGCATACTATTATATGGGTAGTGTATACCGTGACCTCAATGATTATCCTCGGGCTATAACGTATTTCTTGAAGTCCGCTGAAATTGCCGAAACAAAAAAAAATATAGATAGTTCTTTGTGGGAAAACGCATACTCTCAGTTGTCTTATTTATATAAGGTGCAATTCAATTATACAGAAGCGCTTAATATGTCACTTAAACAGCTTTCTGTCGCAGAAGCAACCGGAACAATAAATGAAAGAACATATGCGAATGTTGCTAGTTGTTATTTTAAAGTTAATGACACACTTAATACAGTGAAATATTATGATTACATTCTGAAAGGTAAGAATAAAATCACAAGCAACAATCACGATATACTTGCAAAAGCTATGGGAGATTATACAGTGCTGGGTTATAAAGAAGAAGCATCTTTATGTTATTCTTTATTAAAAGAGAATCCTAATAAAAAATTCCCACCGAATTATTTAATAAGTCTTGCCATTTATTACGAGCGTTTTGTATCTGCCGACAGTGCAGCTGTTGCAATGGTAGAACTATACGCAAACTCCAACAGTATTGAGTCAAAATATGATGCCGCACGTTGGCTGACAAGATATTATACTAAGAAAGGAGATAAAGACAAAGCCGCTGAATATGCAATTAAATTTATTGATGCCAATGAGGCTGTAATTGACAAAAGAACTCTTGAACACACAACAAATGCAAAGAATTTCTTTCAGTACAGGCGCGAAAAAGAGGAGGAGATGGCTATTATAGAGAAAGCCACAAAAGCAAGGTACTATCTTCTATTCGGTTTCTTAACATTCATTATTATAATACTTGCCATAACACTTCATCATTATATCCAAAAAAAGCGTATGCTGGATACTATCTTTCAAAAGGAGAATAAGATAAAGGAATCTAAGTTGTTTATACAAATGAAAGAAAAAGAGATTGAAGAAGAAAAAAAACTCATTATACAGAAAGAAAAAGATTTAGAATCGATTTGCATAGCCAAGTCCAAACTTGCCAAACAATTGGAAGAGGCTGAGAATGATTTCAAAATGCTAATTGCACAGAACCGGGAGTTAACAAGACTGACAATTATGAACAACATCTCTGGTGATGCCAAAGAGATCATTGAGAAAGTGAAAAAGGCCTCCAAAGGCAAATATCATCTTAATGATGAGGAATGGAAAGAATTACTTGGAGCAATAGACAAGCTATACCCGGAATTTACATATGAGATACAAGCTAAATTCAAAAGAATAAGTGAACCGGTATTAAGAGTATGCTATCTTCTGAAGATTGGTATGTCTGCTCCACAGGTGGTCAATTTGACAGGTTATCCACGTCAAACAGTATTTGACAGAATTAAGCGAATTGAGAAAGTTATTAATATTGATAATATCAGATTTTCTTCACATACTGCTCCTCAACAATAAGAGATGACTAGCTTTTGCTAAATTCTTCACGCTATTGAAACAAGCCGCCTTGGAGTAAACTTCCCTCTTTTAATATATAACAGCCGATATGCAATGTGCCACCGTGCATTGATGCTTAAACTGCACTGCAATGCTTTCGGCCACGTTTTTTTTGAGTGCGAAGGTTGCACCACACGGATATTCACAAGGACAGGCGGAGTGATAAGGAATAATTGAAAATTCTTTGTCGCTCCGCTTTTCTTTTGTCGCTTTACCAACAATTTCTTGTAGCCCGTCGGGTAAATTTTTCCTATAATCCTTGTGAGGTTATATCCTTACCGTGTTGCCCTTGTATGCACATAAAAAATCTCGATAGGCGAAAGCGCAGTGCATAAACATTAATCATCAATTAAAAGCATACAGTTATGACACATTCAGTTCACACATCGGCTTACAAGTTATTGCCTTTTGAAGAGGGTGGCAATAGAAGAAAAAATCTCTCCAGCTCTTGCGATTGCATAAGCACATTTCAAGTTGAAGTTGAAAATTTTGATAATGAAATTTTTGTTTTGTCGGTTGAGGCACACGACAAGGAAGAGGCAAGCACCATTGCCGAGCGTATTTGTGCAGAGTCCGAAATTACAGTTTACAATATGTTGGTTTATTCATTTTAATTTTTTGATAGTATGAAAGCAATTAAGTCAAAGAGAGTTATTACAGCCGAGAAGAAAGGCAGAGTTTGGAAAGTCTATGTAAAAAATCCTAACAAGACAGAGAGTGCAGTTTGCCACACAAAAGAGCCATTGAAAGCATTGCGATATGCTTTTCATCTAAAGGCAAAATTCGGTTTGAACATCGGTGCAAATTTCGTTGATAGGTTAATACACGAACATAACACACTTAAAAATGTAGCAGTATGAAATACATTGAGAGGTACACACAAGAGGAGTTGAATGTGTTGTTTGATGCAGCACACAGCATACGCAAGACAATGCAGAAATATGACACTTGGCAGAATTTGGTCGGTTACAGCGATATTTACCGAGAATGTTATAACACGGAAATAGCCGTAATGAATGAAGAGAGAAGAAGATTATTAGAACACAAATTTAACAGCGAAGAGAATGAAAGTCTATCAAATCATTGAAAAGCATTTTGCCGTAGAGAAAAACATTGATATGTTGCTATCAACAAGCCCGTTTGCCACGCATACATTTACATCAATGAAAAGAGCAGTTGAGAAATTGGATAGGATTATTTGCTTTCGTATGTTTCAGCAAAGAGAAGTCTATAATCCCATTACTGCAAATCTGCCGAATGTTTCACATTCGTATGTAGCACACGGGAAAATTCGCAAGGTGCTATATATACAGCAGTTTGAAAGCGAATAAAAAGGCACAGCACCCGGCTCCGGGTGCTGTCTTTTGTGCAACCTTGTTTGTCGGCTACCTTTGCCGGCAAACAATACAACTATGCCAATAAAACTTGATACATACGTGCCGGAAGAACTTATGTACTCCTCGCAACTATCCTCGCTTACGTTCACTACTGCTGACGATGTGGTGGATATTATTGTGTTCGATGATGACCAACAAACAAAAATGATGGATTGCAGGCTGTATAGTTACAACGGCAAAGTTACGCTCTATGATGTAAGGGAGATTGTAGAAGAGTATATGAAAATGCACGGATTATCATTTATGAAGTTTTGGGTGAGGGCGACCAACCGCGTAGGTGGTGCTTCTATTGATGTGGAGGCAAAGGTGCTTTTCTGCTCTTTTTCTCCGAATATCGCTGCACCGCTGTTTGCTTCGCGTTATTTTCTTACCACTCTTTCAGCAATGGAATTTGACGCGGACAATGATGTCTATCTGTCGGCATACCACGAGAAAGGCGAGGCGATAGTATCTGTTTATAATATCGTTTACCGCACAATAAGCGGTGAGATAAAGGCTGAACGCTTTGAGGAGAGAAACATTGCAGGCGAAACAGGCATTACTGATTATATGGTCTGCTACTTGGATATAATGTCGTATGTATGGAGTGATGATTGCAAGGAAATGATAAGCCTTAATTTTCAGATTGGGAACAGAATGATGATATTCTACCTTCGGGAAAAGCCTGTTGAGGTCTGTTTCTCTTTCCGCAACGCTTTCAACTGTTGGGAAGATTACTACCTGCAAGGAAGCACGAATGTTAAGACTTCTACAGATAAGGGCGAGGCGATATGTAGCGGAACAATACAGCACTATGACAAGAGAAACAAACAGCTTTTTGAAGTGAAGACGGCTCCAATGCGTACCGAAGAGGCAGAATGGCTGACGCAGTTCCTGCTATCACATCACATCTTCAAGGGCTCGAACAACGAGGAACAGCGTATCATTATCGAGGAGTTTACGCACGAGGTTACAGATGATGACGCAGGTAAACATAAAATTGAGTTTACTTGGAGATATGCAAAGGCAGACAAGTTTGCATTGGAGTTGCCGATTTCACACAATGCAAGGGTATTTACTAAACAATTCAAAGATACATTCCAATAATGGCAAAGGCAATACATATTTCAACACTCCGCAAGATGTTGCAGGCAGGCGACCCTGTGGATATTTCTCTATGGAAAAGCAACGGTGAGATACTGCATTATCGCAATGCAGTGCCACTGCGGTACGATTTCTACAAAGGCACTCGCCGTATTAAGCTGCTCGATAGCCGAGAAATACGCACCGTGCGCGATGTTTGCATATTCGAGATAAACGGTATGGAAGTGTTCCTGTAGTTCTGTCTTTTACCGCACCTTATACGCTCCATAATTTTGCTGCAAAACAAGCAAGATTATGGAGTTTCTT
>CALCYA010000073.1 GCA_937906165.1 uncultured Bacteroidales bacterium | reverse complement strand
TTGTGCAGGCTCATAATCGCCTGTCTCGCTGAAGCCGTTCACCCACTCGACAGCCTCGCCGCCCGCTATATCCTGCTCGTTCCAGTCGTTTACGGTGACTTCGGGAACTCTCAACACATCATCAAGGTAGAGATGGAAAGTGTAGAGGTTACCGCGTTTCCAATCGTATGAGCCTGTAACGTTCTTGAAAGCCGTGCTTTCGAGCTCGTAGGTGAAATACTCATATTCACCTTCTTCTGCCGCACCAGTCGGGTCTTGTGCGATAATGGTGAAGCGCAGGAGCTTGTCAAAGAACGGATCAAAAATTCCCTGTGGGAATACGGGAGCATAGAGGAATATGCTGCCATCGGTATCTATACTACCATCGGTAATATCCACCTGGATGTCTGTAACCTCGTTTGCCGGTCTATAGTCTAAGGAATAAGTGCTGGGATTGTAAGTCACCTGAACACCCGAAGCGGAACAGGGGTTGTCTTCGAAATCTATCACCGCCAACTTCACGCCATATATGGTGGCAGGCTCTCCTCGCCAGTTATATACCTTGAAGCGGACGTATGCTGTAAGGTGTTCGAAGAAGAGTGAGGCGGTGCAATTGTCAAGAACAGCATTGGTGTACATATACGTGTAATTGCTCAGATGTGACAGGTCGTTTATCCCCGACTGGGTGAACCTCGTCGGCATATAGAGCGTAGTGATGAATGTACCTTTACCCTCATCATCAATGACAACCTCTGCCGTTGAGCTGTTGGCTGTGTTTATAGGTGTAACGGCGTGCACGGTATATCCGTCAAATACATCATCAGGCCATTCGGGATTGTATGTACCTATGGTCTCGAAGATTGCGAAATGGGCATCGTCCTGCTTCTCGGCATCGGTATGTCGCAGAATCCTCGCATCCGTCACCAGATTACCCTCGGTAGTCTCCAAGTAGCTGCCGTCTCTTTTGGTAAACGCCATCTTCATGTCCGACTCTGTAGCGGCGGGGTCGCTGTAATCCCACGCAAAGGTAAGCTTGCGGTCGTTGTTGTCAGTCCACGAAGCACGTGTGGCGGCATTGTCGCTACCCGCACTGCCGCTCAGTCGCAGATGACGCCCGGCAGTAGGAGTGCCGGGTGTGTCGGGTGCGATGTCATCCTGCTGGCAAGCGGCAAATAAAAAAGAGAAAGTAAAAAGAATAAAGGAGAAATTAAATGTCCTTCCAGCCATTTTACTACTTATTTTAAATGCTATGTTATTCATATTTTAATTATTGTTTGTTTTCACTTCGTTGGCACGATATTTTTAAAAATTAAAGCAGAAAGGAGAAAGCAGAAAGCAGAAATAGTTTGAACGGAAGATTCACTCATTGGCACGATATTTCTCATTTCTCATTTCTCATTTCTCATTCCATAAATCGCCCCATTGCCCGCGACGCTTGCTGGCACCACGACCTCCAAAATCATGATCACCACTGGTGTCGGTTCCTTGACCACTCATTGCAAGCATCTGCAATGTCTCAATCTCCACCACCGTAGCAATAGGTGGTGTGTAAAATTCTTTTTTCTGTTTCATCGCTTAGTTATTATTTTTAATTTTTTTTACTTTATAAGGTCAAAAAAACGCGCTTCCGTGCGGCACGTTGAGGTGCTGCACAATAGCGCATTTTCTTATATTTTATATCCGTATTTAGGAGAGGGTATTGCAAAGCATTATAACTCAATATATTGCAAAGCAAATAAAAGAGATTGCCTGTTACCGACCCCGGACTATTGCAGTATATGGTATTATAGCTTTGCATTTCTTGGTTGTTTGTTTTTAGTTTACAAAGGTTATCAAAAGCTACTAAAAGTCTTGTACTCTGTTATCTGTACTCTATTTTGCCTTTTCCTCCTTTTCGTTGCAAAAATATTGTTTTTCATTAATTATATATAATCAATACAACTCTTTTTTTAGACGGACAATCTACATTTTATTTTTTAACTAAAACAGCAAGGGCGGCCCAAAGGCCACCCTTGCATATATTCCGCCAAGAGACACGCACTATTTGTTGCGGGTCTTCTCAATCTGCACCTTGATTGCATCAATAGCGCCAAGCAATGCATCCTCAAAGGTATCGCTCACCTTTGAAGCGAAGAGCTCGCCATTGCCTGTTGACAAACGGAGGGCAACCTCTTTGTTCATCGCTGTCTCGGGCTTAATCAGCTTCATGTTCACGTCAAGAGCAGTAGCACCCTCGCAAAGCTTCTCGAATTTCGCAACCTTTTTCTCTACGAACTCCACCAACTGTTGTGATGCGTCGAAATGAACCGCCTGAATTCTTGTCTCCATAATATTTCCTCCTATTATTTAGTTATTACCGGCCCGTGGATGAGCCTTATCATAAAATCGTCTCAATTCCTCGAATGTGAGGTGCGTATAAATCTCGGTTGTCGCAAGCCTCTCATGACCGAGCAACTCTTTTACCGCCCCAATCTCAGCCTCGTTGTTGAGCATTGCCGTAGCAAATGTGTGGCGCAGCACGTGCGGACTCTTCTTCTTTACCGAGGTAACCGTCGACAGACGTCCGCCCACCATACGGTAGACCTGGGAGTTGCTTATGCGTCCGCCACGGGACGAGAGGAACAATGCCCCGGAACTGCATCCGGCAAACTGCTCCCTAACCCCAAGATAACGCTCCAGCTCGGTTTTCAGTTCCTTTGCAAAAGGTATCACACGCTCTTTATTGCGTTTGCCCACAACCTTCACCACCGAAGCGCCGAGGTCAATATCATCGACATTGAGCCCTACCAGTTCCGACAAGCGCACTCCCGTCTCATAGAAGAATATAAGCGCCATCCTGTCACGGCATGCCGTATACCCCTCACCGAACTGCACTTCGTCGATGAGCTCATTCATCTCGCTTTCCTTGAGAAACACCGGCAATTTCTTTCTGCGCTTGGGCCCCTGCAGAGGAGCCGCCGGGTTGGAGAGCGACGCATCTGCCGTGCGGTGGAAAGAGTAGAAGCTGCGCAGGGCGCTGAGCTTGCGGCACACCGACGAAGGGGCTGCACCCTCATCCATCAGCGCGGCCACCCAGGCACGCACCACATCGGCATCGGCATTGAAAAAATCAATAGACTCATCCATGCGGGTCATAAACGCCTCAAATGACCGAAGATCACCGGCATACGCCCTGAGCGTATGCGCCGAGTAATTCCTCTCAGCCTTGAGATACCCGATAAATGAATCTATAAACATATTCGTTGCCGAAAGAAAAGTATCTTTCGGCAACGAATATAAATCACTTTAGTCTAAAAAACAAGAAAAATATCCGGTTTTTAAGAATTATTCAGATTGTTTCTTATTCCTCGTTTGCACGAAGCTTCTGAACATAGATAGCGTGCTCCATCTTCAGTCTCTTGAGAACTGAAGGCTTGTCAAACTGCTGACGAGCGCGCAACTCCTTAACTACACCGGTCTTCTCGAATTTTCTCTTGAATTTTTTGAGAGCTCTCTCAATGTTCTCGCCCTCTTTAACAGGTACTACAATCATTTCCTATTTTATTTATTTAGTTTATATTATTTTCTACATTACACAAAATGCAGCGCAAAAGTAGATACAATTTCTTAAATGACAAAACTTTTAAGATACTTTTTGCATAAAAGGGCGAAAAAGTGAGGAAAGGAGGCTAATGTGACTATGATAGCCCGGGCAAAGGGAATGCACACAGTTACCATAGCTACAAAAAGTACGGGAGCGCGTGCGCTCCCGTAACATTATAAAAGCAATTAACCGATATTAGAGGTTAGGGTTGATGCTGCTCCACTCTGAAATTGCAGGAACAATGTTCAAAGTAACGAGTTCATCACGCATCTTGCAAAGGTGCTCGTAGCTTGCGTCGAGCTTTGCAATCTCCTCAGGAGTACCTACCGGCATCTTGTATGAGCAACCGTTGGCATCGAGGACTGTATCCATCGCCATCATGATGTGGTCGTACTTCTCGTTAGAAACATATGTGCCGGCAGGATAACGGAATGTCTCACCACCCATAACTGAACGGATCATCTCAACTGAAAGGTAAGACGGGCTCTGGAATGACGAACGGCCACGGAGCTTGATGATAGCTGCACCGCCCTGTGTAACGTCCTTCTTCATCTGCTCCCACTCCTCAGCGGGGAACTCTGCTGTACCGATGAGGTCGGTCAGAGGCTTGCCGGCAATCTTTACAGCACTGCCGAATACAGCCATCTGCTCGCCGTGGCCACCGTAAGTAGCGCAACCTGTAACATCCTTCATCATCACACCGAACTTCTTTGCAAGAGCATTCTGCAAGCGTGTTGAGTCAAGACCAGCGAGTGTTGTAACCTGACCCGGTTTCAAACCAGAGTAAAGGAGAGTTACAAGACCTGTAAGGTCGGCAGGGTTGAAGATTATAACAACATGCTTAACGTCAGGGCAGTATGTCTTGATGTTCTTACCGAGCTCCTCGGCAATCTTGCAGTTACCGGCCAAGAGGTCCTCACGTGTCATGCCCTCCTTACGTGGAGCACCACCTGAAGAGATGATATACTTTGCATCCTTGAAAGCCTCGGCAACGTCTGTTGTAGCTGTGATGTTTACATCATCGAAGCCACTCTGGCGCATCTCCTCGGCAACACCCTCTGGAGAGAACACGTCATAAAGACACAAGTTTGTTGTAAGGCCCATCATAAGAGCCGACTGTGCCATGTTTGAACCGATCATACCGGCTGCGCCGACAATCACCAATTTCTCGTTTGTCAAATACTTCATAACTTTAAATTTAAAAAGGTTATTATGTTATATATATTCCCAATAATAAATAAGGCCACATCACAGGCCCAACGCCTTGAATATTTTTGCCGAAGCGCCTGCATTGCCGGCCACATAATCACCGGCAGCCTTGCCTGCTGCCTCAAGAGCCGCCGCATCGGACGCAAAGCGGTCCATGACCTCGGCAACATCATTGATACCGACAATCTCTATTCCACCACCGCAGGCCTTGAGCTGCTGCGCCTCCTGAAACTTACGGTTGTTGGGCCCGAAGAGCACCGGAATGCCATACACCGCAGCCTCAAGCACATTATGGATACCTACGCCGAAGCCACCGCCCACGTATGCAACATCACCATAGCGGTATATTGACGAAAGCAGACCGTAGCAGTCTACGACAAGACAGTCGGCATCACGGACCTCCTCGATTGTTGCATTACTGTAGCGCACGCATCTGCCCGAATACTGTTTGACGATGCTTGCCACCCTCTCCTCGTTCACCTCGTGAGAGGCAATTATAAGCTTCCACTCCTTGTGGGCATTGAAATAGGACATATATATTGACTCGTCCTGCCCCCAGGAACTGCCGACAACGAAGATTTTCCTCTCGCCCTCGACAAAAGCATCAATGAGAGGCAATTGGCGCGCCTGTTCAAGAATCTTTATCACACGGTCGAAACGGGTATCACCCACCACCGTCACGTTCTTGATGTTAATAGAACGGAGCAGCTGTTTCGACTGTTCATTCTGTACAAAAAGATGAGTGAACGAATGGAGCGACATACGGTAACGGCCACCCCAAGGCTTGAAGAATGTCTGATCTTTGCGAAAGATTGAAGAGACGCTATATGTAGGAATATCCCTCTTCTTGAGTTCACCAAGGAAGTTCATCCAGAACTCATACTTGATAAAGAACGCCATCTTTGGTTGCAGAATGTCAAGGAAGCGCTTCACATTCTTCTTTGTATCGAAAGGAAGATAACATACTATATCGGCCTGCTGGTAATTCTTTGCAGGTTTGTAACCCGATGGCGAGAAGAATGTCAGTACCACACGGTACTCCGGGTGCTCGGCACGCAGTTTCTCTATCATAGGACGCCCCTGTTCGAACTCACCCAAAGAGGATGCATGGAACCACACATAGTCGCTGCCCGGCTTTACCTTCTCCTTGAGAACAGAAAATATCTCCTTGTGCCCCTCAAGCATGAGTTTCGCCTTTTTGTGTCCGAAAAACGCTGCCAGACGAACCAAGGCTGCATATAGATATATACCTAAAGTGTACATTTCAAGAATTTTAGACGAACCGATGTTATCCTAAAACTTCAATAGCCCTCTTGAGGCGTGAAAGAGTCTCTTCTTTGCCGATAAGCCCTGAGATGTCGAACATCTGCGGTCCCTTGCCCTCGCCCACAAGTGCAAGACGGAAAGCGTTCATAATCTCGCCCATGCCGTAGCCCTTGGCTTCAATCCACTGGTGCACGGCTGCATCCTGACTCTCGATTGAAAAGTCCTCGAGGCCCTCGAGCAACGCGGCCAATTCGCCCATCTTCTGCGCAGAGTCCTCTTTCCAACGTTTCTTCGCAGTCTTCTCGTCATACTCTGTTGGGGCTACAAAATAGAAACTGCAGGCATCCCAGAGCTCATGCACGAAGTTCACACGACCCTTCATCAGCGACACCACCTTCTCGAGGAACTCGGGAGTAGTACTTATGCCATGAGCCTCAACAACAGGCATGAACAACGCTGCTATCTCACTGTCAGACTTCTTCAATATATATTCATGGTTGAACCAAACCATCTTCTTGTAATCGAAACGAGCGCCGGCCTTGCTGCACTTTGAGAGATCGAACTTCTTCACAAGCTCCTCCATTGGCATCAGCTCAACATCGTCACCGGGGTTCCAGCCCAAGAGAGCCAGGAAGTTGATGACGGCCTCGGGCAGATAGTCGCTCTCGCGGAAGCCCGATGAGACAGCTCCGCTCGCAGGGTCGTGCCACTCGAGCGGGAACACGGGGAAGCCCAGACGGTCACCGTCGCGCTTGCTGAGCTTGCCGTTGCCTTCGGGTTTTAGCAGAAGCGACAGATGCGCAAAACGCGGCATTGTATCCTCCCAACCGAAGGCACGGTACAGAAGCACATGCAACGGAGCCGAAGGGAGCCACTCCTCACCACGGATAACGTGAGAGATTTCCATAAGGTGGTCATCGACAATGTTCGCAAGGTGGTATGTAGGCAGCTCGTCAGCCGACTTGTACAGCACCTTGTCGTCAAGGATTGAAGAATTGATCGTAACCTCGCCGCGGATAATATCGTTGACAACAACCTTTTCACCCGGTTCAACCTTGAAACGCACCACATACTGGTGGCCGCTCTCGATGAGAGCCTTGACCTCCTCGGCCGGCAACGCAAGCGAGTTGCGCATGCTCAGACGGGTCGATGCATCGTACTGGAAATTATCCATTGCGGCACGCTTGGCCTCGAGTTCCTCGGGAGTATCAAAGGCTATGTATGCCTTGCCGTTGTCGAGCAACACCTGAACATACTTCTTGTAGATGTCACGACGCTCCGACTGACGGTAGGGACCATAGTTGCCACCGAAGCTGACACCCTCGTCGAACTTTATTCCCAACCAGCGGAATGACTCAAGGATATACTCCTCGGCACCCGGTACGAAACGGTTCGAGTCGGTATCTTCAATGCGGAACACGAGATCACCGCCATTCTGCTTTGCAAACAGGTAGTTATATAATGCTGTCCTTACACCGCCGATGTGGAGCGGACCCGTAGGACTCGGCGCAAAACGCACCCTTACTTTTCTTTCGCTCATAATTCTATTATTTTCAAACCGATACCAAATGGACAACAAAGCACAAATGCCCCTGAAGCCCACAAAGCCTAATATACAATATATCAATATGCAAATTTAACATAACTTGCGCTGACAACAAAATAAATATAACAGATTTTTAACGTCACACTCGCCACAGCCCGACAAAAAGCACCGTCAGCAGAAGCCTACAGATGCAAAAAAACGGTTTTATGCTTGGTTGTTGCAAAAATTTCGTATTTTTGGACTCTATAAACTACCGTAATGATGGAAAAATTCAAGAATTTCATAAGGAGATACTCACGTCAGATATTCCACATCTGCCTATTGATAATATGTACCCTTTTCATAACATACACCATGCCACGCGAGAAAAGCACAAGTCTGGGCTTCAAGGAGGGTACACCGTGGGAGAACGAACAGCTTATCGCCGAGTTCAGCTTCGAAGTCCCCAAAGCCGATGCCGACATTGCCACAGAGCAGGAAAACGCTAAAAAAGCGGCAAAGCCCTACTTCATTTTCAACCCCGAGGTAGGCAGACAAGCTGTCAAGAAACTGAGAAGTACATTAAACAACGGCTGGTTCATGAGCCTGGCACCGAGTTCCGACAACTTCACAAGCCAGCTTCAGGAGCTCTACAACTATGGAATAATCTCGGACGAGGATGCCGGATTCATAAAGAACAACAACTACAGCGAGGCCTTATCAATCAACGGGAACAGGGCCGAGACAAAGAGCACAAAGGAGTTCATTCCACTCCAAGACGCCATAAAAGCCGTATCATCCAACCAGGCCCTCATGCAGAAACTGGGAGCCTCACTCCCGCTGGACAGCATAATAAAACCCAACTACTTCCTTGACATCAAGCGCACAAGCAATGACATCATAGGCAGAATAGCAAAGATAGACTCCACCTTGGCGAATATACAGAAGGGACAGCTAATCATAAACCCGGGCGAGCTTGTAGACCACAAGACTGCACAGATAATAAATGCATACGTCAACGAGATGAGCAAAACCGAGAATGCCCAGCTGAACAAGAACAACACATACATCTTCTTTGGACAGATTCTCTTTGTAATCATTGTGATGCTGCTGCTCCATGCCTACCTGCACATCTACCAGCGCGAGGTAATAACAAACACATACAAATATACCTTTACGATATTTGCAGCGACAGCATTCCCTGTAATACTCGGTATAATGATAAGCAACGGTGTGGGCAACGTATTCCTGTTGCCCTTCGCCATTGTCCCATTGATGCTGTGCCTGTTCATAAACAACCACACCGCATTCATGGTGCATCTGACCACCATACTCATATGCTCTACAATGCTTGTGATGAAGTATGAGTTCCTGCTTTTGCAGCTGACTGCCGGATGCAGCGTGATACTATGCATGAAGGAACTTGAGTCACGTCTGCAGATGTTCCGTTGCGTGCTCATCACATTCCTGACCTACATGCTGGTATACCTGTGTTACAACCTCATTGAGACCGGCAACATGTCACAGGTCGGTTCAAGGATGCCGTTCTATCTTGGAATAAGCTCACTTCTCACGCTCATCGCATACCCGATGATGATAGTGTTCGAGAAGACATTCCATTTCGTATCGAACGTGACACTGATAGAGCTGTCGAACCTCAACAGCAAACTGCTTCTGAAGATGTCACAGGAAGCTCCGGGAACATTCCAGCACTCGATACAGGTGAGCAATCTTGCAGCAGAAGGCGCCCGCGCAATAGGCGCCAACAGCCTGCTGGTGCGCACCGGAGCGCTCTATCATGACATTGGCAAGACCAACAACCCGATATACTTTACCGAGAACCAGAACGGTGGTATCAACCCGCACAGCGCGCTGAGCGAGGTAGAGAGTGCACAGATAATAATAAAGCACGTGACTGAGGGTATCGAGATTGCCAAGCATGAGGGCCTGCCACAGAGCATACAGAACTTCATAAGCACGCACCACGGGCTATCAAAGACCGGTTACTTCTACATATCATACAAGAATGCCCACCCCGACGAGAAGATCGACGAGACACTTTTCACATACCCTGGTCCCATGCCCACCACGAGCGAACAGGCGATACTTATGATGGCCGACTGTGTTGAGGCTGCTTCGCACAGCATCAAGGAGTACACCGAGGAGAACATATGTTCTATGGTAGACAGCATAATCGACAAGCAGGTCGACAGCAAGACCTACAGCAAGAGCCCCCTTACATTCAAGGACATCGATACCATAAAGGATGTATTCAAGAAGAGACTCATGGCAATATACCACACACGAATAAGCTATCCCAAAGAGAACCAGAAGAGCTAAAAAGCCGTTTCAAGAAGACTTTTTCTAAAACATTGTTAAAAAAGAATAGTAAACCCCGCCAAGAATTTGACTTTGGCGGGGTTTATCTCTTTTCTTTGCTGCAAAAAGCAAACGACATGGAAGGAGTGATGCATTACATCTGGAAAAGCAGGCTTATACCCAAGAGCAGGCTCATTACTACAAGCGGAGAAGAGATAAAGATCATCGACACCGGCAAGGAGTGCGAAAACAGCAACCTCTTCTGTAACGCAAGGTTAAGGATCGGCGACAAGGAGTGGAGCGGGAACGTGATACTGCACCACAGGAGCAGCGATTGGGAGAAGGAACTGCGCAACAGCAAAGAGGGATATGACAACGTGATACTGCACGTGACTATCGAAAATGACTGCGAGAGACTAAGGAAGCATGGCGAAGCCGTGCATCAGCTATGCATATCCTACCCACGGGAACTTGATGACGAGTTCACCGAAGCACAGCAGCACAGCCGTTGCCTGCCATGCATAACGGCCATTACAGGACAGAGCAGTATAAACATCCACAACTACCTGTCGCGTCTGCTTGTGGAACGCATTGAAGAGAAGGCCGCTGCAATAGAGAAGACATACGCACTATGCGACAGGCGCTGGGAGGAGACACTAATGAGAATCATAATACGAAGCTTCGGGTTCGGCATACAGGGCGACGTCTTTGAAGAGTGGGCAAGAGTACTTGATCTTAACGCATTAGGCAAGCACAGAGACAACCTGTTGCAGGTAGAAGCCATAATGTTCGGCCAGGCAGGCCTGCTTGACGAGGAGAGCATCCCTTACTACTACCGTACACAGGCACTGACAAGCGAGTACTACAACAAGCTTGCAAAGGAGTACAGGTTTCTGAAGAACAAGTTCGGTCTCAAAGAGATTGGCCACAAGGCCTGGGGAACGGGCTGCGCCACACCCCATGTGCGCATAGCAAGGATTGCGGCACTCTATTGGCAAAGGAGCCTTGACTTCTCAAGCATAGCGGCCTGCGAGACCATAACAGGTTATTACAAACTCCTTGACACTACCCTACACGGCTACTGGAGCAACCACGCCTGTTTCGGCGGTACGGAGACCATAGGGTGTGGAAACATGAGACAACGCCAGCTCGATGTAATAATAATAAATGCCATTATACCTATATTATATATATACGGGAAACACCGCAACGACAGCGGGCTATGCGGCAAGGCTGAGGAACTGCTGCACCAGCTCAAAAGCGAGGAGAACAGCATTGTAAGGAAATGGAAGGATAAAGGCATCGCCATTGAATGTGCAGCCGATTCACAAGCGATACTGCAACTTGACCGCAGATACTGCCGTTTGCACAACTGCACAAAATGCCGCTTTGCCTACTACTACCTGAAAGAGAGGATTGCCAGTTGCTGACAGGCATTGGATGTAGACAAGATTGCAGGTACAAAGGCAAAAATGCCCATGAATATCACAGAAACAAAATGACCCACACCTTGGCGGTATGGGTCATTTCTTATTTTAATACATGATTACTTCTTTCTTGTCAAGAACTTGAGAGCAACAGGAGCAGCAATGAACAATGATGATATTGTACCGAATACAACACCGAGAATCATTGCGAATGAGAAGCTGCGGATGCTGTCACCACCAAGGATGAAAATACAGAGCAACACGATCAATGTACTTACCGAAGTATTGATTGTACGTGCGAGGGTTGTGTTCAATGAGAGGTTGAACAACTCACGCTTGTCACGCTTTGGATAGAGACCCGAGAACTCACGGATACGGTCGAATACAACCACCTTGTCATTGATTGAGTAACCGATAGCTGTAAGGATTGCACCGATGAATGTCTGGTCTGCCTCGAGTGACATCGGGAGCACACCGTAGAGCAGTGAGTAGCAGCCCATAATCATCAATACGTCGATTGCCAACGCAAAGATTGAACCGATACTGAATGCCACGTTACGGAAACGCACAAGGATGTACAGGAAGATTGCGATAAGCGCAAGGATCACAGAGATGATGGCACCTTCACGGATGTCAGCTGCAATACTTGGACCAACCTTCTGAGAGCTGATGATTGAACCACCGTCTCTGTTCTCGATATCACGGAATGTCTCAAGGCTTACTCTTGCAGGATCAATGAGACCACCCTCGACAAACGCCTCATAGAGGAATACCTCAATCTGACGGTCAGCATTCTTATCTGTATCCTCAATCATATAGTTTGTAGAGATACGGATTGTATTGCCGTCAGTACCCAAAGCGATTGCCTGTACATTGTCATTTGTAATCTTTGTCTTCAAGAGGTCACGTACCTGCTCTGGCTCAACCTCCTGCTCGAACTGCACAACAAAGTTGCGTCCACCGGTGAAGTCGATGCTCTGCTGCAAGCCTCTCAAAGCAAATGAACCTATCATCAACACCGCGAGTACTGTATATACGATACCGCTCATCTTTGCAGAGCCGATAAAATCGTACTTTGTATCTCTCATCATCTTCTCAGAAACCTTTGTTGTGAAAGTAAGGTTCAACCACTTGTCACGGCTCATGAAGTAGTCATAGATTACACGTGTAACGAACACGGCTGTAAAGAATGAACAGAGAAGACCGATGATAAGTGTTGTAGCAAATCCCTTGATAGGACCTGTACCGAAGTAGAACAGGATAACACCGGTTATGATTGATGTGAAGTTAGAGTCGAAGATTGCAGAGAATGCATTCCTGTAACCGTCGGCAAGCGCAAGACGAACGTTCTTGCCTGCACGGAGCTCCTCCTTTGCACGCTCATAGATGAGCACGTTTGCATCGACTGCCATACCCAATGTAAGCACGATACCGGCGATACCTGACATTGTAAGTGCCGCCTGGAACGAAGCGAGGATACCCAATGTAAAGAAGAGGTTCAAGAGAAGCGCAAGGTTTGCAACTGAACCCGGGATAACACCGTACATCGCGCACATGTAAACCATAAGGAGTACAAATGCTACAACGAATGAAACGAGACCCTGCTTGATTGACTGCTCACCGAGTGTAGGACCTACAACATAGCTGTCGACAATACCCATAGGGGCAGAGAGTTTACCTGAACGGAGCACGTTGGCCAAGTCCTGTGTCTGCTCGATTGTGAAGTTACCTGTAATCTCTGAACGGCCACCGGTAATTTCACCTGTTACGTTAGGTGCGCTGTATACTGCATTGTCAAGAACAATGGCAATAGAATTATCGACATTTGCCTTTGTGAGCTGTGCCCAAGTACGGGCTGCATCAGCAGTCATCTTCATTGTCACACAAGGAGAACCGCTCTGTGAGAACTCTGCCTTTGCATCGTCAATAACGTTGCCCTCCAAAGATGCAGCACCGTTGTAACCGGTCTTCAAAGCATAGAGCTCGAAGATTGACATACCGTCGGCAGCAGAAACGCCCCATGAGAAACGGATATCCTCCTTCATGAAAGTACCGTCAGCGTATGCACCGGCAAGAATGCTGTTGACAACAGCTGTATCCTTAGCCTGAGCATAACCCACAATAGCGTTTGCACCCTGCTGGAGCTGGAAGACAGAGAACAAAGGAGCCTCGTTCTCCTCTGTTGCGAGGTTTGTATTCAACTCATTGAGTGCAGGAAGTACATCTGTTGCAATCTCGGCAGCGTTGTATGTCTCCCAGAACTGCAAGTTCGCTGAACCCTGCAAGAGTCTCTCAACGCGGTCCTTGTCAGTAACACCAGGAAGCTCGATGAGGATACGGCCACGACCGCCCTCTACTGTCTGGATATTAGGCTGAACGACACCGAAACGGTCTATACGTGTACGCAATACGTTGAATGAGTTGTCCAAAGAAGCCTGTACCTCAGCTGCAAGAGCTGTAGCAACCTCCTCATCTGTTGACTGCATGTTTACCTTGCCGTTCATCTGCTCTGTAGAGAAGATTACCGCAACGTTGCCTGCATCCTGAGCATTGTAGTGCCTGATGAGCGCTGCGATAAAGTCACCGTCAGCCTTTGTCTCCTCGCGTGCAGCCTCGAAAGCAGCCTTGAAAGCCACATTCTCCTTGTTGCCGCCGGCAAGAGTCATGACAACATCGGGAACTGAAACCTCCATAGTGACGCTCATACCGCCCTTGAGGTCAAGACCCAAACCAATCTCCAATTCCTGGCACTCCTTCAATGTGTATCCCAACCAAACTTTCTCGTTCTTCATGGAATCCAGATAGTGCTGCTGACCCAGAGGGTCCTGCTCAGCCTTTCCCATATGGTTGCTTGTAACAACCGAGAATGACATGTAGAACAGACACACCAAAGTCAGGAGTACCGCAAAAACTTTTACAAATCCTTTGTTCTGCATTGTTTATAAATTTTTATGTGATTTATTGTTCCTTAATATAAAATCGCGCAAATATAGCGCTTTTTTCTTAAAAGAAGAGGGATTTCGTCAAAATTCTTTATTTAAAGGTATAAAAGCGGACAAAAGCCGCTTCACCAAACAACTTTTGTCCGCTTTTATACACGACACATGCACCATCATTTTGACGAAGCCTCAAAAAGGCGTTTCTTCTCCTCTTCGCTCAACGAGGCGTAACCGCCCTTCTTCACCTTCTCGAGAATCCTGTCCACCTCAGCTTCATCGGCCTTTTTACGGGCATTGTAATCATAATCGGCACTACGGTCTCCACGGGTATATGTGAATTTCGTTTTTTTCTTGCGTGGAGTACGCAGACGTGTAAGAAGGGAACTCATCCAATCTATCGGCCCGTTGACCACCAGGGTCAGGTCCTTTCCCTTGTTTAGCATATCTGCAACGAGCCAGCCGGCAAATGCACCACCCAGATGTGCGAAATTACCGCCCGCATTCTCACCCGACAGCATCAGGAACGACATTGCAACTACTACCAAAGCGAATGTGGAAAGTTTTACACTGCCCACAAACATGAGGTTTATCCTGTACTGCGGACTACGGACTGCTGCCGCAACCACTATTGCAAGCACCGCCGCCGAGGCACCCACCAGACGCGAAAACGGCAGATAAGGCCCAAAGTAAGGGAACAGGTTGTATGCCAGTACAAAGAAGAGTGCTCCGAAAAGGCCACCAAGGATGTAAATTCCCACAAAATGCCGCACCGAATAGAAATTCAGGAATATCTTACCGAAGAAATACAGTGCGAACATATTCCACAGGATATGCCATAGACTGGCATGTATGAACATATAGGTGAACACCGTCCACGGACGCACGAGCAGCAGCTCCAATGAAGCCGGAAGTTCAACAAACGAGAGCACATTGGCTGACAGCGTGCCGGCATTGAAAAGCACCGAAAAAACCCCGATAAAAAGGAGCAAAACATATAACGCAACGTTGACGAAAATGTACTTCACGACAACGTCCGAATCGCGATATTTTTTATACAGATTCTCAAACATAAGGACCACTTATTCTACCTTTTTTACGCCAATAAAGTATCAATAGAAGACCGAAGAGCATTCCACCCAAATGGGCAAAATGGGCAACACCGTCGGCTGTACCCGACACTCCCAGATAAAGCTCTATCACTGCATATCCGAGAACAAAATATTTCGCACGTATCGGGAACGGGATAGGGAACACAAACATCTGTTCATTCGGGAAAAGCATACCGAACCCGAGCAGGATCGCATATATTGCACCCGAGGCACCCACTGTGGTTGAGTTTAGCACCAAATTAAGTGTCCCCAACGAGGGATCAATGAAATTCTTTCCCTGATGCAATGCGTCAAGCCCATACATAAGTACAAGTTCCACGTCCTGAGGGCTCATATTGGAAACCAAAGCATTGTAACGTGCGATACATACAGCTTCCTGTACAAGCGCCGCGCCGACACCGGCCACAAGATAATAGACGAGAAAGCGTTTGGCACCCCACATATATTCCAACGTTCTGCCGAACATGTACAAGGCAAACATATTGAAGAAGAGGTGAGTGATGCTGCCGTGCATGAACATGTATGTCACAAGCTGATAGGGCTGAAAATCTTCCGAAATGAAAAGATGCAGCCCGAGTATCGCATTAAGGTCAATGCCATGCCTTTCAGCGACTAAAAGCGCCAGGAACATCAACACATTTATCGCCAACAGATTCTTGGTTATTGCAGGTATTCCATTCATACTGATTATTTCACTTTTATTCTTTTGCGGGCAAAGATAATACAATATTGCGGTTCGGACATCTGCGAATTGCCACTAAAAGAGTTTATTTAAATTTTATAAACACTTTATGCACCATAAAGGAGTGCAGGGCACATACCAAACTGGACAAGAACACGTATCACGACCGGTCCAAAGAGGAGAGCAGAATAAAAAACGGCCTGTTTATTTTGTACTGCCCCCGTCTTGCACTATCTTTGCAAAGATAAATGCACGCGCGCGCCGCGCGCACGAGACCGAAAAACAAAAAACAGAAAGATATGAGTATTGAAACAAGATTGGTACAGAGCGCCGTTGAAGCGATAAAGAGCCTTTACGGCGCAGACTTCAACGCAGAAAAGATTCAGTTACAGAAAACCCGCAAAGAGTTCGAGGGAGATTTCACCCTTGTGGTGTTCCCCTTCCTTGCCCTTTCGAAGAAACGTCCCGAGGAGACAGCGCAGGAGATCGGCGAGTTCCTCAAGGCAAACCAGCCTGTTGTATCGGCTTTCAACGTTGTAAAGGGCTTTCTGAACCTTTCAATCTCAACAAACTATTGGATTGACCTGCTCACCACAATAGACAAGACTGAAAAATGGGGTACTGTTGAGCCTACAGCAGACTCCCCCCTCGTAATGGTCGAGTACTCGTCACCGAACACCAACAAACCGCTCCACCTGGGCCACATCCGCAACAATCTCCTTGGATATGCCCTCTCAAACATCATCGCGGCCAACGGCAACCGTGTTGTAAAGACAAACATTGTCAATGACCGCGGTATACACATCTGCAAGTCAATGCTTGCATGGCAGAAGTGGGGCGAGGGAGCAACACCCGAGAGCGTCGGCAAGAAGGGTGACCACCTCATAGGCGACTATTATGTAGCGTTCGACAAGCACTACAAGGCAGAACTTGCCGAGCTTATGGAGAAAGGCATGAGCAAGGAAGAGGCAGAGGCTGCATCACCGCTGATGGCCGAGGCACGCGAGATGCTCGTAAAATGGGAAGCCGGCGACAAGGAGGTGCGCGCACTCTGGGAGAAGATGAACAACTGGGTATACGAGGGCTTTGACGAGACCTACAAGCGTCTTGGCGTGGACTTTGACAAGATTTACTACGAGAGCGACACTTACCTCGTGGGCAAGGAGACCGTGCTTAATGGACTTGAGAAGGGTCTTTTCTACCGCAAGGAGAACGGCTCGGTATGGGCAGACCTCACAAACGAAGGACTTGACGAGAAGCTGTTGCTGCGCAGTGACGGCACATCGGTATATATGACACAGGACATAGGAACAGCTCAGCTCCGTTTCCGTGACTACCCGATTGACAAGATGGTATATGTAGTTGGCAACGAGCAGAACTACCACTTCCAGGTGCTCTCGCTGCTGCTAGACCGTCTGGGCTTCTCTTGGGGCAAGGGTCTTGTACACTTCTCTTACGGCATGGTTGAGCTCCCCGAGGGCAAGATGAAGAGTCGCGAGGGTACAGTAGTCGATGCCGACGACCTCATGGACGAGATGATAAACACAGCCCGCGAGACATCGGAGGAACTTGGCGGCAAGCTCAATGACCTCACTGCAGAGGAGAAGGCAGAGATCAACCGCATCATAGGCCTTGGCGCCCTCAAGTACTTTATGCTCAAGGTGGACGCACGCAAGAATATGCTCTTCAATCCAAAGGAGTCGATTGACTTCAACGGCAACACAGGCCCGTTCATCCAGTACACCTATGCACGTACACGCTCAATCGAGCGCAAGGCTGCCGAGGCCGGTGTAAACGTTAACGACGCGAATGCACCCGGGAGCATCAGCGAGAAGGAGTGCTCTATCATCCGTATGCTCAACGAGTTCCCTGCAATAATAAAGCAGGCCGGGACAGACTACTCTCCATCGGGCATTGCCAACTACACATATGACCTTGCCAAGGAGTACAACCAGTTCTACCATGACTACAGCATCCTGCGCGAGGAGAACGAGAGCGTGAAGGCTTTCCGTATTCTCCTTACACGCAACGTGGGCAAGGTGATAAAGACAGCAATGAACATCCTCGGTATTGACGTACCCGAGAGAATGTAATACCCGTTATGGCAAAGAGACACTACTACGTAGTCTGGAATGGAGTAGAACCGGGAGTCTACAACACTTGGGAGGAGTGCGAAGCGCAGATAAAGGGCGTGAAACAGGCTCTTTACAAGTCGTTCGGCACTCTTGCCGAGGCCGAGAGGGCATATGCCTCATCACCGTATGACTACATCGGCAACAAGGCAAAGGGCGAGAAGAAAAACACCCCTGCCACATTGCCGGCAACAGTGATAAAAGGCGCCCTTGCAGTAGATGCGGCCTGCAGCGGAAATCCCGGAATGATGGAATACCGTGGTGTATACATCGCTACCGGCGAGGAGATTTTCCACTTCGGCCCGATGTTCGGCACCAACAACATAGGTGAGTTCCTTGCCATTGTACACGGCCTTGCACTGCTCAAGCAGAAAGGGATAGAGATGCCGATATACTCCGACAGCCGCAACGCCCTGCTGTGGGTTGCACAGAAGAAGTGCAAGACCAAACTGCCCCGTGATGCAAAGAGCGAGGAGTTGTTCGGTTACATCGAAAGGGCCGAGAAATGGCTGAAGAACAACAGCTACACCACAAGGCTCATGAAATGGGAGACCGACCAATGGGGTGAAATACCGGCTGATTTTGGAAGGAAATAGCAGAACAACACACATAACACGGAATATATGAAAGAGAGGGCTCTGTTTTTAGCAAGATACTATTTCTCTTTAATCGCACTGTTCATAATCTACAAGTTGATTTTCCTTGCACTGAACTGCGGTGATGCGAGCATCTCTGTAACCGACTATCTTGCAGTCATATACAACGGCATGCCTCACGATTTTGCCGTTGCAGGATATTTCACGACAATACCGCTGCTGCTGACCATTGCGACACTGTTTGCTGACTTTCCGCTCAAAAGCTTCTTCAAAATATACAACATCTTTGTTGCGGCAACCATCGTATTGGCATTCGTCGCTGATGCCACACTCTACCCTTATTGGGAGTTCAAGCTTGACGCGACGGTATTGGCATACATAGATTCACCGGCAAATGCTATTGCCAGCATTGCCGTATGGCATCTTATTCTCCTTATTTTAGCCTTTTTATCGGTAACTTTCGGAGTTTACAGACTGCTTAAGGCTGTAATCACAGAACGCTTTACACATATCGCTACAGATGCAAAGAAACGCATTGTGGCATTACTGTTGTTCATATTGGCCGGTGGTATCATGTTCATAGGAATCAGAGGTGGAATATCTGAATCCACCAACAACATCGGGTCGGTATATTTCAGTGATAAGGCAATACTGAACCATGCAGCTGTAAACCCTGCATTCAGTTTCATCTACTCATCTATGAAGGTTGAGAATTTCTCCAAGGAGTACGCTTTTTTTGAGAATGAAGAGCGTGAAGCCATCTTTGAAGCACTCTACCCCACGGACAATGAGATTGCCGATACATTGCTCAACACACAACGCCCCAACATCATCACAATAATTTTTGAGGGGTTAAGTGCAGAACTTGTAGAGGAACTCGGAGGACAGAGCGGAGTGACGCCCAATTTCAGCCGCCTTGCAAAGGAAGGAATACTCTTTACAAACTTGTATGCCAACAGTTTCCGTACAGACAGAGGCCTTATATGCACCCTCAGCGGATATCCCTCTTTCCCAAAGACATCAGTGATGAAGTCCACCGTCAAGAGCCAGAAACTGCCATCTCTTGCCTCTTCTCTTGCCAAAGCCGGATACAAGAACACGTTCCTATACGGCGGTGATATAAACTTCACCAACATGAGAGGATATCTCTACTCCACAGGATATGAACGTGCACTTGCCGACAGTGATTTCAGCGTGGCTGAACGCACCACACACCAGTGGGGAGCTAACGATGACATCACTTTCAACAGACTCTATGACCTTATAATGGAGCAAGGAAACGAGCCTTGGCATATAACATTCCTGACTCTCAGCAGCCACGAACCTTGGACAGTTCCATACAACCGCATCAATGATGACAAGATTGCCAATGCCTTTGCCTTTACAGATGAGGAGTTAGGCAAATTTATCGACAGGTTCAAGAATAGTGACAAGTGGGAGAATACTCTGATTGTGTGTATAAGCGACCATTCCGTAGTGGGCTATCCCAAAGGCATCACACAAAGTGACATCAACCGAAACCATATCCCGTTGCTCATGCTCGGCGGTGCAATCAAGGAGCCTAAACGTATTGAGACAATATGTAACCAGACAGACCTTGTAGCGACACTATTGCCACAATTGGGCATTGCCGCAGACGAATTCCCGTTCAGCCGCAACGTACTCGGACCTGAATACAAGACCCCGTTTGCATATCACTGCTTCAACAACGGAATCTCGATGATCGACACTACCGGGTTCACCGTATATGACCTTGACAGCCGTGAAATTATACACGACACCGACGAGGCCGGCTGCAAGGAGAGAGTCAAGAGAGCGCAGGCAATACTTCAGACCACATACCTTGACTTCTACAACAAATAAGGATGTACCACACAAACTGTAACACAACAGGAAGTATGAAAAACAAACTCCACAAAAAGATAACAGGCAGACTGTCTGTTACCCCGAAAGAAAAGAATGTTGCTGTAGCCCTGCTGCTAAACATAGCCCTTGCATACGCAGCGCTCTTCGTCTGCCGTATAATATTCGTACTTGCAAACCATTCGTTATATACCGGCACAATTGAGCAGGACCCTCTGACGCTTATAGCAAAAGGAGCGCTGCTGTTCGACACATCAGCAGTATGCTACCTCAACGCACTCTACCTGCTTTGCCTGCTATTCCCCTTGCATTACAAAGAGGGACGCATAATGCAAGGTATCACAAAATGGGCTTTCATTATCCCCAATGCAGTTGGTATCATCGCCAACCTGTGTGACACAGTATATGTCCCCTTTACGGGCCGCAGGACTACCTGGAACGTATTCTCAGAGTTCAGGAACGAGGAGAACATTGGCACGATCATCGGGAGTGAGGTTGTCACACATTGGTGGCTGGTTGTGATAGGCGTCATAATCATCTGGGGCTTGTACAGATTATACACCCCTGCGCATAATGAGACACAGAGCCTCAAACGGTATTACCCTACTCATCTGTTCCTTCTGCTGGTAGCTGTCCCGTTACTTATCTTTGGCATACGTGGAGGCATCGGCAAGGCCGTGAGACCAATCACCTTGAGCAACGCCAACCAATATGTATCTTCACCTGACGGTGCTGCAATCGTGCTCAACACCCCATTCTGCATAATACGCACGATAGGCAAGGAACCGTTCACCGAAAAGGAGTTCTTCGGCGAAGATGAGCTTGAAGGAATCTTTACCCCACTCAAGCAGTATACACCTGATGATACTTCCAACAGAAAGAATGTAGCGATAATTATTGTGGAGAGCTTCGGCAAAGAATACATAGGAGCTTTCAATCCACGCAAAGACGGCAGCCTCACCCCATTCCTTGACTCCCTCCTGACCGTGAGCAAGAGCTATCTCTACTCCTACGGCAACGGCAAGAAAAGCATTGACGGCATGCCGTCCGTACTGTCGAGCATACCTATGTTCGTGGAGCCGTTCTTTGTAACCGAGGCATCACTGAATAAGGTGAGCGGAGTTGCCGGGGA
The DNA here is from genome assembly GCA_937906165.1 of uncultured Bacteroidales bacterium. GTDB lineage: Bacteria > Bacteroidota > Bacteroidia > Bacteroidales > Bacteroidaceae > HGM04593. Next base: position 7,447 of record CALCYA010000073.1, on the reverse strand, counting down.
ACTCAAGAAGATGGGCTACAACAGTGCATTTTTCCACGGAGCACCAAACGGCTCTATGGGATTCCAGGCATTCGCGAACACCACCGGTTTCGACAGATACTACGGTCTTGACGAGTTCTGTGCCTCACCCGCCCACAACGGCATGGATGACCATGACGGTACCTGGGCCATCTGGGACGAGCCTTTCCTACAGTACTATGCTGAATGCATGGACGGGATGCAGGAACCGTTCGTTACATCTGTGTTCACGGCATCATCGCACCACCCCTTCAAGATCCCGGCAGAATACAGCAACACATTCCTTGGAGGTGACGACCCGTTCTTCAAGTGTGTGCAGTATACCGACTACGCCCTGAAGAAATTCTTTGAGTATGCCAAAGGACAGAAGTGGTACAACAATACACTCTTTGTAATAACAGCCGACCATACCAACCACAGCATTGAGCCACGTTACAAGACTGCTGCAGGGTGGTTTGAGGTCCCTGTGATATTCTTCTCACCGGACGGTGACCCGGCATTCACTCCCGGCATTGACAGCACCACAATAGCACAGCAGGCAGACATAATGCCCACAGTACTTGAATATGTCGGATATGACAAGCCATTCATTGCCTTCGGCAAGAGCTTGCTCTCTACACCTGCAGAAGAGAGCTATGCAGTAAATTTCACCAACGAGACATTCCAGTATTATAAAGGAGAATATGTACTGCAGTTCAACGGCGAGAAGAGCACTGCACTCTACAACCTGCATAAGGATATTGAAATGAAGGACAACATTATAGGTACCGGCAATGTTCAAGAAGATATGGAGCGTGAGCTCAAAGCAATCATACAGCAATATATGAACCGTATGGTACAGGACCGGCTTACACCTGAAACAGACAAGAAAACAGAAGAATAGTATGGCAACAATAATATTCCCCTCACCTATTTTCGGCCCAATCAAAAGCAGGAGATTAGGAATTTCATTAGGAATAAACCTCCTTCCCGGTGACGGCAAGGTATGCACATTCGACTGCATATACTGCGAATGCGGTTTCAATGCCGACCACAAGCCACATAGCCGTTTCTCGTCGCGGGAAGAGGTTGCAACCGCACTGGAGAAGAAACTGTGCGAGATGCAGGCAGAAGGAGCTATGCCCGATGTATTGACGTTTGCCGGTAACGGCGAGCCTACCATCCACCCACGTTTCGGGGATATTATCGATGATACCATAGCCCTGCGCGACAGATATTGTCCAGGTGCAAAAGTGAGCGTACTCTCCAACTCCACACAGATAATGAAGCCTGAAGTATTTGAGGCTCTTATGAAGGTTGACAACAATATCCTCAAACTCGACACAATAGACCCGGACTATATAAACATCGTTGACCGCCCTACAGGACAGTATGACATTGATACCATTATAGAACGGATGAAAGCCTTCAACGGCAAGGTTGTGGTACAGACAATGTTCCTCAAGGGGAGTGTAGACGGCAAGGATATCAACAATACCGGTGACTACTATGTAAAGCCTTGGATTGAGGCAGTCAAACAGATAGAGCCACGCGAGGTTATGATTTATACAATAGACCGCGAAACACCCATGCAGGGATTGCTTAAAGCCTCAAAAGAGGAGCTTGACCGCATCGTTGCCATGCTTGAGGATGAGGGCATAAAGGCATCGGCCTCCTACTAAACACAGGATGAGCGTTCAGAATCCAAAGAATTTGGAGATTCCTATAGCAGAAATCACCACAAGCGAATAACGGAACAATTTTCCCAAAGCCATTAGGGAGATTACCTTGAACCTGTTCACTCTCATTATACCCAGTGACAGGAGGAACACCTCACCGAGAACAGGCAGGAAGGAGAAAGCAGCTGTCCAATAGCCATATTTCTGAATCAGCATATCAGCACGTTTCATACGCCTGTCGGGTACCTTGAAGAATTTCTGTACCTTCTCTTTTGTTGTAAGGTAACCTATCATGAAACAGGTTACTCCGCCCAATGTATTACCGATTGTGGCAGCCAGTGTAAGCCCTACAGCATTAAGGCCTATGCCCAGAAAGAAGACAAGCAACACCTCGCTGGTAATGGGCACAACGGTTCCTGCCAAGAAAGCCATGATACCCATTCCTAAATAACCGTAATCCTTTAGAAATTCAATAATCAGATCTGCCATATACTAAATGCGGCTACAGCCAGCCATAAGATATTTATAAAGACAAAATATATATTTGCAACCTTCGTCACTTTAAGCGTGAAAAGGTACGATGCCATTATTGCGATCAACGGTGTGCGCCACATATAAAAAAGCTCAAAATTCCCGGCATACAGCCATGAAAGTATCAGCAGCCAGACAGAAGTGAGCATAACAAAAGAGAGACGCCTACGCAACAGAGGCTTCCCTGGCACTGAAGAGCCTACGAAAAGCACAATAGCCGGCAGAATTATACCCAGTTCCATCAATGTTAGCAATAGCCTTATGGGACGCGGTTCAGCAACCGACAAGGTGAGCAACCCGCCAATAGCTTCATTGAAAGGATGCAGGATTATCTCAGCCGCAGGATAGACATACACTGTACCATAAACCAGCCAGAACGGAGCAGCAAAGCCCAATAATGCAGCCATGAACCATTTCGGACTCATTATGTTCACAGAAAGCATGTATACCACGCCAAGTGGCAGAAGCAGAAGAAACTGAGGCAATAACAAAGACGCAAGTCCCAATACTGAAAAGGCGGCAAAAAGAGAGCCTTCGATACGAGAGGCCGGCTGGCACATGAACAGCATTGTCAACAACACCATGAACAGGAGTGCCGACACAGCCCACACCATGTTACCGTGAGCAAACAGCGAAAGCGACACTATCCATATATAAAGGGCTGTAAGCCAATGGATACGTCTCTCGGACAGATACAGCGAGTTGAGCATGAATGCAGACAGCACACAACAAGCCAGAGACACGACATTCGCCAAAAGAGAGCCAACCTGACAGAAATCGAATCCGGCCCACTTCTGTACCGGCACGACTGGTACGGCAAACACCCCGACACCCCAAGCCACCAATGAGAGCAGCAACAGAATGACCGGAGTATGCTTGCCCGATACAAAACGTCCTTGCAGTGAGTTGTTATAAGTCAAAGCCTATATCTCCTCTAAAATATTTCTTCTCGAAATTGATTGCATTTGCTGAACGGAAAGACTTCTCAAGAGCCTCCTCACGGGTCGCACCATATGAGACAGCCGCAATGACACGTCCGCCGGCGGTGACAACCTTGCCATCCTTTTCTGCTGTTCCTGCATGGAAAAGGATACTCTCCGTCACGTTCTCAAAGCCCGTCATCTCAAAGCCCTTGTCGTAATGCTCGGGGTAACCACCCGATACAAGCATAACACACACAGCAGAGCGTGGGTCGAACTCTACCGAAGCACCTGCAAGTGTCCCGGCATCTGTTCTCTCAAACAGCTCCACAATATCACTCTTCAGACGGAGCATTACAGACTCAGTCTCAGGGTCACCCATACGCACATTGTACTCTATTACCATAGGCTCACCCTCAACATTGATAAGACCGAAGAAGATAAAGCCCTTGTACAACAGGTTATCCTTGACAAGGCCTTCCACTGTCGGACGTATGATACGGTCCTCTACCTTTTTCATCCATTCGGCTGTAGCAAACGGAACTGGTGATATAGAACCCATACCGCCTGTATTGAGACCGGTGTTGCCCTCACCGATACGTTTGTAGTCCTTTGCCTCGGGCAGAATCACATAATCCTTACCATCGGTAAGCACAAATACCGAGCACTCGATACCGTCCAGGAACTCCTCAATTACAACTGTCGCCGATGAATCGCCGAACATACCGCCGAACATCTCGTCCAGACTGCTCTTTGCCTCCTCAATTGTAGGAAGGATAAGTACACCCTTTCCTGCACACAAGCCATCGGCCTTGAGCACATAAGGAGCCTTGAGACCCTCAAGAAACCTGTAAGCATCCTCCTTCTCGGCAGCTGTAAAAGCGCGGTAAGCAGCTGTAGGTATCGCATGACGCTGCATGAAATCCTTGGCAAAGCTCTTGCTACCCTCAAGCTCCGCAGCACCCTTCGAAGGGCCTATGACTGCAATGTTCTTCAGGCGCTCGTCAGCCTTGAAATAATCATATATACCCTTTACCAGCGGATCTTCAGGACCGACGACAACCATGCTGACACCATTGTCAAGCACGAATGACGCAATGGCATCAAAATCGCAAACAGATATTGCGACATTCTCGCCAACCTCCTTTGTTCCGGCATTACCTGGAGCAATGAACAACTTCTCTACCTTGGGACTCTGGGCTATCTTCCACGCCAATGCGTGTTCACGGCCGCCACTGCCTAAAAGCAAAATCTTCATACTTTATATTTTTTATGGCTGTCTCTCTGGATCAACAACCTGGTACTTTATTAATCGATATTCTTTCTCTTTCCACCACGCAAAGGTTTGAAATCACCCTCCTTGCGGGATGATGGACGACTACCGCCTTCACGTTTGGGTACACGGCTACCCGACGGACGCTGAGCACGTGCTCCATCACGGCTACTACGGGCCTCACCGCGGTTAGCAGGACGACGTTCACCCTTGAAGGCATCACGTTCCTTACGGGGCTGCTCGCCGTTTTCAGCACCTTCACGACGCATCTCTTCGCGACGTTTACGTGCCACAGCGCTTCTCTTTGTTTTATATGAGCTGAAATAAGACTCCAACTCACGACGACGGCGTATCGACTCATCCTCAATAGAGCCCGAGAACTCGTCCTTCACTCGCTCCTTGCCACGTGGCGGGCGCTGTTCGCCGTCGGCGCCGGTAAGGCGTGACTTTCGCTTTAGAGGAGCGAAATCCTTGTTCAAGGCATTACCCTCATCGCGGAACCCTTTGTACTTGCCCGAGAAGAGCTCATATTTGCGGAATTCACAATCGAGGTCACCGTTATAGAGCGGAATACGGGCCGAAGCCTTGAGGCCCACCTGGTCGAAACAGTCATAACTGCTGCTGATTATCCACGCTTCGTTGCCCTGGAACGAGTGCTTCAAGCGTGAACCGAGTTCCTTATACACCTGCAACAGATTGTCGAGCTGCAAACGCTCGCCATAAGGCGGATTGACTACCATTATCGCACGCTCTGCCGGCTCCACGAAATCCTTGATGTCACGGCACTCGATCTCGATAATGTCACCCATCATCGCGGACTTCACATTACGGCGCGCGCAGGCAACCATACGGCCGTCCACATCATATCCGTATATCTTGTGATTGAACTCCCTCTCCTGCGAGTCATCATCATAGATTGACTTGAAGAGTTCGCTGTCATAATCCTTCCACTTTTCAAACGCATAGCCCTGGCGGTATACACCGGGAGCTATGTTACGCGCAATCAGCGCTGCCTCAATGGGCAGTGTTCCGGAGCCGCACATCGGATCAATGAAGTCACACTCGCCGTTCCAGCCTGTAAGCAGAATCATACCGGCAGCAAGGACCTCGTTGATAGGCGCCGCACCCGTCTCCACGCGGTAGCCGCGACGGTGAAGAGACTCACCCGAACTGTCGAACGCAAGAGTACACTCCTCGCCGGCAATGTGGATGTGGAAGATGAGATCGGGATTGTTCAGGCGTACTGTAGGACGCTTGCCGTACTTCTCGTTGAAGAAATCGGCAATGGCATCCTTCACACGGTAAGCCACGAACTTGGAGTGACGGAAGACATCACTGTACACGACAGAATCGACAGAGAAAGTCGAATTGCAATCGAGATACTGCTCCCAATCGACTGATTTGATGACATTATACACCTCGTCGGCATTAGCAGCCTTGAAATGCATTATCGGTTTCAGGATTCGCACGGCTGTCCTCAAATGGAAATTCGCCTTATACATCATAGCCTTGTCACCTGTAAACGACACCATACGGCGGCCTATCTGCACATTGTTGGCACCCGATGCCACCAGTTCTTTGGCCAATACCTCTTCAAGACCCTGGAAGGTCTTTGCAATCAATTCAAATTCTCTCATAAAATATGTCAAAAAAAGTGCGGAAGAAACGTCCCCTTAATATTTTGCAAAGGAACAAAAAAAAGCGATGCGAATCAATAAAAAGACTTGATATTTGATGCCTTTTGAGCTATCTTCGCGTAGTTTTTCAAGAGGTGACATACTTATGACAAAAATCAAACCACTTTCAATAACAGCAGCCATTGCGACACTGCTTTTTATACCATTGTTGTTTACGAGCGCCACTGTCCATGACGGCAATGAAGCGGAAAAGCACGACAAGAAGGAGAATCATGTAGAAAAACTCACCGACAACCGGACTCCACAGATTCCAAAGAGTGCTACATTCGCAGGAGAAGAGATCGACCTTACCCCACAGGACAGACGCGAGCGTATGGACCGCGAGATGCTCTCATTCTGCTACTCACACATAAACACCATGCTGCAGATAAAACGTGCGAACCGTCTGTTCCCAATAGTGGAACCCATTTTAAAGGAGTGCGGCATCCCTGACGACTTCAAATATCTGATGATAATAGAATGCAATGGAGACGTTGAGGCACGCTCCAGTGCAGGTGCTGCAGGTCCATGGCAGTTCCTTGAAAGGACCGGCAGAGAGTACGGCCTTGAAGTTAACGGAGAAATAGACGAGCGTTACCACCTTGAAAAGGCGACAAGGGCCGCATGCAAGTATCTGAAGGCATCCTACGAGGAGTATGGCGACTGGCTCACTGTTGCAGCAAGCTACAATACAGGACGCGCAAACGTCACAAAGAGAATCAACGCACAGAAAGAGAAGAAGGCCATTGATCTTGTACTGCTACCCGAGACATCGCGTTATATATTCCGCCTGATGGCAGTAAAGGAGATTTTCAGCGACCCGAAGGCATATGGTTTCATATTGCATAGCAGTGACCTATACCCCATAATTCCCATAGCAAGAAGCATCACCATAAATGGGGCCGTAAGCAGCTGGGCCGACATTGCAAAGAAGAACGGACTCACCTACCTGCAGCTGCACGAGGCCAACCCGTGGATAAGGAGCGCCTCGATGACAAACAAGAACCGCCGAACCTACATGGTAAGAATACCCGACACAGAAGCGTTAAGATATGACCCTTTGCAAACAAGGGCATACGACAGCAGATGGGTCGTGGAATGATATCGGCCATATAAAAACAACAAGTGGGTGCCCCATTTCATTTTTAGGGCACCCACTTGTTGTTAATAGGTTGGATAAGAAGAGCCGTTTTTAGACTTGTAAAGCCCGAAAAAACATAACCGACATGTAATACAATATCTGAGAGTGTCCGCTTTCTATGCCGGGCTACGAGGAGGGGAAGCCACTTTTGTGGGTTAATTTACTAAACGTAAAGAACGTGAGTTCGATATAAGCAAAATCAAATCGCGAACCTGTCATCCCGACAGAGC
>CALCYA010000072.1 GCA_937906165.1 uncultured Bacteroidales bacterium | reverse complement strand
GGCCACGTTGTACTGCTTGTCTGTATGGAATGTTGTCAAGGATCATCTTGCTTAACGACTCACAACCTCGTTGTTTGTCGAAAGCGAGTACAAAGGTAGAGCAAATTTCCGAACCACAAAAACTTTTCGATGTTTTTTTTCATAAAAAATCAAACTTTTTTCAACCATTATTGATTTTCAAGAAGTTACAAAATGAGATTTTTTAAAGGATTTTTGAGGAGAAAAGAAGAATACGACAAAACAAGAAAAAGGCATATATTACATAAACGAAAAAAAGATACACACAGATAAAGAAATATCTTCCTAACAAAAAAGAAGGCGACACCACACAAGGCGCGCCTGCCGTTCTTTTTTACAATAATAAGAGATGGGACAAACCCGGGTTTGCCCCACCATATCACTCCGAAAGGATTGCCTCGAGTTTCTGGGCGTCAAGATTCAGCATGAATTTGCCGTTACGGGCAGCAGAGATAGCCCCGGTCTCCTCTGAAACAACTATTGCAAGAGCATCACACTTCTCGGACACTCCCATTGCAGAACGATGACGCAGTCCCAGTTTCTTGGGAATATCAAGGTTATGCGACACAGGCAGGATACATTGGGCAGCCACAACACGCCCGCCACGTATTACAATGGCACCGTCGTGCAGAGGCGCGTTCTTGAAGAAGATTGCCTCAATAAGACGCTGCCCCACATTCGCATCGACCATTTCGCCGGTAGATATGATATCGGCAAGAGAATCATCCTTTTCGATGACTATCAACGCACCTACTTTCTGCTGCGACATACTCATGCAGGCCATAACGATTGGCATAATCGCCTCCTTTCCCTTGTCTGTTTCCTTGTCACGTGAGAAGAACGACGAAAGCACACTCACCTTGCTGTTTGACCCGATACGCTTGAAGAAGTTCCTGACCTCCTCATGGAAAATCACGACCAGCGCAATCGTACCCACACTCATCAGCTGGTCAAATATCGATCCCAGCAGACGCATGTGCAAGATCTTGGAAACCACAATCCAACTGAAAAGAAACACTATAATTCCTATAAAGATATTCAGCGACCCCGATTCTTTCATCAGACGGTAGAAATAATAAAGCATTGCCGCTGCAAGAAAAATATCGACAATATCCTTAATTGAAATATCAAAAAACATATCATATATATTATGTACGCACCAAACGGACGCAGGTTTATCACTTCAGGACACAGCCTTTCATTGCAATGAACAGTTTGACTGTATCAACGGCCTCCTTCACATCGTGCACTCTGAGTATATGCGCTCCACCCATAAGAGCCACCATATTTAGAGCAACAGTCCCGGACAAGGATTCAGCCGCAGAGATGCCCAGCAACTTTGTTATCATAGACTTGCGTGAGACGCCCACGAGAATGGGCGCATCAAGCATCGCAAACTCACGCAGATTGTCAAGCATCGTATAGTTCTGCTCAACACTCTTGCCGAAACCGAAGCCTGGATCGACAATAACATCCTTGACACCAAGCTGATGCAGCTGCCACATCTTGGAAGCCAGGCGTTGCAGGACCTGTGGCAGGAAATCATCATAGCAGACCTTGTTGCCGGCAAAGCCCACAGAATGAGTCAAGACATAGGGAACATTAAGATCTGCCACCGCCTGGAGCATCTGATCATCCCACTCATAGGCAGACACATCGTTGATTATGGACACATTATGCTCACGCACAACCTCACGTGCCACATCACCGCGGAAAGTATCGACCGAAACCACAGCATCAGGCAACTCCCTATCAAGCAACGAGAGCACGGAATGGAGCCTTGCAAGCTCCTCTTGCTTAGACACAGGCTCACTACCGGGACGCGTGGAGCACGCCCCCACATCAAGGATGGCCGCACCGTCGGCAACCATTTGTCTGGCACGTGCCACAACCCCTTCACTCGTCACCCTCGACGCACTATGGAACGAGTCGGGCGTTGCGTTTAGTATGCCCATCACCAGCGGAGTATCGAGCTCAAGCAACCTACCTTTTATATTGATTGAATATGTCATCATCTCGCAATATACAGCCTGCAATACTGCAAAAATACAAAGAATTCATAAATAGTAAAACAACTTACGCACCCAATTGAAAAATTCACGCAATTTTTATACTTTTGTCTTTTGCTTGATACACATGCCACTGAAGGAGGCATTGCCGGTGAAGTCAGCGCGGAACAAAAGACGAGACAAACTTTTGGGCTCGCCCTATTTTATAAAGAACAAAGACCATACAAATCATGGAAAGCATGAAATTCAAGGTGGCAGAACACCTTTTCAGAATAGACGCAGTAGAGGGCGGCATCCTTGCCCTGCTGCCCAGCCTTGAGCCTTTCATCACCGACGAGAAAGGCGAGCCATTGTTCACCATAACCGTGGACAACAGCATCAACCCATCATGGCGTGGCAAAAGGATAGGCTTTTTCCCCTGTCCGTCGGCAAGTTTTGAGGTTTATCTGCAGGACAACAACGCATACCGCATACTGGTGCTGGCTGAAGGAAAAATCCCTTGCGCCTTCATCAAGAGCGACAGCGAGCGCAAAAGATTCAACATTGCCACACGTGGCACAAAGAGCGACATGTCGTTCGGTCTGAACAATGCGCTCATGGTAATATATACACTCTGCAGCGCAGGGCATGACACCCTTCTGATGCACTCCTCGGTTGTGGAGAACAACGGCAAGGCATATATGTTCCTTGGCGTAAGCGGAAGCGGTAAGAGCACGCACAGCGACATGTGGGTAGCGCACATCCCCGGCAGTACCCTCGTGAACGATGACAACCCAGTGCTGCGCATAGCCCCTGACGGCACACCCACGATGTACGGGTCGCCATGGAGCGGAAAGCGGCCTGTGTACCTGAACGTACACTACCCAATCGGAGGCTTTGCCGCGATAGAGAAAAACAAGGAGAACAAGATACACAAGGAGAGCATACCCAACGCCTTTGGCATACTGCTGAGTTCATGTTCAACAATGAAATTCGACAAGGAGGTACACCTGAAGATATGCGGCACAGTTTCAAAGGTGCTTGAGAAGGTACCTGTACACACTCTCTACTGCCGCCCCGATGCCGAGGCTGCCGAGGTGTCAAGCAATGCTTTCAGAATATGAGTAAAGGAAACAGTGCAAGCACACAGATTCGCGTCGAGAACCACGCTTTCATGCAGGAGATAAGGCGAATGTTTAACGAAGAGGGGCGCAAGAGCGTCACTTTCGTGGTTCGCGGTATAAGCATGAACCCGTTCCTCGTAAGCGGACGCGACAAGGTGGTTCTTGTACCGCCACGCACTCCACAGATTGGCGAGGTGGTGCTTGCCGAGATAAAGGAACGCACGTATGCACTGCACCGCGTGATTGCTGTCAAAGACGGCATATACACCATGCAAGGCGACGGCAATCCCATTTCTATGACCGAACAGTTCACACAGGAGAACATTGTAGGTATTGCCGAGGCATTCATCAGAAAGGGGAAACGTATTGAGACAAGCAGCCGCAAATGGCGTCGGTACTCAAGCTGTTGGATGGCACTAAAGCCCCTGCGCAGGATACTGCTTGCCATTTACAGACGTATAATAGTAAAAATATTCTAATATGAAGACAAAAGAAGGATTCGAGTTACAGAACGTGTGTGGCGAGCACATACTTGTGCCTGCAGGTGCCGAGAACGTGGATTTCAGCAGAATCATAAGCCTGAACCCTACTGCTGCATCACTATGGGAAGGCGTGAGCAAGATGGAGTCATTCACCATTGACGACATGGTCAATATTCTACTTGAGGAATATGAGGTTGAGGAGCCTATTGCACGTGAAGACTGCGGACTCATTGTAGAGCGTTGGAGCGAGATGGGGCTCATTGAAGAGTAACGCAGACGGGGCTCTTTCATTACTTTTAGCAGCAGTGCCACCAATGTGGCACTGCTGCTGTTTATCATTAGGGAGGCTGGGTAAATGAAGTGATAAAAGGGGCTCACCTGCAAACTATAGGGGGAATATCTTTTTAACACAGACAAAACATTAAA
>CALCYA010000071.1 GCA_937906165.1 uncultured Bacteroidales bacterium | reverse complement strand
CCGAATCGAAGATCGACGCCCGTAGGGGCCAAAGTCAACCTTGTGTGAGGAATCTTTAATCACTTGTCTGAATTTCTCGTCGCTTTGGAGCCACGCAGAAATGACATTTCCCCAATTCATACCCCTTTCATGCTCAGGCTTATGCGGCGGCGTTTAAGGTCAACCTCCATAACCCTTACCATTACCTGCTGACCGAGCTTGACAACATCGCCGGGCGATGACACATACTTGTCGGCAAGTTGGGAAATATGTACAAGACCATCCTGATGCACACCGATGTTCACGAATGCGCCAAAGGCAGTTATGTTCGACACAAGCCCGGGAAGAACCATTCCTGCGCGCAGGTCCTCAATCTCGTGCACATTTGGGTCAAAAGAGAACGCTTTCGCCTGTTCGCGCGGGTCGAGCCCACGTTTGTTCAGAGCATCCATAATATCTGTGAGGGTGGGCATACCCACCTTGTCGGTCACATAATTTGAAAGCACCACCTTTTTACGGAGTTCTCCGTTGGAGATGAATTCACCGAGTGAAACGCCACTGTCCTTGGCCATCTTCACGACTATGCCGTATGACTCGGGATGTACTGCCGTATTGTCAAGCGGCTCGTCACCACCTACCACACGCAGGAAGCCCGCAGCCTGTTCAAAAGCCTTGTTGCCCAGACGCGGGACCTTCAGCAGCTCCTTACGGGTGCGGAAATCACCGTTGGCAGCACGGTACTTGACGATATTCTCGGCCAGCGCAGGACCAAGACCCGAAATGTGCGTGAGTATCTGCTTTGTAGCAGTATTGAGGTTCACGCCCACCTTGTTCACGCAGCTCTCCACAACAACATCAAGACGTTCCTTCAGTTTTGCCTGGTCGACACTGTGCTGATACTGCCCCACTCCTATTGAGCGCGGCTCTATCTTGACAAGCTCCGACAGGGGGTCGATGAGGCGACGGCCGATAGATACCGCACCACGCACGGTGACATCCTCATCGGGAAACTCCTCACGCGCCACCGCCGATGCAGAATATACAGATGCCCCGTCTTCATTCACCGAGAATATATCTGCGCCCAAGCCAAGCCTACGCACAAAATCCTCGGTCTCGCGCCCGGCAGTGCCGTTGCCTATGGCAAACGCCTCAATGGCATAGTCATTCACAAGAGAGGTAATTATGCGGGTTGCGCCATCCCTGTCATTCTGCGGCGGATGCGGATATATTACAGTATGAAATACAAGGTTACCCTGCGAATCGAGGACAACCACCTTGCAACCTGTACGGAATCCCGGGTCAATGGCAAGCACCCTCTTCTGGCCGAGCGGCGATGACATGAGAAGCTGTCGCAGATTCTCGGCAAAGACGGCTATTGCCTCATCGTCGGCGCGTTGCTTTGCATTGGAGCGCGTCTCGTTCTCCATTGACGGAGCTAAAAGACGCTTGAATCCGTCGGCAACAGCCGCCTCGATATAACCGCGCGATGACGAAGGACGCTTTACAAAACGGCGGTTGAGCATCTCTACAGCCTCATCGGCATCTACACCTATGGACATGCGCAGAAACCCTTCATCCTCTCCACGCATTATGGCAAGCAGGCGGTGCGAGGAGATACGGGAAATATTCTCCTGCCACTCATAGTAGTCGGCATATTTTATACCGTCGGCCTCCTTACCCTTTACCACCTTTGACACCAGCACTCCACGACGGGCAAACAGGCGGCGCATGGCATTGCGGGCACCCTCATCCTCCGAAACGCGCTCGGCAATGATGTCACATGCTCCCGCAAGGGCATCATCGGCAGTGGGCACTTCGGCACAAACAAAGCTCTGGGCACGTCCTTTAATATCCACATTCTGTTGCAGGAGGATAAGGTCGGCAAGAGGTTCAAGGCCACGCTCCTTAGCCATCGTGGCACGCGTGCGGCGCTTGGGCTTATAAGGCAGATAGATATCCTCAAGCTCCACTGCATCGAAGCAATTGTCTATTCGTTTCTTGAGTTCCGGAGTAAGTTTTCCCTGCTCCTCTATAGTGGCAATTATGGTGTCCTTACGCTGCACGATAGCCTTCAGCCTCTCGTGCATATCCTTTATGTTACCTATGGCAACCTCATCCATGGAGCCTGTGGCCTCCTTGCGGTAACGTGCTATGAACGGCACTGTAGCACCACCCTCAAGCAGCTCCACCGTGTTCCTTACCTTATCGGCTGCAAGCCCTGTCTCTTTTGCAATTATATTAATGAGCATAATAGTCTTTTTATTTGTTTATCATGCGAAAGTACTACAAAAGTACCCAAAATTGAAAGATGAATTGCAAAAAGGTATTAAATTTACATAAACAGACAAAAAGCCCCGAAAGTTCATCAATTATTTATGAACAACGGGCAAAATCATTGTTCAATTATGCTCTACATTCAAACAAAAAGTATTACTTTTGTGACAATTTAAGGGGAGGTATGTCCAAAAAAAGAGGATTACCGCTCCCGTATGGCTATGGATAATTAATAAATACATATAACTATACCTGCAAATATGAACAGCAAGCAACTGATGAACAAGGCAGCGGACAATATTCGTATTCTCACAGCTGCAATGGTAGAGAAGGCAAAATCAGGTCACCCCGGTGGTGCCATGGGTGGTGCCGATTTCATCAACGTACTTTATTCAGAGTTTCTGATCCACGACCCCGAGAACCCATTGTGGGAGGGCCGCGACCGTTTCTTCCTTGATCCTGGTCACATGTCGCCAATGCTCTATTCAGTATTGGCATTGTCAGACAAATACACAATGGACGAGCTCAAGCAACTCCGCCAGTGGGGAAGCGCGACTCCCGGACACCCCGAGGTGAATTTCGCCCGCGGTATCGAGAACACATCAGGTCCATTGGGTCAGGGACACACCTACGCCGTTGGTGCTGCTATTGCGGCAAAGTTCCTCGAGGCACGTCTTGGCAACGAGGTGTTCGGCCACACAATCTACGCATTCATCTCGGACGGTGGTGTACAGGAGGAGGTTTCACAGGGTGCAGGCCGCTTGGCAGGTTACCTCAAGCTCAACAACCTGATCATGTTCTACGATGCTAACCAGATCCAGCTCTCTACACGCTGCGATGAGGTTATGTTCGAGGACACAGCAAAGAAGTACGAGGCTTGGGGCTGGAAGGTCATCACCATCGACGGTAACGACTGCGACGCTATCCGCGCTGCCCTCACCGAGGCAAAGGCAGAGAAAGAGCGCCCCACCCTCATCATCGGTAACACCGTAATGGGCAAGGGAGCACGCCGTGCCGACGGCAGCAGCTACGAGTTCGACTGCGGTACACACGGTGCACCTCTCGGTGGCGACGCATACATCAACACGATAAAGAACCTCGGCGGTGACGTCGAGAATCCGTTCGTATTCTTCCCCGAGGTAAAGGAGATGTACGACAACCGCTTGGCAGAACTCCGCAAGATTGTGGCAGAGCGCAAGCAGGCAAAGGCAACATGGGCTGCAGCCAATCCCGAGAAAGCACAGAAGCTCGAGGATTGGTTCAGCGGCAAGCAGCCAGAAATTGACTGGGCAGCCATCGAGCAGAAGGCAGACGCTCCTACACGTAACGCATCGGCGACAGTGCTCGGTATCCTTGCCGAGAATTACGGCAACATGATATGCTCATCGGCCGACCTCAGCAACAGCGACAAGACCGACGGCTTCCTCAAGAAGACACACGCATTCAAGCCGGGCGACTTCAGCGGAGCGTTCCTGCATGCAGGTGTATCGGAGCTCACAATGGCATGCGTTTGCATAGGTATGGCACTCCACGGTGGTGTTATCGCAGCCTGCGGTACATTCTTCGTGTTCAGCGACTATATGAAACCGGCAATCCGCATGGCAGCCCTCATGGAGCTCCCCGTAAAGTTCGTCTGGTCACACGACGCATTCCGCGTGGGTGAGGACGGCCCTACACACGAGCCAGTCGAGCAGGAGGCACAGGTGCGCCTTATGGAGAAAGTAAAGAACCACAGCGGCAAGAACTCAATGCTTGTACTGCGCCCCGCCGACGTCAACGAGGCTACACAGGCTTGGAAGCTTGCAATGGAGAACGATAATACACCTACAGGTCTCATCTTCTCACGCCAGAACGTGAATAACTTGCCAGAGGGCACACCATACGAGGAGGCAAGCAAGGGTGCATATATCATTGCCGGCAGCGACGAGGATTATGACGTGATTCTTCTTGCATCAGGTTCCGAGGTATCTACGCTCGTTGAGGGCGCAAAGCTCCTGAAGGCAGACGGTATCAAGACACGTATCGTGTCAGTTCCATCTGAGGGCCTCTTCCGCACACAGTCAAAGGAGTATCAGCAGAGCGTTATCCCTGCAGGCGCAAAGGTTTTCGGCCTCACAGCCGGCTTGCCGGTTAACCTCGAGGGACTTGTAGGCGCCAACGGCAAGGTTTGGGGCTTGCAGTCATTCGGTTTCTCTGCTCCTTACAAGGTGCTTGACGAGAAGCTCGGCTTTACAGCAGAAAATGTGTACAACCAGGTAAAATCAATGTTATAATGAAGACAATAGGACTTGCAAGCGACCACGCAGGCTACCCGCTCAAGGAGCAGGTAAAAGAGTGGCTCAAGGCATTGGGTTATGAGTTTGTAGACTTCGGCACACACAGCACCGAGAGTTGCAACTACCCCGAGTTTGCACACGCACTTGCCGAGGCTATAGAAAAAGGCGAGCTCACAACAGGCATCGCAATCTGCGGCACAGGCAACGGCATCAACATGACATTGAACCACCACGACGCCATCCGCAGTGCACTCTGCTGGATGCCTGAGATAGCGGCTCTTGCCCGTCAGCACAACGACGCGAACGTAATGGTAATGCCAGGCCGTTTCATTAACCCCGACAGCGCAAAGGAGTGCGTTGAGATTTTCCTCAGCACACCGTTCGAGGGTGGCCGCCACCAGGCACGCATTGATGCGATACCCGTAAAGAGATAAGACTATATTACATTATTATATATAATATCCGCTTGCAAACGCAGGCGGATATTATTTTTACTATTACACATACATTCATCCACGTTGCCATTTTGACGACTGAAAGGAGGAAAAATGGTTCACCTGCAAACTATAGGGGGAATATCTTTTTAACACAGACAAAACATTA
>CALCYA010000070.1 GCA_937906165.1 uncultured Bacteroidales bacterium | reverse complement strand
CTTTTCCTAAATCACTCAACTTTTTGCTTAGCCCCCAGACTTTGCCGGTGAGCCAAGATTTGTGGCTCACATGCACCTATAAAAAAGCCGATGCTCTCGCACCGGCTCTGATTTGTTTATGGAATGTCTGTCTGTTACTTCAAAGTTTTGCCGATAAGTTCAACAAGAGCATCCTTCTGCATTGCTCCTACCTCGGCTACAGGCTCGCCACTCATTGGGATGAAGAGCAGGGTGGGGATGCTTGCGACATTGAAGTGGTTAGCAAGCTCGGGTGAGTTGTCCACGTTTACCTTGTATACGTAAAGCTCTCCGGCTTTCTCTTTTGCAATCTCCTCAAGGATTGGGGCTACCATTCTGCAGGGACCGCACCAGTCTGCGTAGAAGTCTACAATGGCAGGCTTGTCACCAAGGTATTTCCACTCGGGGTTGTTTATGTCGGCTACCTTCTTGATAAATGTCTCTGTGTCAAGTACGACAACACCGGCCTCCTGGTTTGTACACTTCTCGGCCTCACCCTTGCTTGCGCAGTGGTCGCATTCGCCGACGCCGTTCTCGCACTCGCCTGTGCAGTCCTCATGGTTGCCGTCGCACTCGTCGTGCTGATGTGTACACTCTGCGTGGTTGCCGTCGCACGCTGTTGCCTTCTCCTTGTTGCCACCGCAAGAAATCATTACTGCGGCACAAAGCAATGTAAAGAAAATCTTTTTCATAATAAATATAAAGGTTAGTTATTGTGTCTTTGTTATGGTCTCGCTTGCAAATATATCTATTTTTTGAAACAAAGCACTATCTGTGCTGGGAAAATTCCTGATTTCTTATCTTTTGTTAAGCAATTTTGAATATCGTGGTTTATATGTTAACTTTGCAACAGTAAATGAAATGAATACAGAATGACTATGAAAAAACTTTTTTCTCTTTTTACAGTAGCTTTGTTGGCCGTGGCTGTTGCCCAGGCACAGCGTGTGCGCTTTGAATTGCAGATTGAGCCTGCGGTTGAGGGTGAGGCAAAGGTGTATGTCCAGCCACGTGTGGATGGCGAGGCGAAAAGTACGGCTCTCCGTCTGAAAGATGGCCTGTACGTCGGCAATATACCTTTTTCCGGTACCGGTTTTTATGATATTGTTCTTGTCAATAATAATACACAGTTGATGACGACTGTATATGCATCCGATGCAAAGAGTGTGGAATGCGGTGTGGAAGTAAAGGATCGTGCACTCTTTGTGTCCGATACTCCCGATAACCGTGCTCTTTCAACGTTTAATGCTACAGTTGCTGCGAATGCGCGCATGTTATGGACAAAACCTGGCATGAGCAATGATGAAATGAAGGCTTTGATTGCTTCGTATGGCAATGTGGCCGATTCATTGATTTCGGCCGAAAAGGTCTCTGATCCTGCTTCCGGTTTCATTAAAGTGTGGGCATATACTGCTGCATACGATGCATATACCTCGATACCCCGTGCGCAGAACATAGACGCTTCGGAAGTCGGCTTTGAACTTGGATCTCTGTTGCAACCTGATTATAGGGCGCTTGACAATGACTATGCACCGCTGTTCTACTCTGCATACAGGATTATTGCCGAGGGAATGCCTGCCGATGTCGAGAACCTGATCGACACACTTGAAATACTCCACAACTACTATCAGAATGAGGCCGTTCGCAAAATGGCGATGTCAAAATTTATATCTTCATTCCTTTCCAAGCATGACTATTCGGCCGACTATGAAGGCGGATTGTCGATACTTGAGAAGGTGACAGAGATATACGGCCTTTCCGATGAGTATATCAATGAGTATATCAAGCGCAAGGCAACGATTGTCGGCTCGCCTTTCCCTGCAGATGTGGTGCTCGAGGATGCAGACGGAAATGTAGTCGACATAGCGTCGTTCAAAGGGAAGTATCTGTATATCGACCTGTGGGCAAGCTGGTGTGGGCCCTGCTGCAAGGAGGTTCCTTATCTGCAGGCAATAGAGAAAGAGTTTCAGGACAGCAATGTGGTGTTCCTCTCTATCTCAACCGACACAGACAAGGATGCCTGGAAGAACAAGATGGTCGAGTTGAATATGCATGGCAACCAGTTGCATGACAGAAACAATACTCTTTGCAATGCATTGAACGTCAAGGGTATCCCTTTCTTTCTCATATATGATAAAGAAGGTAAGTTGCATACATACAAGGCTATGAGACCAAGCAGAGGCGATGCTTTGAGAATGATACTTGAGGGTCTGGAATAAAAAATGTATAACAAAACTGTTAAATTGTCGGTTAAATTTGAATTTAATCGGCAATTTTCTTTATTATGTATGGTAATCTTTGTATTTTTGCTGTTCAAAATTAAAAAGTGATTATCAATCTATTAGAAACAAAATTTTAAACTTATGAAGAAAAACTACTTTATGTCAGTGTGCCTCGTGCTTCTTTCGGCTTTTTCCGCCACAGCACAGGTAAGTTCTGTAGCGGACCTTTTCGGTAAGTATAAGTTTACAGCTACTGTGGAGTATACAGAGGCAGGAGAGACTTACAAGAACCAGCTTCCTGCAGAGTCGGATGTAACAATTTCCGAAGATGCCAATTACATAGCCAAGATTGTCGGTTTCGCCGGTTCCCAGACCCAGCAGAACATCAATGCAATCAGCACAGAGAAAGAGATGCTGAAGGTAACTAACCCGAATAATCCGCAATTGTGGAATGGACTTTATCTCGCGAACATAAACGGTGACAACCCTTATGGTTACTTCAATGACGCCACAAGCGAATGGGAGGTCGAGAGCTATGGCCCTGTTTATTACACATATAACCCCGAGACAAAGGAGATTGCTGTTCCCGACTTTACAGTGGTTGCCATTTCGGATTTCCAGTCGGCCAAGGCTACGGTCATTGCAAAGTACACAAATGTGAAGATGACTCTTGTTGAGGCTGAGACAATTGAGGTTGCTGATATCAGCGGCGACTGGAATTTTGTAGCAGGTAGCGGTGCATACGACACAATGGAGGGTTCTGTAATTCCAACTGATTTCTCAATAGCACTTTCAAAGAGCGGTGACGATAACCTTGCATATACTGCGACAATTGCCATCGAAGGTTACAACAATATTGAGCTGCCTGCTACATTCGACGGCAATACCTTGGCGCTTGCTTATGATAGTACTTACCTTGATGAGGCTAAAGGTATCCGTTTTGCTCCTATGTACGGTTCAGCAAAGAAAGGAACAATCGAGTTCAAGAGCCAGTCCGAGACTGCATTTACTCTCTACAGCGGTTTCTCATTCGCAAGCGACAAGATGGGTAAGACCAAGGATGAGACTGCCGATTCTCTGTATGTCAACGGTGAGTATCACCAGTGGTATATCGCAGGTACTCTAAAGAGTGCAGATGGCGGTTCGCAGGCATTTACCTGGGACGGTACATGGAATGTAAAGGTAGGTAACCCTGCTACAGATATCATTAAGGCCGGTGCCGAGGATATCTCTTCATGGCCAGCGGAATTCCCGATGCATATTACATATTACGAGGCTATCGGTATGTACTATGTTGACCAGCTTTTTGGCTATGACCTGTATGGCGTGAACCAGGGAGGCCTGAAGCTTACTCCTAATGCAGACGGAACGGCTACTGTTGCGCTCGATGGCTATTATGGTTGTGCATTCCTCAAATCGAATGGTGATGGTACATACTTGCAGTTGACAAACTCGTCAGGCACAGCAACAA
The DNA here is from genome assembly GCA_937906165.1 of uncultured Bacteroidales bacterium. Classification (GTDB taxonomy): domain Bacteria; phylum Bacteroidota; class Bacteroidia; order Bacteroidales; family Bacteroidaceae; genus HGM04593. The sequence continues at coordinate 9,627 of CALCYA010000070.1, read as the reverse complement.
ACTTCACTATCACTCCCAATGAGGACGGCTCAGTGAAGATTGAGGACCTTTTCATCCAGACACTTGATTTCGGTACAGGTGCCCAGACACCTATTGTGTTCTACCAGAATATGACTGCAGCAAAAGAGGGCGCCGAGGAGCCTGCATTTGATTGGGCCGGTGACTATAAGTTCAATGCCGGTGCAGTTGATGTTTACTATCAGGGTGTTGAATTCCCTGCAGAGTTCGATGTGAATATCACTTACTTCGATGGTTCGCAGTATGGCTTGGACAGCTATTATTATATCAGTTCTTTCATGGGCAAGCAACTTGGTCAGAGTGTGATTAAATTGAATATAGCCGAGGATAACAATAGTGCAGAAATGGTTGTCGGTGGACTGTGTGGTGCAATTGTTCCGGGTGAATTGTATTACAAGATATATGACATGAATGCTACAACTTCACCGGTAAAGATGACACTTAATGATGACGGTACAATCTCTATTGCAAATTTCTTTATTAAGGTATTGAACTACAATGACAACAGTGAGGTTGCCGGTGCCTTGTATAAGGATGTTGTTCTTAAGGCTGCAGGTAACTCTTCTTCTATAGAGAATGTGGATATCGAGGACAATGCTGTCAAGGGTATTTACGACCTTTCAGGCCGCAAGTTTGAGCAGATTACCGCTCCCGGCCTTTACATTATCAATGGTAAGAAAGTACTTGTCAAGTAATATTATATATTAATATTAATATTAACATATAATAAAGTGTTCCTGCAGTATTGTGGGGACACTTCTTTTTTGTAATTTTGCGCGGAATCGCGAAAATAGACTGCACTCGCTGTGGAATATTGAAACAAGTTTCATGTATCTCGCTCGTTTGTGGATGTTTTTGTGTCTCATTTTCGCAAGCTGTTTGTGAAAATGGAAAAGAGTATGAATTATTGGATTATATTTATGAAAAACAACGGATTGGAAAAAACTTTTTTTGGCAGTTTGCTTATGCTGCTGTTGCTTGCAGCAGTGCCGGCATACAATGCCGTTGCTGCAGAGAATCCTGTCAGCATAGCTCCTGATGGAAAGACTGTAGTCTCGGGTGCTGTCATCGACAAGGCAACAGGTGAACCTGTTATAGGTGCCAATGTGGCAGTATGGGCTGACGGAAAACTCGTTACCGGAACCTCTACCGGTGCCGATGGCTGGTTCAGGATTGTCTCTCCAGTGAGTGTCTTTGAGTTGCAGATATCTTTTTTAGGATACAAGACTGTCAAGATGCCGTCAAACGGCAAGGCTATGGAGAATCTGCGTGTTGAACTTGCCGAGGATGCAAGCGCACTCAGTGATGTTGTGGTAACCGGCTTTGTCTCAAAGAACAAGGAGACTTTTACCGGTTCTGTTACCGAAATGTCAGGTCTTGAACTGAAACAGGTCTCTGGAACAAACCTCATTACTGCTATTTCCGCTCTTACTCCGGGTATGGCAATGGTGCAGAACACCAGCCAGGGCTCTAACCCAAACCACACTCCGGAACTTGTGTTGCGTGGTATGAGTTCGTTCTCGAACAGCGGTCAGCAGGTGAACCAGCCTACAATAATTCTCGATGGTACAGAGATTACAATGCAGGACCTTTATGACCTTGACATAAACGAGATTGAGAAGATAACCGTGCTCAAGGATGCTTCGGCAACGGCACTCTACGGCTCAAAGGCTGCAAACGGTGTCATTGTGATTACCCGTAAACCAATCCTTGAGAGCACTCTGCGCGTGCAGTATAACTTTACGGGCAATGTGCAGTTCCCCATGTTGGGCGACTATGATGTGCTGAATGCCCGTGAGAAACTCGAGTATGAGCGTCTGGCAGGTCTTTACGATGCCAAGGGAGCGATAAACTCTGTGACAGGTCTTCCGTTGCAGTATGAGTATGACGAGCTATACAACCAGCGTTACAAGCTGATTGCGGCAGGGCAGAACAGTGACTGGCTCTCGCAGCCTGCACGCACAGCCTTCTCGCAGGACCACTCCCTGCGTGTATATGGCGGTGCATCCAACCTGCGCTATGAGCTTACAGGCCGTTACGGTGATACAAAGGGTGTTATGAAGGATGACTACCGCAAGCGCCACAGCATCGGTTTCAAACTCGACTATTTCGTGGGTTCCGTTACAATCTCTAACCGTACTACCTATCAGGAGATTGCTGTGAAGAACTCGCCTTACGGCTCGTTCTCGCAGTATGTGCGCATGAATCCTTATGACAGGATGTACAATGAGGACGGTACTCCCAACACAAACCTCTCATGGGATGCCGACAACCCATTGTACGAGGCCTCTTTGGGCAGTTTCTCAAAGAGCGGCGAGCGCACTCTCACCAACAGTACCGACTTCCGATGGGATATAAGCAAGATGTTCCTGCTGACCGGTCACTTCAATATCTCGAGCGAGATGGGAAGCAGCGACATCTTTACCTCACCGAAGTCACTCAACTACAAGTATGTCACCGACCTCAGCAAGAAGGGCCAGTATACAAAGGGTACGACAAAGGGCACAAGCTACAATGCCAACATCGTGGGTACATTCAACAAGTTCTTCAAGGACGAGTCGCTTGTGAGCCTCTCTGCCGGTTGGGAAATCAACCACGCGCAGAGCAGTAGCGAGACTACCCAGGCAATAGGTTTCTACAACGACCACCTCTCGTATATCGGCAATGCTGCGGGTTATCCCACAGACAGCAAGCCTTACGGTACACAGGCCGAGACTGCCGATGTCGGTCTCTTCACTACAGGCAACCTCTCATGGCGTAACCGTTACTTCATGGATGCTACCTGGCGTATGACCGGTTCTTCGCAGTTCGGCGAGAACAACCGTTTCGGACATTTCTGGTCGGGCGGTCTCGGTTGGAACATAATGAACGAGCCTTTCATGAAGCGTGTGAAGAAGAACTTCGATATCTTCAAGTTGCGCGGTAGCATGGGTTACACAGGTAAGGTAAGTTTCAGCCCGTTCCAGGCAATGACAATGTACCAGTATCTGAACGATTATGAGTATAAGAACGGCATTGGTGCTATACCTGTTACCATAGGTAATGTGGACCTCACTTGGGAGCGTACCATGAACTACAATGTGGGTATCGACCTGAGTATGTTCGACCGTCGCCTCAACCTTGTTGTCGATGCTTATATACGCAACACAACCGACCTGCTCCTCGACAAGGCCAAGGCTCCTTCAACGGGTGTCACAACTGCAAAGTCCAACCTGGGCGAGTTGCAGAACAAGGGTATCGAGTATCAGCTCGACGGTTATGTTTTCCGTACCAACGATTTCTACTGGCGTCTGGCTACAAGCGGTTATATGAACCGTAACAAGATTACAAAGGTGGACAAGGCTCTTGAGGAGATAAACAAGGAGAACCAGGAGAATGCCGACCTCTATCTCACTCCGCTGCCGCAGTATGCCGAGGGTGAGAGCGTGACAGCGCTCAAACTGGTGCGTTCGGGCGGTATCGACCCTGCCACAGGTAAGGAGATATACATAAAGCGCAACGGTGAGCGTACATTCGTGTATGACCCGGCCGACAAGGTACTCATCGGTGATACAGAGCCTGAGTTTGCCGGAACATTCAGTACCAACCTCTACTGGAAGGGCTTCAGCCTCTATGCGCTCTTCAATTTCCGTCTGGGCGCATGGGTGTACAATACTACCCGTGTGACAAAGGTCGAGGGTGCCGACCCGCACTACAATGCCGACCAGCGTGTATTCAACGACCGTTGGAAACAGCCCGGTGACCATGCTATCTACAAGGATATTGCCGATACTTCGCGTCCCGAGCAGACCGACCGCTTTGCCGAGGAGGAGAATACCCTCTCGCTCGGTTCGCTCAACTTCAGCTATGAGTTCAGCGACAAGCTCTGCAAGCGTATGCATCTGCGCAACCTGCGTCTGGGAGTCAACTTCACCGATATCCTGCGTCTCTCTACTGTGAAGATTGAGCGCGGAACAGACTACCTCTACAGCCAGGGCTTTGAGTTCTACCTAAATGTTACACTCTAATGACTTGATGACTATGAAGAAGATGAAATATATAATATTGCTGATGTGTGCCTTGGTGCTCACGACAACATCTTGCGACGACTTCCTTGACATAACCCCAGAAGGACAGGTAAAGCGCGACCCGCTGCTCTCTACCGCCGAGGGTATCGAGGATGCGATGTACGGCGTCTATTCACAGATGCGCCAGCAGACACTCTACGGACAGGAGCTGCACTTCTCCACATTGGAAATCCTCTCACAGACATTATGGTGCTATGGCAGCACCGGTGTCACTGCCATGAGCGGTTATCAGTGGAGCCACTCTTCGGTAAAGGGTATCTTCGAGGCCGTATGGACTGCGATGTACAAGAATATCTCCAATGTGAACAGCATTCTTGATGCTCCGCTCGTGGCCAATGCTGCAGAGTATCCTTATACCGTTTACCGCGGTGAGGCACTCGGAATGCGTGCCTTCATGCACTTTGACCTTGTGCGTCTGTTTGCTGCTCAGTATACAGTGGACCCTGCTGCCGACGGCATCCCCTATGCAACAGAGTTCTCGCTGAAGACTCCTGAATTCGAGTCTCTTGAAAAGAACTACGGGCACATCCTTGCCGACCTGCTTGAGGCCGAGGCTCTTCTTGCCGACGAGGATGAGCATGAGGGCGCAGGTAACTTTATGCTCGACCGTCAGATACACTTCAACCTCCGCGCGGTGCAGGCTACCCTGGCACGTGTATATCTCACTATGGGTGACAACGTGAAGGCTGCCGAGTATGCACTCAAGGTTATCGATGACGGAAAGTATACCCTCAAGGAGAAGACCGAGGTCGTGAACGACCTTGCCGGTGTACTCTCACGTAAGGAGACTATCTTCGGTATATATTTCCCGGGTTTCTACACCAACGTGAGCGGCAAACTGCAGCAGGTGACATCATACTATTCGCTTGATTTGCGCAGTGATTTCATGCAGCTGTATGAGAAGGATGCCGCAGGCCTTGATTTCCGCACAATGGCCTATTTCTCCGAGTCGGGTGTGGGTGACGATGTGAAATACCGTCTGTGCAAGCTCACCGACATATATGAGCTGAACAATATGGTGTCGAACCGTCCTGCCGACCTTATCCTCGGTATAAACATGATACGTATCCCTGAGATGTACTACATTGCCGCTGAGGCTCTGCTCGATAGTGACTACGAGAAAGCTCTTGCTCTCTTCAACGACGTGCGTGTGCATCGTGGCCTCGACCCGCTCGAGGATGAGAAGGAATTGACCATCGAAGTTATCAACGACGAGCGTTACAAAGAGATGATAGGCGAGGGACAGACCTACTTCAATATGAAGCGTCAGAACCTGCCGATTCTCTCGCACGACGGTGGCAAGACATACAGGCCTGTTGACGGCATCTACTCAATCCCCGTTCCTGATGTTGAATTCGAGAACCGAAACTGATGAAATTATGAGAATTAAAGATATTACAAGATATGCCTTTATGGCACTGGTACTCCCGTCGATTATGTTCTTTACAGCCTGCGACGACGAGGATTATATGAGATTCGACCTCTCTCATTCGGGTGTCTACTTCACAAAGGATACGCTCAACTATTCGTTCGGTGTTACTCCTGTCGAAATCAGGGAGTATACCTACAATATCCCTGTAAAGGTGATGGGTGGTCTTAGTAAGGAGAAACGTCCCATAGCCTATGTCATCCTGCCCGATTCGACAACGGCTGTCGAAGGGGTGCATTTTACGATAGGTGACGCCTGCATCATGCCCGATTCTATCCAGGGAGTGATACCGGTGACAGTATACCGCGACAAACTCGAGGGCAGCTATGCTACAGGCTACACCCGTTATAAACTTTGTCTGCAGCTTGCCGAGAATGAGTTCTTCACCCCCACGCTCGACTCACTCAGTCAGGTGCGCGTGTTCCGTTTCGACAACTCCGTGGACCAGCCCGAGTGGTACAATGCGCACGGCGAGAAGGTATGGCAGGAGAGGTACCTCGGTGAATGGCATCCGCTCAAGTTCATAAAGATGGTCGAGTACTATCACGCCGTGGAGGAGATTCTGCCCGAGACATACAGGAAAATGGTCGATGTCTATGGCGAGAACCTTGAGCACATACCTTACGGCGACCCTTACCAGTACCGTACAATCTTTGTAAAGTATATCTACTCAAAGATGTATGACTTCTTCAATGACCCAGCCAACAGGGAGGGTATACTGGCCGAGTTCCCCGACTTCCCGTTTGATTTCCCCGACCCGTACGCCGTGGTGTCGTGATAGGTTTTGTTTAATGAATAAAGGAAAGAATATGAGAATATTAAAATTGTGCTTAATGCTGGCAGTGCTTCCATTGATGGTGGCCTGCTTCAGCGATGACACCACCGATGCTACACGTCCGCTCTCGCACATAACGATAGAGTCGGGTATCGACAGCATATACAATATCGACAAGAACGAGACTCTTGTCATCACCCCCGTGGTTACGCAGAGCAACAAGGAGAAACCGCTCACATATACCTGGGAGATAAACCTTGCGCCTTACTCCAACGATGAGGCCTTCAACTTTGTGGGTACAGCTTTGGGCAAGTACAACTGCCGTCTTATTGTAGAGAACGAGGACGGCAAGAGCTTCTTCCCATTCGTGGTGTTCGTGAACTCCCCTTACGAGGAAGGTATAACACTGCTCAGCAGGGATGCGCAGGGCAACTCAATGCTCTCTTTCATGCAGAAGCCTGTTGAGGGCGAGGAGGCATCCTTCACCACCGGTGACTGCTTTGCGGTGAACAATCCCGATATGCTCTTTGCTGCCGGTGCTGCCGATGTGGTACAGTGCAGCGGAAACCTTATTGTTGCCTGTCAGGGTGGGGGTGAGCGTGGCGACCTGCCTACAATCTATTACCTCAACGAGAAGACACTTGTTGTGGAGAATATGTTCACTGTGCCCGAGTACGATGACTTCAAGCCCACAATCCTTGGTATTCCTGCTACCGGTTATTCCGGTACATCGTATCCCATCATCTGCGAGAACGGCAAGGTATATGAGTTCTCGACAACAGAGTCGGCAGTGGCAAAGCCACGCAAGCTGCAGTCCACCTATGCGCAGAAGTGTATCGTGAACAGCGGTAGCGGCTACGATATACTTCTGTGGGACCAGGAGAACAAGGCTCTTGCTCAGATATACAACGGCTATGGCCCCTATTATTGCAGTACCGAGTATCATCTTATGGCAAGCGACTCGCTCTTCAAGAACAAGAACTACTTCAACAACCGCGACCTCGTGGCAATGGCAAAGATCGAGATGACACAGGCCCAGAAGACAACTGCCGGTGACCGTCAGGAGTTCCTTGTAATCTCCAATCTCGCGAATACCCCGATTACGCGCAGTGAAGTTATGTATACCGACTTTTGGGGCTATGACTATGTTGAAATGAAGCCTACCTTCACCACCGCGAACACTACTCAGGGTGCTCTTGCAAACAGCCCGTTCAAGGTTACAACACCCTGTGTGGCTAACAAGACATTCTATTCGTTGCTGTTTGCCGACGGCAACAAGGTGCGCCGTTGGAACTACAACACCAACCTCGCTGGTCTGGCAACCGCCCCCACGCTCCTTACAGTGGGTAGCGACAGTGCAATAATAACGGCATTTGAAATAAGTGCCGACCACCTGAAGACATACGTTGCATTCTATGAGCCCGACCAGGAAGGCCTGAACGGCAGCGTGTGGGTGTTCGACACCGATAAGGGTACAGTGCTCGAGAAATATGACAATGTATGTTATGAGCCTGTAAAGATGTTCTATAAGAAAAGATAAAAGTGAGAAGTGACTAAAAAGCGGATTCCTGTGTGATTCCTATAAAATTAGTCAGCGCTTCTTTTTGCATAGTGAAATATATTTCTATATTCGCACTGAAAAAACAGTCGCCCGATACAACTGTTTTTTCAGTGCGAATATGTTAAGGTATAGACTATGATAATAGAGAGAGTGTGTCAGCCACTGTTTTTATGTTGACTACGTATTTACATTATTAATCATAACTCCTTTAGCTATCTTTTTTAATTTTTTTAAGGAACAATTCTTTTATTTCTTGCATTTATTCTCTACTTTCACTCTCTGTAAAGAGATTGTCCGTTTTAACTACCTGTATTGTCATTCTGAACGTAGTGAAGAATCTCTTGACTGACCACGAATGGCAGTAAGGTAAAAAACAATTACAATAACATTTAAACTTTACAACTATGATTATCGGTGTTCCCAAAGAGATCAAGAACAATGAGAACCGCGTCGGAATGACGCCTTCAGGTGTTCAGGAGATGACCAAGAACGGTCACGTTGTATATGTGCAGGCTACTGCAGGTGTGAACAGCGGATTCAGCGACGATGCATATACCGCCGCAGGAGCAAAGATACTCCCCACAATAGAGGAGGTGTATGCCTCCGCCGATATGATTGTAAAGGTTAAAGAGCCCATCGAGTGCGAGTACAAACTCGTGCGCAAAGGGCAGTTGGTGTTCACCTACTTCCATTTTGCTTCGAGCGAACCGCTTACCAAGGCTATGATTGAGAGTGGTGCCGTGTGCTGTGCCTATGAGACGGTAGAGCGCAAGGACCGTTCGTTGCCGCTGCTTATCCCCATGTCCGAGGTCGCCGGCCGCATGGCAACACAGGAGGGCTGTTACTTCCTTGAGCGCCCGCGTGGCGGCAAGGGCAAGCTCATGGGTGGCGTGCCCGGTGTAAAGCCTGCCAAGGTGCTTGTCATAGGAGGTGGAGTTGTGGGAACAGCCGCAGCACGAACAGCCGCAGGCATGGGGGCGGATGTGACGATATGCGATGTGTCATTGCCTCGCCTTGCCTATCTTGCCGATGTGATGCCCAAGAATGTGAAGACACTCATGTCTTCCGAGTACAATATCCGTGAGGAACTCAAGAGCGCCGACCTTGTAGTGGGCTCTGTACTTATTCCCGGTGCAAAGGCCCCTAAACTTGTTACACGCGATATGTTGGCACTCATGGAACCGGGAACGGTGCTTGTGGATGTCGCCATTGACCAGGGTGGCTGCTTCGAGACCTCACATCCTACAACCCATCAGGAGCCCACGTATTATGTCGACGGCATCCTGCATTATTGCGTTGCGAATATCCCGGGTGCAGTGCCTTATACCTCAACTCTTGCACTCACCAATGCCACATTGCCCTATGCATTGCAGCTTGCCAATAAAGGCTGGCGCAAGGCATGTGCCGACAATGAGGAACTCCGCAGGGGCCTCAACGTCGTCGAAGGCAAGGTTGTTTACAAGGAAGTTGCCGAAGCCTGGGGCTTGCCTTTCGAGGAATTGGTGCTGTAACAACAGGCTTGTTTTAAAGGAAATAAATAAAGGCCAGGGTCATCGTGCCCTGGCGTTGTTGTTAAGGTGCCAATGATTGTTAGGCTCTGGCTCACCTGCAAATTCTAGGGGGAATATCTTTTTAACACAGACAAAACATTAAACAATCTATTATATTCTTTTATACAACTTACCCTTAATCTGTTGTCATATATTTTTCCTGCTGTCGCTCTATCATGTCCTTTTGGCGCCCAAAAGGACCAAAAAGCCCGGCACACGGAAAAATC
>CALCYA010000069.1 GCA_937906165.1 uncultured Bacteroidales bacterium | reverse complement strand
TATTTTCGCTCTGTTACTCTCTTTTCCTAAATCACTCAACTTTTTGCTTAGCCCCAGGCTTTGCCGGTGAGCCATGTATTCCTTGATTAAATAACATTAACAGCTTATATTAACACACAATAATCGCCGGGATAGTTGGAAATGTCATAAACAATATTATCTTTGCATTTGCGTAATTGCCGAAATGAGCAATATCTTCTGCGTGGAAGAATTTCGTGTCATTGGACTTAACAATTCTGATACGCTAAGTTTGGCTCGGATGCGCTCTCTGGAGCAAACGTGTTTATAGGATCCGGTGTTGCTTCAAAGAGATTGTTAATTGATAAATAACGAATCTATGTCACAGAATATTGGCAGAATAGTTCAGGTTATCGGTGCTGTCATTGATGTCGCTTTCGAAAAAGCGGATGATGATGGTCTGGTGGTGTTGCCTGCAATACACGAGGCTCTGACTGTTGCAATGCCTGAAGGCAAGGAACTTATCCTTGAGGTGCAACAGCATATCGGGGATTATACAGTGCGCACTGTTGCCATGGACCGTACTGCGGGCCTCTCCCGCGGAATGGCGGTGGTTGCAACAGGGCAACCCATAACAATGCCTGTTGGCTCACAGATAAAGGGCCGCATGATGAATGTGGTCGGAGAAGCCATTGACGGCTTGGGAGAACTTGAGCGTGAGGGTGCTTATCCGATACATCGTGAGGCTCCCAAATTCGAGGAGCTGTCAACAGTGCAGGAGGTGCTGTATACCGGTATAAAGGTCATTGACCTGCTTGAACCCTATTGCAAGGGTGGAAAAATCGGACTCTTCGGTGGCGCCGGAGTGGGAAAGACCGTGCTCATCATGGAGCTCATAAACAACATTGCCAAAGGACATGACGGCTACTCTGTATTCGCCGGTGTGGGTGAACGTACCCGTGAGGGAAATGACCTGTTGCGCGAAATGATTGAGTCGAATGTAATCCGTTACGGCGAGGAGTTCAAGAAAGGCATGGAAGAGGGTAAATGGGATATCTCCAAAATCGATTATAATGAGGTGGCGAACTCCCAGGCTACTTTAGTGTATGGTCAGATGAACGAACCTCCGGGTGCGCGTGCATCGGTGGCGCTGTCGGGCCTTACTATCGCAGAGGCTTTCCGGGACGCTGGAATGAAAGAGGGAAAGAGAAACGACATCCTTTTCTTCATTGACAATATCTTCCGCTTTACACAGGCGGGTTCCGAGGTGTCGGCACTGTTGGGGCGCATGCCGGGCTCTGTGGGCTATCAGCCTACATTGGCAAGCGAGATGGGTGCAATGCAGGAGCGTATCGCATCCACTGTCCACGGTTCGATTACATCGGTGCAGGCGGTATATGTACCTGCCGATGACCTTACCGACCCGGCTCCTGCGACTACATTTACACACCTTGATGCCACTACGGTGCTCAGCCGCAAGATTGCCGAGCTGGGAATATATCCCGCAGTGGACCCGCTCGATTCTACATCACGTATACTTGATGCGAATATAGTGGGCAAGAAACATTATGACACAGCTCAGCGCGTGAAGCAGATTCTGCAACGAAACAAGGAACTCCAGGATATAATATCAATCCTTGGCATGGAGGAGCTATCCGATGAGGACCGCACTACGGTTAACCGAGCACGCAGGGTGCAGCGTTTTCTCTCGCAGCCTTTCACCGTTGCCGAACAGTTTACCGGGCTCAAAGGTGTGATGGTTCCCATTGAGGATACCATAAAGGGCTTCAATATGATTCTTGACGGTGAGGTGGATTACTTGCCGGAGCAGGCTTTCCTGAATGTGGGAACTATTGAAGAGGCAATAGAGAAGGGCAAGAAGATGCTTGAACAGGTAAAATGATGAGCTATGGAGAATGGAGTGGTGATGCTTGAGATTCTCTCTCCCGAGAAGACTCTTTTCAAGGGTGAGGTGACAGCCGTGCGTCTGCCCGGCGGCAAGGCTCCTTTTGTCGTGCTCCACAACCATGCCCCCATCATTACGACACTCGTTGCCGGTGCAATCGCATGGGAAAGTGAAGCCGGTGATGGTAGCGTGGCTGTTTCGGGTGGCTTTGCCGAAGTGAAAGAGAATCACGTGATAGCGTGTGTGGAAACCTTATAACGACAAATGCGATGAACAGGACAAAGACATTTTTGTATTTCACGGTTTTTATGATAGCTCTCTTTCTTCTGGGTGAATTCATTGTAGGGCTGTTCTTCCCTGAATACACTTCGGCGGCCCGTTACATTATACCTGTTATTTACTGGCTGCTATATTCCGCATTTATACTTGCTGTGAAGTTCCCTTCGGGAGGTGCTGATATGGCAAAATATTTCATGGCATTCAAAGGTGTCAAGCTGTTCCTGTCGCTGATGATGCTTGTTGTGCTCGGCTTCGCGTTCCGTGAACAGGCTGTCGGGGTCATTATAAACTTCCTTGTCTATTCGACCTTGCTACTGATTGCCGAGACTGCCACGATGCTTTATTTGAAGAAACATTACAATTGATACCCTATAATGAAAACCTTACGTTGCATATTGCTGTTCATGACCTTGCTGCTCGCTCCGTTAATGCGGTGCGATGCTGCGTCGCATGGCAGCAGTGACGGCAAGGTCGATGTAAAAGGGGTTATCTTCGGCCACATCAAGGATTCTTACGAGTGGCACTTGACAACGATAGGCGACAAGCATGTGACAATAAGTCTTCCTGTCATTATGTATTCCGAGAAAAGCGGCTGGAACCTGTTCTCTTCGGGAGTGTTCCACGAACAGGAGGTGTATAACGGCTTCAGGATTTCTGTCTCAGAGGATAATGAAGGCAAGATCGTGGAGGTCGATGAAATGGGCAATGAGCAGCGGCCGTTCATTGATATTTCCATAACTAAGAATGTCCTTGCCGTCTTCATCAACTCTATCCTGCTTGTACTGCTGGTGCTGTATACAGCCCGTTGGTACAAAAGACACGATGTGTGCAAGGAGGCACCGGGCGGTTTTGTGGGTATAATGGAGATGCTCATAACAATGCTCATCGATGATGTGATAAAACCTAATGTGGGCGAGGGATACCGCAGGTATACGCCTTATCTGCTGACAGTGTTCTTCTTCATATTCCTCAGCAACCTCATGGGACTGTTGCCGGTGTTCCCCGGTGGTGCTAACGTGACGGGAAACATTGCGGTGACATTGGCCTTGGCATTGTGTACTTTCCTTGTGGTGAACTTCATGGGAAACAAGGAGTATTATAAGGAGATATTCTGGCCTGATGTGCCTACGTGGCTCAAGGTCCCTGTACCTCTTATGCCGCTCATAGAACTGTTCGGCGTGTTCGTGAAACCGTTTGCGCTTACCATACGTCTCTTTGCCAATATCCTGGCAGGACATACCGCGTTGCTGGCATTCGTATGCATTATTTTCATAACAATGTCGGTGAATACATACATCGGCAGCGGAATGACTGTGGTGTCGGTGTTCTTCACGGTGTTCATGAATTTCCTGGAACTGCTTGTGGCATTCATACAGGCTTTTGTGTTTACTATACTGTCGTCGGTGTTCATCGGTCTCTCAAGGCCCGAGCACCACGGATGAGAATAAATGATTTGTTTTATAACTTTAAATATTGTATTTATGTTTTTGACCGTTTTATTACAAGCTGCTGCCGGTGCAAGTATCGCGAAGGCTGTTGCAGCTATCTCTGCAAGTATTGCAGTCATTGGTGCATCGTTGGGAATCAGCCGTATCGGTAGCACTGCGGTAGAGTCTATCGCACGTCAGCCCGAGGCTGCCGGCTCAATACGTTCAAGTATGATTCTTGCAGGTGCCCTCATTGAGGGTGTGGCAATGTTTGCCATCGTTGTCTGCTTCCTTGTACTCTTTGTGTAATATAAAACTGTAAAGGATGTCGTTGTTATTGCCCGATGCAGGTCTGCTCTTCTGGATGCTATTGGCGTTCGGAATAGTCTTCTTCATCCTGTACAAATACGGTTTTCCTGTTATCACCGGTATGATTGATGAACGCAAGAGGTTCATCGATGACTCCCTGCGCAGTGCAAAGGAGGCTAATGAAAAGCTTGCAAATATAAAGCAGGAGAGCGAGGCTATTCTCAAGGCTGCATACGACGAACAGACACGTATACTCCGCGAGGCGGCTCAGATTCGTGAACAGATTATAAATGAGGCGTGTGTAAAGGCCGGTGACGAAGGTGAAAAGATGCTTGCCGAGGTGCGCACTCTCATACAGCACGAAAAGGAGAATGCTGTGCGCGAGATACGTGCACAGGTGGCAGAACTCTCCATCTCTATAGCCGAGAAGGTGATACGCAAAGAACTCTCGACCGACGCACAACAGCAGGAGTATACAAGGATACTTGTTGATGAGGTTGTAGAAGCTCAAGATAAAGAAAAATGAATACTGGAGTAATATCTACACGTTATGCAGCCGCTCTTCTCGAGTATGCCCGGGAGCAGGGCGCCGAGGATGCCGTATATGAGAATATGCGTCAGCTCATCGCCACGCTTGGCAGCGTCAAGGATTTTATGCCTGTGCTTTGTAATCCCACACTCGGCTCAGAGGAACGTGTCGGGCTTATCTGTTCGGCCGTAGCTCCGTCGGCAGTGTTCCGCCGTTTTGCACAGCTTGTTGTCAAGGAGGAACGTGAGGATATGCTGCAGTTCATAGCACATGCATATCTCTCGCTCTACCGCAAGGCAAAGAATATACGTGCCGTGAAACTTACTGCTGCCGTGCCAGTTGATGAGGAACTTGAAGAGGGCGTGAGGCGTATGCTTGCAGGTGAGAATAATGCAGGAGTGGAGATTGAAAGCATTGTAGACGAATCGCTGATCGGCGGTTTCATAATGGAAGTGGACTCTTTACGTCTTGATGCCAGTGTGCAGGGACAGTTGCGTGAGATAAGAAAACAATTAGTAAAACCAAACAGAAAACTTGTCTGATGAATATTAAACCGAGTGAAGTCTCAAAAGTGTTGCTTGAACAGCTCAGGGGAATCAAGGACAACATGAGATATGAAGAGGTCGGCACCGTATTGCAGGTGAGCGACGGTGTTGTCCGTATATATGGTCTTTACAATGCCGAGGCTGACGAGTTGCTTGAATTCGACAACGGGATAAAGGCTATCGTCATGAACCTGGAAGAGGACAATGTGGGAGCAATCCTTCTTGGACCGACCGACAAGATCAAGGAGGGAATGACGGTAAAACGTACCGGACGCATCGCATCCATCGATGTGGGTGATGCAATGGTGGGGCGTGTCATAACCCCATTGGGTGAGCCTCTTGACGGCATGGGAGATATCGGTGGCGAGAGGTTCGAGATGCCTCTTGACCGAAAGGCTCCGGGAGTCATCTTCCGCCAGCCTGTGGCTGAGCCCTTGCAGACGGGACTCAAGTCAATAGACTCGATGATACCTATCGGACGAGGACAACGAGAGCTCATCATCGGCGACCGTCAGACGGGCAAGACGGCAATAGCCATAGATACCATAATTAACCAGCGTTCGGCATACGAGGCAGGCAAACCTGTCTTCTGTATTTATGTGGCTATTGGGCAGAAGGGTTCTACTGTGGCTTCCATCGTGAGTACTTTGCGCCAGCATGGTGCAATGGACTATACAACTGTTGTTGTGGCTACAGCAGCCGACACGGCTGCATTGCAGTATTATGCTCCCATGGCAGGTGCTGCTATAGGAGAGTATTTCCGCGATACAGGCCGTCATGCTCTTGTGGTGTATGACGACCTCTCGAAGCAGGCTGTCGCCTATCGCGAGGTGTCGCTTATCCTGCGCCGTCCGTCGGGCCGTGAGGCATATCCGGGTGATGTCTTCTATCTACATTCGCGTCTGCTTGAACGTGCGGCGAAAATCATTGACCAACAGGAGGTCGCGGAGAAAATGAATGACCTGCCGCCGAGCCTTATTGGCAAGGTCAAAGGGGGCGGGTCATTGACTGCACTACCGATAATAGAGACTCAGGCCGGTGATGTGTCGGCATATATTCCTACAAACGTGATCTCCATCACTGACGGACAGATATACCTTGAGAGTGACCTTTTCAATCAGGGCTTCCGTCCTGCTGTAAATGTCGGAATTTCGGTATCGCGTGTGGGCGGTAAGGCACAGATAAAATCAATGAAAAAGGTTGCCGGTACACTCAAGATTGACCAGGCGCAGTACCGCGAGCTTGAGGCTTTTGCCAAGTTCGGCAGTGATATGGACCCTGTGACAATGATGGTTATCCAACGTGGCCGTCGCAACAATGCGCTTCTTGTGCAACCCCAGTACCTGCCAATGCCGGTGGGTGAACAGGTGGCGGTACTATACTGCGGCATGCATAATCTGCTTGCATCTGTTCCCATTGACAAGGTCGGGGATTTCGAGTCGCTGTTCCTTGACGTCATGCGTACAAAATACAATGACAGTGTGCTGAAGCCTCTTGCTGATGGCATAATCAATGACGAGGTGACAGCCATAATAGAGAGTGTGGCAAAAGAGATAAACGAGACTTTATCGGTTGAATCATGAATCTTCGGGAGGTAAAGCAGAGGATATTGTCGGTCAAGAGTACGCAGAAGATCACTTCGGCCATGAAGCTTGTCTCTTCGGCGAAGTTGCGTCGTGCACAGGCGGCAATAGAGAGCATGCGCCCCTATGAGACCAAACTGAACAGTATGCTTGAGACATTCTTCGGCAGTGACGTTACATTAGGTGGTGAATACACTGCGCTCCGCAAGGTGGAGCGAGTCGCATTGATTGCTGTGGCTTCCGATTCAAGTCTCTGTGGCGCCTTCAATGCGAATATGTCCCGGCTATTGCGCACAGTGTTTGACGAATACCGGGCACAAGGGATTGAGGTCAGGCTTTATACGGTCGGTCGCAAGATGCTGGATGCTGCCAGGAAAATGGAGATAGAACCCGATGAGGCATTGATGTCACAATCCTCTTCACCACGATATAACGAGGTCTCTGCTGTCGCTTCTTCCCTCATGGATGAGTTCAGAAATGGTAGGTTGGATAAGGTGGAGATATTGTATACCCGTTTTGCATCGGCGTCAAAACATATACCCACACGTGACTGTCTGTTGCCTGTGGCTGTTGAGGATACTTCAACTGAGATAATCCATAGTGATTTCATTGTCGAGCCCGGCAAGGAGGAACTTGTCAATTCACTTCTTCCCAAAAGCATTGCGCTGAAACTGTTTACGGCTCTGCTTGATTCCGTTGCAGCCGAGCATGCCGCCCGCATGATGGCAATGCAGATAGCGACGGACAATGCCGATGACCTCATTGCGGAACTTACCCTTGAGTATAACAAGGGACGCCAACAGGCCATCACCAATGAACTGCTGGATATTGTGGCGGGCGGTAACAAGGAATAGACAACATTTGATTAGCTTTTTAAAGAGAGCATCGGCATTATTGCCGGTGCTCTCTTTTTTTGATGCCTAACACTGCTCGATCCCTCGCAGAGTCTGTTGCAGCAGTGAACCGATCTCTTCACTGTCCCCGGAGTCACGCTCCTTGTTGAGTTTCACAAGGAAATCGGCCGTTGTCTTGAGGGCCTGGTTTATTGTCCCCGGGTCCTCGCAGTTCAACGTCAGTTTCTCCAACCGCTGTATCAGTCTGTGAAAGAGTGCTATCGTCTCGTTGTGTACGTCATCAATCGTTACGCTTGCATTCTTTTTCTTGACCATAATATATGCTTTATTCGCAAAGATAATAACGGTTATGGCTTTTAAGGTTGCTGTATTGACAATTTCACTCCGGTGTGCATTAGAATGTCAATACAGCAACCTTGTCGTTTGTCCGGTATATTTCTTTTGCAGCAAAAAAGTTATGAGTGTACCAATGTTAATGACAGGACTGAATGGGGCATTAGGACTCTATTCGAGTGTAAAGGGGTTGTTCGATTCTGCTGATGCTGCATCAAGGCAGAGAAAACTCCACAAGATTGCCAAAGCCGAAGAGGATGGCTGGTATAAGAGAAACTATTATGGGAATTTTCTTGACAATACGGCTTCGCGTGCAGCCGTGAAGAGGGTCGAGAACACCTTGCGTAGACAGAACCGACAGAACAGGGCTTACAGCGCTATCAACGGTGCTACGCCTGAACTTGCCATTGCGCGCAACGAGCAGGGGCTGCGTTCAATGGAGAATGTCTTTACAAACCTGGCGGCAAATGAAGATGACCGCAGGATGCGTATCGATGCCATTCACCGTCAGAACAGGCAGGCGCTCCTGGAGGGCGACCTCAAAATGGCATCCGACAAGGAAAGGGCCGCGGCCGGGCTTGCCGGCAATGGGTTGAACCTGTTGCAGAATGCAATCTTGGGAGTCGAGTGGGGACGTGAGAAACGCAAAGGATGATGTGCTATGGAGAGTAAAATGGATTATGGCATATCCCAAAAGGATCTTAAAGATAGACTTGATGAAGAGACTGGACGCCTCAAACGCTCTAAGCAACAGCTGGGTGCAGCATCTATGATGGATTTTGCATCGAATCTGCTTTCACTTGCGGGTTATAACAAGGGCGCGCGTATATCACTTGCAACAAACAATGTCCCAGCATATCAGGCCGCTTATGAGAAGGCACGTGAAAGGTATAATGCCGCACTCCGGGATTATAAGGCAACGATTGCCGATACCAATCTGAGACATAAGCTCGGGCAAAATGCAATTACCGGCGATGCGCCGTTGAAACCGGTAGGATTCATGACCGCTTCTTCAAGGCCTCTCCCGATGAGCCGATCAATAAAGAATAGCAATAAATCCAATAATGACAACCGATTAAACTATAATCTATGAGTATGAATTATTTTGACGATTATGAGAGCGGTGGCTTCTCAGGGCAGCCGCTTTTCCCCGATGATGTCGAGGGTAAGAGAAAGAAGAAAAGTGCCAACAATGCTGCTGAGCAGTATGACTCCTGGCTGAACGGTCTGGGTAGTTTCGGCAGAGACCGTGTTGACCCGGAAGTGGAGCGTGCTGTACGCGCCGATGTAGATGATGTGAAGTCCCGTATCGGCAGTTATGATATAACACCGCGCAGTGATGAAGAGGTAAGCAGCCGCTTCAGGGACACTTTCTATGATGTGATGGCACCTGAGGCAACTCCACAGCGTCGCATGATGCTCTATTCGCAGTCGGACAGGGCACTTGATGATGCCTTCGGCAGTGATTTCGACGATGTGATGAAGCAACAGTACAAGAAGAACCGCACCGAGTCAAAAGAGAGGGCGCGCAATCAGATGGAGTCGGAACTCTCTGTCATAGGTGCCGATCCTGTAATGGCAACACGCAATGCACTCAGAGAGGACAATGCTGTCAGTGACATCGGTAAAACCATCAACGAGACACTTCCGTCCGAGATGGTGGATAGGATCAGACCATTGGCAAGACATTCGGGTTACAGTACCGAAGAATACCTCAACGAGAAGGTGCTTCCAAAGGTTATTCCCGATGTATATGACAAACTTTACAATGAGGCTGTAAAAGAGGAAATTCCGAAGAGTAGTGCAGAATACATCATGCGCTCTGCTGTCGACAACTCTTTGTTCGGCAAGGCCGTAAATATGGCACAGTATGCATCGGACTTCAATAGTGACCATACAGACCTTGCCAGGGCCGGTCTGCGCAGTTATAAATCGAACCGTTATGAGGACTTTGCAGCCGGTGTCGGCTCTCTTCTGATAGATGCTCCTGCATTCTATCTTTTAGGTGCTGGTGCAGCTCCGTACGCTTCGGCTGCCGCGGAGAAACTCGCTCCTCATTTTGTGAAGAAACTCTCTAATAAACTCATGGTGGCAGGGTTCGCAAATAAGGTGACTCCGGAAATTGCAAATGAAATGGTGGGTAAAATAGCGAAGAGGACACTCGCAAGCAAAATCGTGCAGAGTTCAACAGCTCAAGGTCTGACCCTTGGCGGATATGATCTTGCCCACAGTATTGCCGATAACATTATTGAAGGTGAGTGGGGGAAAGTAGGGAAAAATCTCGGCTCTTTCGGACACGGTTTCCTTACAGGAGCAGCACTTGGTGTAGTCGGTACACCGTTGCGTATGAAGGCGCAACGTTATGAGAATATGAAGAAGGTCTTTGCTTCTTCCGGAGTGCTGTGTGCCGAATCGGCTGTCTTTACGGCGAGTGCTGAGGCCCGTAAACTCCTTGAGGGTGTTGAGGTGGCTCCAATTGATATTCTTGGTGATTATGCCGATGCCGGTGCAACGCTATTGGCTATGCGTCTTGCCAGATGGAGGCCGATTGCAAGGAACAAACTCAATAGATACGGGAAAATAAAAGACAAATACCGCTTTTCACCTTCTGAGGCGGAAGAGTTGCGCGAGGTGAATATTGACGCAGAAAAGTTTCTCAAAAGTATAGAAAATTTGTTGAATACGCCTTCGTCAAGATGGAATGACTATAAAGGTGTTGTTGATACCTATGCACGCTTGATGTCAAACAAAAATCTGTCGGCATCGGCAAAGGCAAAATTGCTTTATATTGTCGAGAATAAGGTCTCAAGCACTCCACCGGTACCGTTTGATTTTGATATCGTCGAGAAGAAAAAAGGCAAAAGAGTCTTTATTACTAAGGATCCTATCGGGCGAAAGATAAGTACTCGGGTCTGCAAGGATGACACCGGAGCTATCGGTGCAGCTCGGGCACAGCGTGTAAACATCAGACGCGGACGTATCGCGGTTTTTGAAAATGAACTTACCGATGGCTTGAACTCAGTAAATTTCTTGCGTCAGGCCGGTATCTATGCGAAAGAAACCGGGATGGATGTCGAACAGCTGTCAGATATTCTATACAGAAAGGCCAAGTCATCACCTCTTTCACATGCCGAAGAAGAGATTGTCTCCGAAATCCTTGAGCGTTCGTCATACGACGCTACCGGAATGCTGCGCAAGATATATGATGTCCGTCGTGAATTAGAAGACAAGCATGGACTCTACCGAGGTGGATTACAGCGTAACATCAGGATGATGAGAGAAGATGATTATTATAAAGCTGACAAGGCTCTTAACGAGTATGAACTTTTCTTGAGAAATGAGGTTGATGCTTTGAAATCGGGTACAGACGTACAACTGCGAAACTCTTTTAAACAGTTTGGTGCCGACTGGGATTTCAAGCCTAATTCTATGGCTGATGTCAGAGCTAAAGAGGCTGCTGAATATAATGAAAATGTAGAGAGGGTGTACCAGAAACTTTATGACGCTTATAATTCGCGTGAGGAAACGCCCGAGTTGACAAAAGTCGAGCAGGACGAGAATAGCAAGTATCTATGGAATAAGCGCGGCCTGAAAAATACCAAAGAGGATATTGCCCGTTACGGAGAGCGTGCCAAGGAAATAGGCGAAAAACTCGGTGTGGATATTAATCTCATCAATGATGCACGTGAGATTCCTTTGCCGGACATCAATAACAGCACCGCGGTCACCGACTATAACAACCGTTTACGTGCCATGGGTTGGATTGATGTCTCAAACGGGAAAGTGTATGTTAATCTTCCCAATACGGCATCTATGGCTGAGCTTGAGAGAACGGTCCTTCATGAGGCTGTCGGTCATAAGGGACTATCCCACGTGTTCGGGTATAAACTTAATGATTTTATTGAAAACCTGCTGCGCAAGGCTTCTCCGGAAGTACTTAGAGGCATTGAGGCAAATGGTTACAAGTATAAAGGTTCTAGCCGTTATACCATCGTTGAGGAGTATCTTGCGCATCTTGCCGAGAAGGTCTCACTCACCCCAAAGGAACGTTCGATATTTACCCGTGTGAAGGACTATATAAAGAACAGGTTGATAAGGATGCGTCTCTATACGGGAAACAACCGCAGTGTCAGTGAGGCCGAACTTACAGAAATCATGCAACGCCACTGTGAGTACATGATGAAGGAAGCCGCACGCAAGGAACACCGCCGCGAGGTGTTCGGGGATTTTGAAGTTTCTCATAAAGGTGAGAAACAGTTCTACGACCATGATGCTTATATCGACAATATGCGGAATTTGATTGATAAAGGCATACTTCTTCCTTCGACCCCGCGTTACCTCAGGAATACCAAGGGCATTATATCAAGCGAATATATGTCGCCGGAACAGAAAGTGAAGATGAACTATCATCATAAAAGGGAATGGTTGAAGAATAACCCTTTTTAGATGAATTGAATGTTTATTGAAAAATCTTATCCATCCAAAGGACATGACGGATGCGTATGGGCGCATCCGTCAGTTTTTAGGGAAATGAACAACGGGTTGCCAGAGAGTGCTCTTCCGACCCCAAAATCCAATTAATGCAATGAACAAATTTATAGATAAAAGAGTAAAGGCCACTTCTGCAAGGCGTAAGCCAGTAAAGGAAACAGGGCATAATCAGGCCATAGACTTCCTCCTGGAGTGTGCTGCCTGCTGGAATGCTCTTGACGAAGCACGGCACAAGTTAAGGCGCAGCCTCATGTACAGCTATGGCGACCAGTGGGGCGACTTTGTCACCGACCCCGACACTCTGTCTCAGATTACCGAGGGTGAACTCATAAAGAAGAACGGCAAGGTACCTCTCAAGAACAATATGATTGCTCCCATACTGAGCAACATTGACGGTCAGCTGCGTCAGAACCTTATGCGCCCCGTATGTGTCGTCCGCGACCAGAGCGAGAGCAAGGTGGGGGAGATGATGTCTGTGGCAATAGAGTATGTACACGACATAAACGAGATGGAAGAGCTGGATTCCGACAGCATGCGTATGTTGCTCAACGGCGGGATGACAGCGCAGAGGATAGAGTATGGCGTCAACCCCTCAAAGGAACGGCGCGACGTGTGGGTATATTCCGTCAGTCCTTCCCGTCTCTTCTTCAATACCAATCTTGAAGATGTGCGTATGTGGGACCTCACTTGCATTGGTGAGCTTTTTGACCTCCCGCTCGATGATGTCCTGGCGCATTTCGGTACTACACCGCAAAAGAAACAGGCGATTAAGGATATCTACGGCAATGCGTCACTGTCGGTGCTGTCGGGTAGCCGGGCAATGCAGGGCGATGAGGCCCGTAACCTATCGTTCTACTCGCCTTCACGCAGCAATCTTTGTCGTGTCATCCTCGGTTGGAAACTCGAGTCGCGCGATGCCTATCAGTGGAGCGACCCCGAACGTGGAACATGGGGTTATCTTCCTTTTACCGAAGAGAGCCGCCGTATGCTCGATGCCGAGAATAACCGCCGCTACAAAGAGCACAAGAGTAAAGGCGGTAACGATGAGGACCTGCTGCTTATTGAGTATAACTTCGCTACCGAGCGTTACTGGTATTACCGTTATATGACTCCCTATGGTGATGTGCTCCAGGAGGGACGTAGCCCTTATTGGCACGGGGAACACAACTATGTGCTTCATCTTTATCCGCTCATACAGGGCAAGCTCGGTAATTTCGTTGAGCAGTTCATTGACCAGCAGCGTGCCATCAACCGCACTGCCACACTCATCGATTTCATCCGTGGCACCTCTTCCAAAGGAGTCCTTGTAGTCGATGACGATGCCTTTGAGAGTATGTCGCGTGAGGAGGTGATTGACGAGTATGTCCGTTATAATGGAGTACTGTTTGTGAAGCTCAAGCCGGGGCAGAGCATTGACGGGGTGGTGCGGCAGTATAACAGCGGTGCGGCTGTTGCCGGAGATTTTGAGTTGCTCAACCTGCAGCTCAGGCTCATAAATGAGATTTCCGGTGTCAATTCCGCAATGCAGGGGCAGGCTCCCAAGGCCGGTACTCCAGCTTCGCTCTATGCACAGCAGACGCAGAACTCGTCGCTGAACCTCAAGGGGCTCTTCGACGGATTCCGCACCTTCCGTCGCCGTCGCGACACAAAGATAATGAAGACAATACAGCAGTTCTACTCCCAGGTGCAATACATTGAGATGGCCGGTACACAGTACAGTGATGAGGCCAAGTGGTACAACCCCGACAAAGTACAGAACAGCGAGTTCGATCTTACAATCTCCGAAGGGTACAATACCCCTGCTTACCAGCTTATTGCGAATGATTTCCTTATGGAGCTTTTCCGTGCCAATGCAATAGATGTGAAGACAATGCTCGAGAACAGTTCCTATCCTTTCGCAACAAAAATTCTTGAGGCCTTGAAACGCAATGAGGAGCAAGCCGCAAAAGGTGGTGCAATGGAGGGGGTGTCACCTGAACTTATTGCCCAAGTAAATGCAGCTTCCTCACAGCCATTGCAGGATGAACCGCAAAGTGGTACGGCTGTAGTGCAGAACGATTCGCCTGAGATTGCCAATGTGGAGGCTTTTGCTGTTGATGAGGCTAAACCGGCTGGTGCTGATGTTGCTGCCCAGATACAGAAAGATATCCCTTGGCCGCAACAGTGATGATACAAACGGGTGAAGAAAAGAAAAATCTTCACCCGTTTGTAGTTCTTTTTTTTTATTGTATTTTCGCGAAAAGAGGTGCCCGTGTTACTATAAATGATAATAATCTACAAAAAGCATAAAATATGAAAACGACTTTGTTTGAACACATTAATTCCGTTGTCAGGAAAATTAAAAACGGATATGATGATGTAGCAACGCTGACACCGGATATAGAAGGAATTCCGTATAATTTGTCAAGTGTTATACAGATTGCAGGCCCACTGTTCTGTGGAGCAGAAAAGAATGATGATGTGGTTGTGACTATAAGTGTTGACGGTTGTTATAACCATGTACCTGATGTTGCGAGAAAATTCGGTTTCGAAAAACAAGAAGACAATAGTTCTGGAATTTTTAAGTGTTATAACTGGAGTGATATAGACAATATTGCATGCGAAGTGGAGGAAATTATCATTTCACTTCTCGGCGAGACTATAGCAAACTCATTTGTCAGCGATGAGGTTTTTATTGCGATTATGGAAAAACAGCAAGCACAATTGAATTCACAGGCAAAAGCACAGCGTATCAAGTACAACGTATTAGGAATGTTGATTGCTGTAGTCATTATGGTCATAACATTTGCAGTACTATTGCTTTTTACATGATAATGAGAATGTATTGAGAAAAGGTTGAATCCAGAACAGAGTATATCTCCAACGGGTGAGGAAAAGAAAAATCTTCACCCGTTTGTTGTTCTGTTTTTAAATAGTATCTTCGCGAAAGAAATTAAATATGAATCAAATGACCCCACAGGAACGTATCCTCGAGCTCCGTCGCGAGCTCCATGAACATAACCGTCGTTACTACGTACTCAATTCTCCCACAATAAGTGACTATGAATTCGATATGCTGCTCAAGGAGTTGCAGCAGCTTGAAGAGGCGCATCCCGAGATGTACGATGCAACCTCTCCCACGCTCCGTGTTGGCAGCGACATAACAAAGGAGTTCAGGCAGGTACAGCACAAGTATCCCATGCTCTCGCTGGGCAACACATATTCCAAGAGTGAGGTGGCCGATTTCTATGACCGTGTGAAAAAGAGTCTCAATGAGGATTTCGAGATTTGTTGCGAACTCAAGTTCGACGGAACATCCATTTCGCTTACCTATGAGGATGGCAAGCTCGTGCGTGCCGTTACACGCGGTGACGGCGAGAAAGGCGATGATGTTACAGCCAATGTCAAGACCATACGTACTGTGCCGCTTGTCCTCTCCGGCGAGGGGTGGCCGCGCGAATTTGAAATCCGTGGTGAGGTCCTCATGCCGTGGAATGTGTTCGATGCCCTCAACGAAGAGCGTTCACTTAACGGTGAGCCTCTCTTTGCCAATCCGCGCAATGCTGCATCAGGAACTCTCAAACTTCAGGACTCATCCGTAGTGGCTAAGCGCAAGCTTGATGCTTACCTTTACTTCTTGTTGGGAGATCAACTGCCGGCCGAAGGACATTACGAGAACTTGCAGGCGGCAGCAGGGTGGGGCTTCAAAATCTCCGATACTACCCGCAAATGTGCAACCCTTGATGAGGTGTTAGCCTTTATCGACCACATGGACTCCGAACGCAAGAACCTACCATTCGCAACCGATGGAATAGTTCTGAAAGTCAACTCTCTGCGTCAGCAGAAAAACCTCGGTTACACAGCGAAGTCTCCACGATGGGCCATAGCATACAAGTTCCAGGCCGAGCGTGCCCTGACCCGCCTCAACGAGGTTACATATCAGGTGGGTCGCACAGGTGTCGTTACCCCTGTCGCCAACCTCGACCCGGTACAGCTGTCGGGTACCGTTGTAAAGCGCGCATCGCTGCATAATGCCGATATTATCGGGAAACTCGACCTCCACATAGGTGACATGGTATATGTCGAGAAGGGTGGTGAGATTATCCCTAAGATAACAGGTGTGGATGTGGATGCCCGTTTCATGCTTGGGCAAAAGGTCTCTTTCATAGAGAAATGTCCCGAGTGCGGAACCCCTCTTGTACGCGTGGAAGGCGAGGCTGCCCACTATTGTCCCAATGATACAGCCTGTCCGCCGCAGATAAAGGGCAAAATCGAGCATTTTGTATCGCGCGATGCCATGAATATCGACTCCATTGGCCCCGAGACGGTGGAAATGCTCTTCAACTATGGCCTTATCAAGGATATTGCCGACATATACTCCCTTTCTCCCGAGGACCTCATGTTCCTGCCCCGTATGGGCGCAAAGTCGGCCGAGAATGTCGTGGCTGCAGCCCAGGCATCGCGTGCCGTTCCTTTTGAAAGGGTGCTGTTCGCATTGGGAATACGTTTTGTGGGCGCGACAGTGGCCAAGCGTCTTGCCCGTGCGTTCGGGAATATCGATGCTCTCATGTCGGCAAGCCTCGAGCAACTGACCGCTGTTGAGGAAATTGGCGAGCGCATAGCCGCAAGCGTCATCGCTTTCTTTGCCAAGGAGGCCAACCGCACACTCGTTGCACGTCTCAAGGAAGCCGGTCTCAAGTTTGAACTTGAAGAAGAGACCCTGCAGGCACGCACTGAAATCCTCAAAGGGCAGAGCATTGTCATAAGCGGTGTCTTTGTGCATCACTCCCGCGATGAGTACAAGGAGATGATCGAGAGCAACGGCGGAAAGAATGTGGGCAGCGTGAGCAAGTCGACATCCTTTATCCTTGCCGGTGACAATATGGGGCCCAGTAAGCTCGAGAAAGCCCAAAAACTCGGCGTACGCCTTGTCAGCGAGGATGAATTCCTGGCAATGTTGCAGTAATCCCCGCGGTTGTTGTTTTTGCCTGTTTTGTATCATTTTTGTAGCGCTTGGTACTCCGAGTGCAATAATTTGTTAATATTAATAATAATTATATCGTGATTTTGCCTTGATTTAGCGAAAAATGATGTAATTTTGCACTCCGAAATAAAAAAACGATACAATATATGATGCGAAAAAGACTTACAGGTATGGGCGTTGCACTTGTTACGCCATTCACAAAAACCGGTGAAGTAGATTATCCTACATTGGAGAAGCTCGTGCAGATGCACATTGACTGCGGCACATCCTTCCTCTGCGTCCAGGGTACTACTGCCGAGACTCCGACGTTGACAGTTGAAGAAAAGCGTGAGATCCGAAAGCGCATCATAAAACAGGTCGATGGCCGCATGCCAATAATGTTGGGCATCGGTGGCAACTGCACCCGCGCCGTAGCCGATGAGCTCCGCAACGAGGACCTCACAGGTGTCGATGCAATCCTTTCAGTTGCTCCCTACTACAACAAGCCCACTCAGGAGGGTATCTATCAGCACTACAAGGCTATTGCCCAGGCAACAGAACTCCCCATCTACATGTACAATGTACCGGGCCGCACAGGAGTGAACATCCTTCCCTCTACAGTCGTACGTGTGGCAAACGAGTGCCCCAACATAGTAGGCTACAAGGCAGCATCGGGCAATCTTGCACAGGTAAAGGAACTCATTGCCACAAAGCCCGCCCATTTCGATGTGTTCTCGGGTGACGACGGCCTCACAGTAGATATCATGGAGGCTGGTGGAGTTGGCGTCATATCAGTGTTCGGCAACGCTTTCCCCAAGCAGATGACAAAACTTGTCACTGCAATGCAGGAAGGCCGTGTCGGCGACGCACGCAACATCCATGTAAGGCTCAACGAGCTCTTCCAGCTCATCTTTGTCGACGGCAATCCAAGCGGCATCAAGGCCCTTATGGAAATACTGGGTATGTTGGAGAATAACCTTCGCCTGCCTCTTGTTCCTGCATGCGACGATACATACAGTGACCTTCAGCAAGCAATAACATTCCTTTGATTTATGGAACGGCTAAAGGCTTTGCTCGACGAGAAGGCGTTGCAGTACAACCGTCCCGAGTTCATTGCCGAAGACCCAATCAGTTTCCCGCACTCGTTCAGCCGCAAGGAGGATATTGAGATTGTCGCTTTGCTGGCTTCCATAATCGCGTGGGGTAACCGCAAGATGATTCTGCGCTCGGGGAACAAGATGTTCTGCGACATAATGCAGTCGCGCCCCTATGAGTATGTGATGAGTGGAGAGTGGGAGAGTCTCGACGACCGTCTCAACATCCACCGTACATTCTTTGCGGCCGACTTCAAGTATATATGCCGAGGTCTCAGGAGTGTATTCCAGAAGTACGGTTCCATGGAGCCTCTCTTTACTGGCTGTTCCACATGGGACGGCATCGAGCGTCTGCGTAGCGAGTTCGCGGCAGTCAACGGCGGTCTCTCTACCCGCCACATCAGCAATCCTGTCCCTTCAAAAGGTAAGCCGGCATCGGCCTGCAAGCGCATGCACATGATGTTGCGTTGGCTCTGCCGCAAGGACGGCATTGTCGACCTCGGCATTTGGGACAGCGTCCACCCGTCACTGCTCATGATTCCTATTGACGTACACGTGGCGCGCACGGCGCGTGCCCTCGGGCTCGTCAGCCGTAAACAGAACGACCGACGCACAGTCGAGGAACTCACAGCACGTCTGCGCGAGCTCTCGCCCGAAGACCCTGTCCGCTATGACTTTGCCCTCTTTGGAGTGGGCGAGGCCGGTGACAGTTTCACCGAGAATATTACAGAATAGAATCTTTTTCATGCAACCCGGTGTTGCAGTATCTAAATATCACAACAATGGCTAAGATTACAAAAGAAGATGCGTTGAATTATCACGCAGGGAAGCGCCCCGGTAAGATCGAGGTTGTTCCCACAAAACCATATTTCACACAGACCGACCTTTCATTGGCATACTCTCCCGGTGTAGCCGAGCCCTGTCTCGAGATACAGAGCGACCCGCAGAATGCCTATAAGTATACCGACAAAGGTAATCTTGTAGCGGTTATTTCAAACGGAACGGCAGTCCTGGGACTTGGAAATATCGGCGCCGTAGCCGGTAAGCCTGTCATGGAGGGCAAAGGCCTCCTGTTCAAGATTTATGCCGGTATTGATGTATTCGATATCGAGGTCGACGAGGAGAACCCTGAGAAGTTCATAGAGGCCGTTAAGGCCATTGCACCCACATTCGGAGGTATCAATCTTGAGGATATCAAGGCTCCCGAGTGTTTTGAGATAGAGCGCCGCCTGAAGGAGGAACTCGACATCCCAGTGATGCACGATGACCAGCATGGAACGGCTATCATCTCTGCTGCCGGACTTCTGAACGCCCTTGAGGTAAACGGCAAGAACATATCCGATGTAAAGGTTGTTGTCAACGGTGCCGGTGCCGCGGCAATCTCATGTACCAAGCTCTACACAGCCCTGGGAGTGAAGAAAGAGAATATTGTGATGCTCGACAGTCGTGGTGTCATCAGCACCGAGCGCACTAACCTCACTCCCGAGAAACTCGAGTTCGCCACAACACGCACCGATATCCATACCCTCAAAGAGGCAATAGTGGATGCGGACGTCTTCCTGGGCCTCTCAAAGGGTAATGTCCTTACAAAGGACATGGTACGTTCAATGGCTAAGGATCCTATTGTCTTTGCCCTTGCCAATCCCGAGCCCGAGATTACATACGAGGATGCAATGGAGAGCCGCCCCGACGTGCTCATGAGCACCGGTCGCAGCGACTATCCCAACCAGATAAACAATGTCATCGGCTTCCCTTATATCTTCCGTGGAGCGCTCGACGTGGCAGCAACAGCCATAAACGAAGAGATGAAGCTCGCGGCAGTGCACGCCATTGCCGACCTTGCCAAACAGCCCGTCCCCGAGGTTGTGAACAAGGTGTACAAGGTGGGTAACCTGTCGTTCGGTCGCGACTATTTCATTCCAAAGCCTGTTGACCCGCGCCTGCTCGTTGAGGTCTCTACCGCTGTAGCCAAGGCAGCCATTGCCAGTGGCGTGGCACGCAAGACAATCACCGACTGGGAAGACTACAAGGAGCACCTGCTCGAGTTCATGGGCCGCAGCTCAAAGCTCACACAGCAGATATATGACATGGCGCGCACCGAGACACAGCGCGTAGTATTTGCCGAGGGTGCACACCCTTCAATGATGAAGGCAGCAGTCCAGGCCAAGGAAGAGGGTATTTGTCAGCCTGTACTCTTGGGTAACGACGAGATTATTGCCAAGGTCGCAGCCGAGAATGGCCTGAACCTTGAGGGCATCGAGGTGGTGAACCTGCGTCACCCCAACGAGCGCGAGCGTCGCGAGCGCTATGCCAACATCCTTGCCGGCAAGCGTCAGCGCGAGGGCTACACCTTTGAGGAGGCCAACGACAAGATGTTCGAGCGCAACTACTTCGGTATGATGATGGTTGAGACAGGCGATGCCGACGCGTTCATAACAGGATTGTATACAAAGTATTCAAATACCATCAAGGTTGCCAAGGAGGTCATCGGCATGCAGGAGGGCTTCAGCACCTTTGCTACAATGCACATTCTCAATTCAAATAAAGGAACATATTTTGTTGCCGACACCCTCATCAACCGTGCTCCAGAGCTCGGCACACTCATTGACATTGCCCGTCTGGCCGAGAAGTCAGTGCGTTTCTTCAACCGTGAGCCGGTCATTGCAATGACATCTTACTCGAACTTCGGCAGCGACCAGGGCGGCAGTGCCGAGCGCGTGCGCAAGGCCATAGCCTACCTCCACGAACAGTACCCCGACTGGGATATCGACGGCGAGATACAGGTGAATGTAGCCATGAACAGCGAGGTGCGCGACAAGAAGTACCCCTTCACAAAACTCAAGGGCAAAGAGGTCAACACCCTTGTGTTCCCCAACCTCAACTCAGCCACATCATCATACAAGATGCTGCAGGCCCTCAGTCCCGACGTGGAGATCATCGGCCCCATCCAGATGGGCTTGAACAAGCCAATCCACTTCATCGACTTCGAGAGCTCCGTGCAGGAAATTCTCAACGTTACTGCTGTAGCAGCTATTGACGCCATGGTAAACAAGAGAAAATAAAAAATAGCCGAATTGATAAAAGTGCTCCTCTTGAACTCAATCAAGAGGAGCACTTTTTTGTTGGTTCTAAGAAGAGTTTAGTGCTCCTCTTAATGTAATAAGAGGAGCTGTCACGTAGTGACTGAGGAGATTAATGATGAATGCAATTATCTTTATCTCCTCACCCTTTCAGGGAGCTCCTCTTGAACTCAACCAAGAGGAGCACTTTTTTAGTTGTTGCAAGAGTATAGTCCTCCTCTTGCTTTAGTAAGAGGAGGGGGACCGCCTGCGGTGGAGGAGATTGATGATGCTTGCAATTTGCTTTATCTCCTCACCCTTTCAGGGAGCTCCTCTTGAACCCAACCAAGAGGAGCACTTTTTGTTGGTTGTAAGAAGAATTTAGTGCTCCTCTTAATGTAATAAGAGGAGCTGTCACGTAGTGACTGAGGAGATTAATAATAATGAACAAAAACAGATATTCTGTATAACTTTCTTCATTATACACTTGACATCAAGGCTGACACATGCTATTTTTGTGCAAAAGACAATTTATGCAAACGAAGGGAAGCTGCAATAAGCCGGCACTCAAAGCATTAAGGAGAGAACTGCGCAATAACCCAACTCCGGCAGAGTCGGCATTATGGGAGCAATTGCGCGCAGGCAGACTTGGTGGCACCCAGTGGCGCAGACAGTATTCTGTGGGTGACTATATTATTGATTTTTATTGTCCGAAGGCTCGCTTATGCGTAGAGCTGGATGGTAATGAGCATTTTACAATAGCAGGAGACACCTATGATTACGACAGGACATTATTCCTGAATTCTAAAGGTATCAAGGTTATCCGTTTTGAGAATTGTGAGGTTTGGAATGATATAAACGGAGTTCTTGATGCAATCAAGCAGAACTTAGGAATTTCGGAAGATTAAATCTTTTATCTTTATCTCTTCACCCTTTCAGTGAGCTCCTCTTGAACCCAACCAAGAGGAGTAATTTTTTAGTTGTTGCAAGAAGAATTTAGTGCTCCTCTTAATGTAATAAGAGGAGCTGTCACGTAGTGACTGAGGAGATTTGATGATGCTTGCAATTATCTTTATCTCCTCACCCTTTCAGGGAGCTCCTCTTGAACCCAACCAAGAGGAGCACTTTTTGTTGGTTGTAAGAAGAATTTAGTGCTCCTCTTGCTTTGGTAAGAGGAGGGGGACCGCTTGCGGTGGAGGAGATTAATACTCCTCCCTCCCTTTTTCGTTAAACTTTCCACTTTCCACGTTTCACGTTAAACTTTCCACTTTCCACGTTTCACGTTAAACTTTCCACGTTCCTCGTTCTACGTTAATCGTTCCACGTTCCTCGTTAATTCGTTAAACGTTTGCCGGCAGGCTCTTCTTCCATCTGACAGCATACGAATCCAGTATAGCGCGGACGCTTTGCCCTATGACGGTGTAGTCGGCAGTCTTCAGGTTGGCCAGCGACACGCGGATGCTCCATTCAGGGCCGTCGAAGCCACCGCCGTTCAGCACCACAAGGGAAGTCTCGGTTGCCAGACGGAACACCACGTCAAGCGGACTGTAGTTCAGCCGCAGCCACTCCACAAAGTCCTTGCCATAGAAACGCTGTGCCCAAACAAGAAGGTCAATCTCGGAGTAGTATCCTGCGCGCAAAGGGTCGGGCAGAAGGGTGAAACCCATGCTTGTCCACAGAGCCTTCAGGCGCTCCTGTATAATCTCGTGCATCTTCAGCCTGAAGCTGTCGCCCTCGCGCTTGTCTATGATGGAGTAGAGCGCAAACAGCGTCATCTGCATCTGCTGTGGCAGCGAGAGTCCTGCCGTGTGGTTCAGCGCCACCTGACGGCTGTCGGCCACCATGCGGTCAATGAAACGCATCTTCTCCACGTCGCTCCTTATGCTGCCGTACCGTTGCTGCATCTCGCTCTTGCGTTTGCGTGGCAGACGTGCGATGAGCCTGTCGAAGATGTTGTCGCGGTGTATGGCAATCACTGCGGAGCGCCAGCCTGTAGCACCGAAATATTTCGAGAATGAGTACACGCAGATTGTATTGTGCGGCAGTTTAGCCATCAGGGACTGGAATCCCGGCACGTAAGTGGCATACACGTCATCCGTCACAATCATCAGGTTAGGGTTCCATTTCTCCACAATCTCCACAAGCTGTTCTATTGTCTCATTGGCTATCGCATAGCTCGGCGGGTTGCTCGGGTTCACAATGAAGAGTGCCTTGTATTCAGGGTCGCGCAGTCTGTTGAGCTCCTTGGCGTCGTACTGCCACAGGTGCATGCCGTCCTCGCTCATCTTACCGGCAGGAATCTCCGTCACCTTGTAGTTGTAGCGGTAGAGCTTGGGTATTTCAATGTACGGCGTGAACACGGGCGTCATCAGTGCTATGCTGTCACCGCGTTCAAGCAGACGGTTCTGTTGCAGGCTGTCGAAGATGTAGCACATAGCCGCCGTGCCGCCCTCCGTGGCGAACAGGTCAATCTCGCCCTGCGGAGGCCTGCCGTCGCACAGCTCCTGTGCCAGGTAGTCACGTACGGCTATCTCGCAGTGCTTTAGTATGCGGTCTGGCACCGGGTACTGGTCGCCGATGACGCTCTCTGTCCACTCGTGCACCATGGCATCACCGTCAACGGAGTGCTCCTCAATCATGTAACGGAAGCATTTGTCAAGGAACTTCGCTCCCTCATCGTTCTTCTGCTCCTTGATGAACTCCCCGAATCGTGCTGCAATGCCCTCCTTCTGCGGAATGCCGGCAAGCCCCTCGTCGCACTCCCAATCGCGGCGGCACTCTGTCAGGCCGAACCTGCCTAACGTGAAGAACGCCTCACGCGGCAGTGTAGCCACCCAGTTCGGGTTACCGCGCCCCGCGTTAAGCATGGTGCGCATCATGCGGCGTATGCTCTCATCGGCCAACTCAATCAAACGGTCCTTAAGTTCAAAAGGACTTATTCTCTCCATCTCTTTCTCAAATGCAGTGACCTCACTGTGGTCATTTAAAAGTTGTTTCATATAATTTTTGTTTAATGTTCCTTTCAATGCAAGCGCTATTTCGTAAGGTCCTTAGGGCCTTTAGTGGGCGCTTGTTTAAACGGAAACGGGAAACTCTTCCTCTGTTTGTAGAGAGAATTTCTTACAGCACCGTTTTTCTTGTATTCATATGATATTGCATAATCGTCACGTTGTTTTTTACTTTAAAATTTTAGTTCTCCTCTTGCTTTAGTAAGAGGAGGGGGACCGCTTGCGGTGGAGGAGATTGATCCTTGCAACTTCTTTATCTCCTCACCCTTTCAGGGAGCTCCTCTTGAACTCAAGCAAGAGGAGCACTTTTTTGTTGATTGTAAGAATGTGCTCCTCCCCTTCTTAAGGAGTGGAGGTGCCCAAAAGGGCGGAGGGGAGGCTACTTTCGCCTACATCATCAACACAATGAACACACCCCACAGAATCAGCAAAGTGTTGCCCACAGCGTAGGTGACAGTGTAGCCCAGCGCCGGTGTCTCGCTGCCTATGCTCTCCTGTATGGCACCTATGGCAGCCGTGGTGGTGCGTGCTCCGGCGCAGCATCCCAGTGCAATGGCAGGGTGGAACTTGAACCACTTGACCGCAATCCACAGCCCGAAAAGCAATGGTAACGATGTAGCAATAATTCCCGCAACAAAGAGCGACAGCCCCGCCTCGCGGAAGCCCTCGACAAAGCCCGGCCCTGCCGATATGCCCACCACGGCAATGAAGATGTTGAGTCCCAAGTTGTTGAACACCCACAGCGCCCCCTCGGGAATGGCGCCCATTGTGGGGTGGTGCGCACGCCACCAGCCGAAGACAAGGCCTGCAATGAGCGCTCCGCCGCTGCTGCTAAGGCTGATGGGGACGTTGCCCACGTGCAGGGTGAGTGTGCCTATTATGGCGCCAATGAATATGCCGGCCGACAGGAACACCACATCCGTCTCGTTCGTCGCAGGGTCGGGGTAGCCAATCTGCTTTGCTGCCTGCATCACATCAACCTTGCGGCCCACAATCTCAACGACATCGCCCGTGTTCAGCACCGTCTGCGGCAGCACAGGTATGCTTATTCCCATGCGTTTTATCTTCTGTATCACCACACCGTGCATGAAAGGCTGTGCACGCAGCTCGCTCACCCTCTTGCCGTTGAACGATACCTCACGGCGAAAGCTCCTGCCCGCCACGGTACTCTTTATCGTCATCACCGGGAACTCAAGCAGCTCCTCATCAATGACCTCCGTGCCAATCCACTTCTCCTCGCCAATGGTATATTCGTGGCGTCCGCTCAGCACAATCTCGTCGCCACGCATCAACTGCTCTTTGGGCTTTACCTCGTCGATTATCAGCTTACCCTTGCGTATGCGCTCCACGAACAGACGTTTGCCCTGGCGCTCGAAGAACTGCTCCAGCTCCTGCACCGTGCGTCCTTTCGTGAACCACTCGTTGGTGATGCTGTAACAGCGGAACTCCACCTCACGCTTCGCCTCGGCAAAGCCCGGCTTGTCGCTCTCGTCCTTGCCCATGCGCGCCTCCAGCTCGCGGCAGGCACTCCTCACCTTGTCTATGCCGCCCAGCATCCTCGGTCCCAGGCGTGCCAGAATCCATGCCGAACCCGCCGTACCGAAGATATACGTCACCGCATATGCCACAGGCATAATGTCAAGCATCTTCTGCTGCTCGTCGGCCGGCATGTCCATTCCACGTATGGTGTCACCCGCCACGCCAATCACCGCGCTTATCGTCTGCGAGCCCGACAGCAGTCCTGCAGCCTCGCCTACATCGTAGCCCATCAGCAGCGCAATACCCCATGTAGAGAAGAGGATGAACAGGCACATCAGTGCAGCAAAGCCCACCTGCGGCAAGCCCTCCTTGCGCAGTCCCGCAAAGAACTGCGGCCCCACCTTGTAGCCGATGGCAAACAGGAACAGCAGGAACGCCGTCTGTTTCAGCGCCCCCGTCATGGGAATCTGCAGCTGTCCCACAAGGACACCCACCAGCAGTACACTCGTCACAATACCCAGGCTGAAGCTCTTGATGCGGACCCTCCCCACAAGAAAGCCCACCCCAAGCGTCAGATAGATAGCCAACTCCGGATGCGCCCGCAGTAAATCAGTAATCCATTCCATAATAAATAGTATTATTCGAGTAGATAACAAATTGGAACGTTTATTGTTTAGCGTTAAATGTCTTAATACAAAAAAGCTGCTCCCTGAATTTCTTTAGGGGAGCTGTCACGTAGTGACTGAGGGGTTAATACAGAAGAGAACTAAGTCCTTTATTTTGAATATTTACTTAAAACACAAGAGAATAGTGCTCCTCATGATAAGAGGAGCTGTCACGAAGTGACTGAGGAGTAGAAAAACACCAACAATGTCATCCCGACAGAGCGTAGCGACGAGGGATCTCTAAATCGCGAAATAACAGAGATTCCTCACACAAGGTTCGGAATGACAAAA
>CALCYA010000068.1 GCA_937906165.1 uncultured Bacteroidales bacterium | reverse complement strand
GTCAATGACAGTGCAAATATAGAATGACAAAATACGCTAAATTTTAGTATAAATTATTATATCGAACTCACGCTAAGATACAATAGACAATAACCCTTTGTCAAGGTAATC
Source organism: uncultured Bacteroidales bacterium (assembly GCA_937906165.1). Taxonomy (GTDB): domain Bacteria; phylum Bacteroidota; class Bacteroidia; order Bacteroidales; family Bacteroidaceae; genus HGM04593. Next base: position 3,298 of record CALCYA010000068.1, on the reverse strand, counting down.
TTTTGAAACACCCTTCTTTTTTCACTTGTTTTAACAAAAAGCAAGGTGGCAAACAAATTAATGTCTGCCACCTTGTTGATTTTTTAATCATTTATGCGAATCTTTCGCTTGTTTTCTTGTTAATACTCCTCCTCGTCGAAGAAAAAGTCCTCCTTGCTGGGGTAGTCGGGCCAGATGTCCTCGATGCTCTCGTATACGTCACCCTCGTCCTCAATCTCCTGCAGGTTCTCTATCACTTCCAATGGTGCACCTGAACGCACTGCGTAGTCGATGAGCTCATCTTTTGTTGCAGGCCATGGTGCATCTTCCAATTTAGATGCTAATTCCAGTGTCCAATACATATTATAAATAGTTTTATAAATGGTTATATTTGTTAAGTGCGTGCAAAAATAGTCTAATTTTGTTTATCTACAAGGCTTTTGCCACTTTTTTTCAGTGCCGTGCAACAGCTTGCGCTGGAGCAGGAAAAGATAGTCGGAGAGACGGTTCACAAAAACCGTTGCATCTGTGTCTACAACGCAGCTCTCGCCCAGTGTCACCATCCTTCTCTCGGCGCGTCGGCACACGGTGCGGCACACGTTGGCACGTGCTGCCTGTTCGTTGCCTCCGGGGAGTATGAAAGTGTGCATGGGAGGCAGCTCTGCGTCGAGCGCGTCGATGGCTCTCTCCAAGGTCGCAATCTCTTCCTTGCCTATGGGACATCCGCACTCTCCCTCTGTCGCCAGGTAGCTGCCCAAGGTCAAGATGCTGTTCTCAATCTGCAGTAGCAGCTCTACAGTGTCACAATCCTCAATTGACGCCGCAAGCAGCCCTATGTGGGCGTTGAGCTCGTCGAGCGTGCCGTATGCCTCCACACGGGGGTGGTCCTTGCGCACGCGCACGTTGCCAATGAGTGAGGTGCTGCCGGCATCGCCGGTGCCTGTGTATATTGTGGACTTCTTCATAACCCTATCTTTTGAGTGTGTAGTTCTGTTTGTGGCGTCCGTCGTCGAAGAGTAGTATGCCTGCACTGTGCATGTCGAACGTGATGATGGTCCTTGGGTCGTCTGTCACCTGCTTCCACCATGCACTGTTGCGGTGTACCCCTTCAACAATGATTATACTCTCTTTGTTTGTGTATGCCAGCGCTGTCTCAAGCAGCCGGGGCTGGTTGTCGCACTCGCCGATGTATAGCAGTCCGCAACGGCCGTCCTCTTCCAGCCTCTCCTTGAGGAGCTGCAGGGTGTTGCCGCTCCTGTGTATGCATCCGTTGTCGGCAAGGTGCTTGGCAGCCTCGGCGGGAATTGCCGTGCCCTGTGTGAGCAGCAGCTTGGGTATGCTGCGGCGTGCGCTTGCAATGGAGCAGGCTGCCGTTGCCGATGCTATGGTGATGCTGCTCTTGGGTGCAAAGTGGTTCACAATCCTGAAGAGCATGCGGCATCTGCGGCGGCTCATCTCGCGGCAGCATTCGGCAATGTCGTCAAGCTCGTCGTATGCATAGTAGGGCATCTTCTCCCTCAGCACCTGGGTGATGAAGAAAAAGGTAGAGGGGGATTGTATACCAAACCCCCTGTTATGCCTTTGACGGTTTATCCAATCGCCGAACTTGAACATTATCTTCTTTTTTAGCTCCATCGCGCTCCGCCCTGTCGTGACAGGAACGGGCTCCCTTGGGATAAAACAGCCTCTTAGAGTGCGAAAGCCTCCTTTACCTTCTCAACGTAGTCGAGCTTCTCCCATGTGAAGAGCTCCACCTCAACCTCCTTTGTATCAAGGTAACGCGACTCGAAGCGCTTTGTCACAACCTGTGGCTTGCGGCCCATGTGACCGTATGACGCTGTCTCGCTGTAGATTGGGTTACGCAGCTTCAGACGCTCCTCGATTGCCTTGGGACGAAGGTCGAACAGCGTCTTTACCTTCTGCGCAATCTCGCCGTCGGTGAGGGCAACCTTTGCTGTGCCGTATGTGTTCACGAACACGCTCACAGGCTCGGCAACGCCTATTGCGTATGAGAGCTGTATGAGAGCCTCGTCGGCAACACCTGCTGCAACAAGGTTCTTTGCTATGTGACGTGCTGCGTATGCTGCACTGCGGTCTACCTTGCTGGGGTCCTTGCCGCTGAATGCTCCGCCGCCGTGTGCACCCTTGCCACCGTATGTGTCAACGATGATCTTGCGGCCGGTGAGGCCTGTGTCACCGTGAGGGCCACCGATAACGAACTTGCCTGTGGGGTTCACGTGATACTTGATGTCATCGCCGAAGAGTGCAAGGACGCTCTCCGATGTAATCTTTGCCTTCACGCGTGGCATTAGGATATTGATTACATCCTCCTTGATCTTTGCCACCTGAGCAGCGTCGGCAGCAAGCTGTGCCTCAACGCCCTCCTCTGTAGGCTGGATAAAGTCGTCGTGCTGTGTCGATACAACGATTGTGTCAATGCGCACAGGCTTGTTCTCGTCGTTGTACTCTATTGTCACCTGGCTCTTTGAGTCGGGGCGCAGGTAGGTCATCTCCTTGCCCTCGCGGCGAATCTCGGCAAGCTCGGTGAGGATAAGGTGCGACAGGTCGAGTGATACAGGCATGTAGTTCTCAGTCTCGTTTGTAGCGTAACCGAACATCATACCCTGGTCGCCGGCACCCTGTGACATCGGGTCCTCGCGCTCTACACCGCGGTTGATGTCGGCACTCTGCTCGTGGATAGCCGAGAAGATACCGCATGAGTCACCGTCGAACATGTACTCGCTCTTTGTGTAGCCGATCTTGTTTATTACACGGCGTGCAATGTCCTGAAGGTCAACGTATGCCGATGACTTCACCTCGCCGGCAATAACCACCTGTCCTGTTGTGACGAGTGTCTCGCAAGCAACCTTAGACTGTGGGTCAAAGGCGATGAGCTGGTCAAGCACCGCGTCCGAAATCTGGTCGGCCACCTTGTCGGGGTGTCCCTCTGAAACTGATTCTGATGTGAAAAGATATCCCATAGTTTTTTCTGTATTATGCCCGATGGTACCAATAATCTTGTGTCCTGCCGGGCGTAGTTAATAATTGGCTTGTTTGTCATTCAAGCCCTCAAGGTAACTATGTGTGGGATATCTATGCTGGCGAAGTGCCTTTACAAATGCCCTCTGAAGGGGCTTTTAGCATTTTTTACCGTGGTTGCAAGCAGTCAAATCTTTCCACACACAGCCCGTTGGGGGCTCTATTCGGGTACAAAGGTAAGCACTTTTCCTGTATTTACAGCATTATTGCCTGCTTTTTTGATAAATTAACGTGAGTTCGATATAAGAATTTATACTAAAATTTAGCGTATTTTGTCATT
>CALCYA010000067.1 GCA_937906165.1 uncultured Bacteroidales bacterium | reverse complement strand
TCCGTCGTCGCAAGCAGTGCTGTGGCTTCGCACTGCCCCCTCAGGCAGAGGAGGAGTTTAACTTATGCCGTTTGGGTTGCGAAAAGCAAAACGAGTCAATGACAGTACAAATATAGAATGACAGTATGTGAAAACTGCGGAGCTGTCGTCCTGGCAGAGCGTAATTGTTGAAATAAAATTCAAACAGCTTTTAAGAATAGTGGGAGAATATCAATATCTTTGCACTCCGATAATGTGATTGTTGATTTTATGAGAAATTTAAGTAAAAAAGCCCTTATTGGTTATCCGGCCGGAATAATCACGGGCATAACGTACGGTCTCAACCCGCTGTTCGGAATGCCGCTGATGAATAACGGTGCGGCCATAGAGTCAATCCTGTTCTTCCGCTATGCGTTTGCAGTTGTAATCCTGGGCGTGTTCCTTTGGCTCACAAAACAGAGTTTCAGGATTACAGCAAAGCAGACCGCTGTGCTGCTGGTGCTGGGCTTGCTCTACACTGCAAGCAGTCTATTCCTCTTCGAGGCATACAACTATATCGCCTCGGGATTGGCTACCACGCTAATATTCCTTTATCCTGTGCTGGTGGCTGTTATTATGGTCTTTCTGGGTGTTGTCCCCTCGTGGCCCGTATGGCTTGCCATAGCTGCTACATTCGGTGGCGTACTTATTATGACACAAGGCAGCGGCGGCGAGTCGATAGACCCTGTCGGTGTCCTGTTGTCGCTTGGCTCGGCACTGGTCTATGCGCTCTTCATTGTCATCATCAACCGCAGCAAGGCTATTGCCGACATATCCAACTCACTGCTCACCTTCTATGCCTTGACAGTAGGCGCAATAGTATTTCTTGGGAAGATTGCCCTCTCCAACACGGCTATCACGGCAGGCATCGAGGGTGGGGCGGCATGGCTCAATCTGATGGGCCTGGCACTGCTGCCGACAGTCGTCTCCACAGCATCCCTTGCCATAGCTACACGCAACATAGGTGCAACAAAGGCATCAGTGCTGGGCGTGTTCGAGCCCATAACGGCAATCCTTGTCGGAACAGTGATGTTCGGCGAGCCACTCACCACAAACATCATGCTCGGCATCTGCATCGCAATTATGGCAGTCACATTTATGATTTCAGTAACAAAGAGATAGAAACAGCGGAATAAACATATACAAGCGGCTGAGGAATAATCGCCTTCTCCATAATTTGTTTCTTTTTTCCATCGTCCCTATCAATTATATTGGTTAGGAACAATTGTGTGTATGCCCGCATCAGAGATATCTACAGAGCATTTGTCCGAGGGTGTTAGAATTTTTCTAATTGCTCCGGACAAATGGGAACTGCTAATATTTTTTCTTGGCTCTTGAGATTAGTTTTACAAGGTTCTCGGTGTGAGGTCTTGTGTCCCCAAGATTAGTCCATCTGTAAGCAAGCATCTCTTTTTCGGCACTGTTACTCTTGAATAATTTGAATACCAAATAAATTTTGTTTGCTTCTCTTTGTTCTCTTGCGGTGTCAATCTTGTCCGTTCCGCTTATTCTGTATTGCGGATAACCCATTTTAACCAACTCTGCCCTTGTGTATATTTTAGGACCTTCCTTGTTGATTCTTATAAGGTGGTGCGATTCTTTACCATTATGCAACAGAAGATATCGCGCATTTATCAGGTCGTTATCAAGAGTTATTGAACCTTTGCTTTCTCCAGCCCGGACATTATACAAATGGTTATTTAAAATCCAGTCAAGATGCTCCTGTCCTTTGTAGTACGCAACAATAACCGATGTCTCGTCGGGCAAGAAGTCGCGGTTTTCATGTACTGGCTCGGGCAAGCTTTCCATTAGCATTGTGGGGTTCTCTTCCTTATACAGGTAATGTTGGTAGTAAGAGTTCTTTTCTCTTTGAGATGTCCTGTCAAGCATATGCGCTTTTACCTCTGCAATAAATTGCTTCAGTGAGATGCTGTCCTCCTCCCAGTGACCTGGTCTTATGCTGAAAGCGCCAAGGCCTGGGACAACCTCATGATATCCCTTTATTGACCTATTCTCAGAGCCTGGGTAAAGTACATATGCTCCGCTTGTCCTGCGTATCGCATCTTTGTATGCATGCATTTTTAAAAGGTCAGCTCTTTTATATATGCCACTCTCCTGTTCTTCTTTTTCCACCAACAAATCTTCATCTTCGCAGTTCGTGTCTTCAAGAGTAATCTTGTTCAGTCTGTATTTGGCATCGAAATGGATGTGCGTGATAAGGTCTTGTTTCTCGGCTTCGCTTTCACTTATTTCACCCGGCCATAGCGATAGGGTATAATCGGGGCGCATTGCCATAGTCCAACTTCCCGCTTTGTGTATCGGGTCATTGTCATCGGCCACCTTGCTAAAAGTGCGGTTGTAGTAGAAAGCAACATTAATCTTTCTTGATAAAGTTTCCTGTTGACCATAAACCATACGGGTCTTTCCTTGTATGAGATTCAGATTTATTCTGTCCGAATCAAAATTTACAAGTTGTAGTTTATCTTTTGCCTGTATGTCAAAGAATTGGCTTATCAATTCCAGTAGTTTGAAGAATAACCAATATTCATAAAGTGTTGCAACGTTCTTTTTTCCGGCGCTGTACACATTATCGCCACCATTCCAGTTTAGTTTTGCTGCAAGGTCAAACAATAGCCATGATTGTAGCATTTCCCTGTAACCCTCTTTTCTTTGGAGCACTGGACTGTTCATGTTCAGGTGTGTTGGCATTGAAACTTGCCTGAAAAATTGGTTTTCCAGGTGCATGTTCAGTAGTTCTATTGTAGCTTCTGCTTCTGCTTTTAGGCGGTTTGAAGCATTCTTCATCTCTTTAAGATCCCAACAGAACGTGGACAAGGAGCGGAGAACAAATTTAATAAACTGATTCTCTTGGTTGTCGATAGTGTCTTTTTTGTATTCGACTTCAATAGTTCGTGGTATGCTTGTCAAGCATGAAGGCATACCTCTTCTGTAACTCTCGGGGAGGTTTATCCTGTCATTGCTCGAAGCGATTTCTCTTATGTTCTTTCGTGTAAACCTCTTGACACCATCTATCTTACGCTGAATGTTCGAATCAGTCCATTTCCTTATTGGATTGGAAATTATCTTGTGGGTAGCTTCGGAAAAAGCATCGCTTTCAATCAATGATTTTACAAATGCAAAGCGTTGGTATAAGGTCTTGGCCGAACTTTGTGCATCAATCTCGAGTCTTTGAGTGACAGGCGCACCCTGCTGAAGTACAAGATCTGTATAGTACTCAGCAATATCCCCAAGCATTTGCCTGTAATCTGTCTCGTACTCCGATTTCGTGCTTCTTATTTCAATATCGATATTTCCGAAAATCTCTTTTGTTGCAACGTTGAATACGCTAATTGGCAGTGTGCCTACATATATGCCGGTTGTTATTCTTCCCTCGTTCTTGTGTCTCTCCGACCTATGATGAGCGATTATTTCATCTATGGATTTAAGCTGATAAATGTTGCTGTCATCGCTTGTACACTCATATGTGTAAGAACAACCTTCAACCAAATGGTATCTGGACGCATTTGTACACGACAAATCCTCCTCATACAGCTTTGCCTTTGAGGATTCAGGGTAAATGTAGAGTGTTACTTTACTGCACTTGCCCATTATTGGTATTTCAAGATGTCCTTTCTCTTGCAACATTGCTTATTATGCTTCGGCAAAACTTGTGAAACCGTTGGCATAGGCCGATTCGTACATTCTGAATATCTTGTCGGCACTCTCTTTGTATCTTGCCTTGTCTATGTTCTCACGTGCAATTTGCATCGTGTCCTTTATGCTTGGGTCAAAACATAGTTTCCACAATCCTTTTAATGCAGGTTCCAGTTTCTTGCGCGAGCCGTGTAGCTTTGGTAATAATTTCTGCAGAATGGCAGCATCAAGCACTTCCTCTTTGCTCATTTTCTCTGCTGTGTCATCGTTTTTGTGAGCCTGGCTAATGAAACGGAATATTTCAGTTGCTGAACGGTATCCGAATTCTGCATTCACGCTCTTTAGCTCAGTGAAGAATGCTTTCAGAGTATCGGTTGTCGCTTCAACGTTATCAAAATCTTTGCAGTTTGCCAATTTTACGAAGTCTGCACCCATTTCGGCTGCTTTGCAACAGATGGATGAACAATCAACTTGTCTGATACCGTCAAGGAATTCCGTCATTTCATCAATTGATATCTTGAACTCAATTACATTTGCACGGTCAAGCACCTTTGGCGAGAACATATATGTTGTTTCATCAACATTTATTGTTCCAATGATGAAGAGGTTGTCTGGCAACTCAATTCTTTCAGGAACATCGCATTCACAACTTTCACTTCCGTTGTTGCACTCTTTCCATAGTGCTATAGCCTCGTGGCTTTCCATTGCCGAAAGAAAATCGGCAAAGTAGCGCTCAACATAACTCATGTTCATTTCATCCAGAATGAGGAAGAATGGCTTGCTTGCATTCTGTGGCTTGTTTGCCTCTATCAACAAATCCAATACTCCGTTTTCGGGCTTTATATATTCTCCGGGTCTCAATGCATTGGGATATCCAAGTAACGGTTCGCGGTTTGTCCAGTCTGCCCCAACACTGACAACACACATCTGCTTTTCCTTGTCTTCAACCAATGCCTTTGCAAATGCTAATGCAAGTTGTGTTTTGCCGGAACCGGCTAAGCCGCTGAGGATTAGGAAACGCTTCGCCATCAACGAAAACGCAAACCTCTTAATTAATGAAGGAGAATAGAGCAGGCCGGTTTCGTTGATGTAGTTTATAATCTCCTTTATTGAGAAATCTTTTTGAGGGATAGTTGGAATTGTGTCTTGGGGTGTTACTGTTTGATGTATACGACCTCCATATTCGACCATAATCTCATTATACATCGGTGTAGCCGCCTTAATTTTCTGCATGAATTCTGGTGTAACCAATGTTGACAGATCTGTTAAAATGGAAGAGTCTAAATCAAGCATTGCTCTCATCAACGCAACAGCTTTAATTGGCTCTATTTGAGAAAGTGCTTGATTGGGTTCCCATTTTGTAATAGGACCTATACCTATAATGTCATATGTGTTTTTATATGCAACGAGATCAGCCCTCTTGATAGCTTTACTTAAAATAAATTTTATATCAACTTGAATCCTGTAATTGCGACCTTCATAACCAATATCGTATGGGGCACGACTGATAACTGCCATACCTACCAACCCTGTATCCCAAGGTGGATTGTCTCCTCCAAAAACAATAAACACAGGTTGTCCAACTTGTAATTTGTCCTGCAATACATTAAGGCCACTCATTTCAATTGAAGATTGCTTTTGCAGTATCTTGTTTACAGTGGAAGCATCTTTGGTCTTTATACTAAAGAAAATTGTAGTCATAGCTTTAATTTGTCGAATGATTTCATTTACTATAATCTCCAGTTCTTCAATAGAGGTGTTTTTGAACTTATTATATGTCACAAGGCAATTGGGACGGCGATCAATAGTGTCCCCTTCTTTATGCCATCCCAATCGACCATTCTCATACAAAGCATCATATGCATCTTTTCTGTTTTTTAAAGTAGCATATTTTTTTTCGTAAAATTCGGCTACAGTGTTAAGGTCTATGGTGCAAGATGATTTATATCGTGGATGATTGCTGGGCAACTGTGCATAAAACATACATACTAAGTTAATTAGTTCATTGATAAGCTCTGGGTTGGTTGTTGTAACATCTACTTTGTACATATGCTAGTTGTTAAAGGATAAAACAAAGATACTTGTTTTTTGATAAAATAACTTTGTTTTATAGAAAATTCTCTTACCGCGGCAAATAGTTCCTGTTTTTATCGTATATTTGCACATAAAACTATGGAGGAAACGCGTTATGATATTTAGACTCGGCGAATTATTTTGCGGTCCTGGTGGAATTGCGACAGGTGCTTTAAATGCAAAAATTGAAAATGACAATTTTGCCATAAAGCATCAATGGGCTAATGATTATGATTCCGATACGTGCAATACATATCGGAAAAATATTTGTCCAGAAGCTCCCAATACGGTATATCATGAGGATGTGCGTAAGTTCAACATGAATAAGCTTGAGGATATTGATGCCTTGGCATTTGGATTCCCTTGTAATGACTACAGTGTGGTTGGTGAGCAAAAAGGTATGGATGGCGTTTATGGCCCATTGTATTCCTATGGCGTTAAAGCTCTGAAGAAATTTAAACCAATGTGGTTTCTTGCAGAAAATGTCGGTGGTCTTAAAAATGCTAATGATGGTAACGCTTTCGCCAAAATCCTATCGGAACTTCGTGGAGCCGGTTATGAGATCACACCTCATTTGTATAAGTTTGAGGAATATGGTATTCCGCAAGCAAGGCACCGTATTATTATTGTGGGCATAAGAAAGGATTTACAACTTACTTTTAAAGTTCCGTCTCCTGCGCCATATAGACATTTGGATAATTCTTGTAAAACAGCTATAGAGAATCCTCCAATACCAGCAGATGCCCCCAATAATGAATTGACAAAGCAATCTCCAGTAGTTGTCGAACGTTTAAAATATATTAAACCTGGCGAAAACGCTTTTACGGCAGACTTGCCCAAAGAGCTCCAGCTAAATGTGAAAGGAGCCAAGATTAGTCAGATATATAAAAGATTGGATCCTAATAAGCCTGCGTATACAGTTACTGGAAGTGGTGGAGGTGGTACGCATATTTACCATTGGTCGGAACCCCGTGCTCTGACCAATAGAGAACGTGCACGTTTGCAAACATTCCCAGATGATTTTGAGTTTGTTGGAAGCAAAGAAAGCGTTCGCAAGCAGATAGGTATGGCCGTTCCTTGTAAGGGAGCTCAAATAATTTTTGAGGCAACACTTAAGACTTTTGCAGGCATAGATTATGATAGCGTAGAATCTAACATTTATGAGTAATCACAGGAATCGCTATATTAATGAGGAACTAATGAATAAAGTTCTTCTAGACCCAATTCGTAACGGTGCCGATAAACTTATTATTATATCTGGTTACGTTAGCCACAATATGGCATCTTGGCACATGAAGAAAATAAGTGAGGAGTCTTTGCCTCCTATTAAGATATCACTGATTGCAGGAATGTATCCTGTAGATGGTGTTAATATAGAACTTCATGAAGGACTTAAAGGCTTAGTGGATTTTCGCGATGAAAACTATTCTTCATTTGAGTGCAAATATGTTTATCAAGGAACACCGGTTCATTCAAAAGTGTATCTTTGGTTAAAAGATGGTATTCCATGTATTGCTTTTGCCGGTTCAGCTAATTATACGCAGAATGGATTTGGTAAATCACAAAGGGAGTATATTGTTGAGTGTGATCCAAACGAGGCTTATGAATTTTATCACCTTGTAGAATCCGATTCAATTATTTGTAATCATAATGAAATCGAGGAATATATAAAATTTTATAAGAACCAAAAGATTGCAGAATTTAAACAAAATACAAGTCATTCCTCTTTAAATAAGATTACTTTATCTCTGCTGACAAATCGTGGAGATGTCGGGCATGGTTCTGGTATTAATTGGGGAATCAGGAGAAATGGCACCAAACGAGAACCGAATCAGGCTTATATTCCGGTTCCAGTGTCTGTTGCAAGAAGTGGTTTTTTCCCATTGGGAAAAGCGCATTTTTCTGCGATTACAGATGATAATAAACAACTTATACTACGAATAGAACAAGCTAATGATAAGGCTTTAACAACTCCATTAAACAATTCGTTATTAGGTGAGTATCTTCGTAATAGAATCGGAGTTGCAAACGGCGCGTTTGTAACAAAAGCAGATTTGGAAAGATACGGTCGCACAGATGTGACATTCTATAAAATAGATGACGAACAGTTCTTTATGGATTTTTCAGTGGATAGAGTGTGATTACGCTGCTTGTATGTTATCTCAAAGATAATCGCTAAATTTACATTAATAGATATGATTGATTAGTATATATTGTACTTACGACTTGATTTTCATCGTAATAGATAGGTTTTTGGCTATCTGATTGTAAACCTTTATTGAATTATCCCATCCTCCACAACATTCAGGGCTTAAAGCTATTGTTATAATGGCTATCTTTTTTCTTACTTGATTAATCTGAGAACATACAGAATTTATATATTCAGAAGAAAATATCTGTTTGCCATTATCGAAGAAATAATCAATGTCTAAATTTATTATCCATAATTCGCCATCATCATTATTTAGAGCCTCCTCTAGATTTCGATTTAGATCAAAACAATCAATATTCTGTGGATGGATAGCAACAGGAACAATTCCTTCATCGATATCAAAATACTTTTCATATTCTTGTTCATTTGTTAAGCTACACCTTTTTCCAGATACAAACTGATGGCATGCATAAATTTCTTTAGTGAACCAATTTGGACGAATCGCTTTAGTATGAAGAATATAATTGTCCCATCTTATTATTTTGCAAGGTGGAATGACAACTCCATGGGCTTGTTTTGCGACTAATGAAGTATAATCATTTATTGAGATTATTTTTTCGTTAGAAAATAACTCTTTGAATAATTCATGATTGTCATTTGCTAAATCGTCATGTTGATCAATGTGACAAAAATTATATATCTTTTCGCGTTCAAGCATATGGAGCCAACACCATGCTGCAGCAAGATGATTGTCCATAACAAAAACATTTCCTTCTTGATAAAGAATGTTCAAGTTTGTGGAACCAGATTTGTTTTTTTGAAAATTCTTATCATATAAATGCCATACAGATTCCATAGAACAGATACTTGATTTACATAGTTTGTTACTTGTGAAGTTATTGTTGTTATCCAATCAATTAGCTTACCTTTATCTTTTACTAAAGTGTTATGATAATGTTACATGAATGGTGTTATTTTTAGATCATATTTCCGGCTGTTTGTATCAAGACAAACATCGTATTCTTCTAAACCTTTTTTAGTCGCAATCTCGTGTAATTCTACTTTGTCCTCAGAAGTAATGTCTGGACCATAATATATTGCCTTTAAGCAACCCATGTCGGGAATAGAAACATAATCATTCTCATCTTCTATGTTATAATACAACATTCTCCATTCGTGCTCGTGTTCATACTCTTTTTTATCTTTATATAAATAAGATGTATACCAATGTAATTGGTTAATGGGAATCATCTTGTTTAATATATTCAGCCATTTTTTGTCTCCAAGCCGTTTGAAATACTCATATGTATGAATATTCCCTTCATTGATTGTTACATCGGGTCTTAATTCTGAATAGATTATTGGGAAAAGATTTATATTGAAGTTTTGTGCAGAATATTTAAAAATACACTCTCTCAGATCATATTCTAATGCAAAACCGGTATATCCGCTAGCGTATCTATCCCACATATATTTTGATTGTACGCTTTCTGTGAAGCAAGCTATCTTTGCTGTATTTTTTGATCTCCTTAAACGTGATTCGCGGTTCTTGATATCAATCCCTATGTCATCACAAAATTTATTATATTCTTCATCAATAATCTGTTCAATAATCTGTTCTTCAGTAAATCCACACTCTCGATAATAACATACTTTGGCTGCTTTTTCCGCAATAATATTGGAAGATCTATTATTGATATTTGATATTGTAATACGCAATGCATTTTTTAATCCATTCTTCAAATCTTCTACAATTTTATCTTGGTTTACATATAGTAAAGAATCATACTTGTCGGGGAACATTCCCGCATGGCATAAAGATATAGTTCCCTCTTTGAATGATTTAATTGAAAAACGGTTATTATCAATACCTCGATACCGAAATAACTTTTCTGGAATGTTTGGTAGTACGAAATCATAGATTCTTTTCCATACATCATTACAGATATTTTTATTTGCATTATGTGGTATGTATGATTTCTCAATGATCTTTTTGAATTCTTCTCTAAAGTTTTGCATGTTTTCTTATTTTTATATCTATAGCAAAGTACTATAATTATAATTAATATATTCATTGAACAGATTGCCTTCTTGGCTTTATTCCTTCTTCCGCCACCATACCAGTAGTATCTTCCACCACATGATAGCTGGCAGTGACTTCTACCGAATTATTCAGCAGGAATATCTTGTTCAGTGTCTGTTCAAGAGCCTGTAGGGTGGTGTAGCGTTGTTTGGGCATCAGTTCGCACCCCCAGATAATGATTGTGTGCCAGCCGAGGAGGCGGAGCTGGATGCGTTTTTCTATGTCGCGCTGTTTGTTGCGTTCTATCTTCTGTTGCCAGAATTGGCTATTGCTCTTTGGAGGTACATAGTACCGGCAGCCTTCGTGTCCGTGCCAAAAACAACCGTTGATAAATATTGCGGTCTTGTACTTGCGCAGGACGATGTCGGGTGTGCCGGGGAGCCTGCGCACGTTGACTCTGTAGCGGTAACCGCGCGAGTGCAGGTAACGGCGCACGAGCATCTCGGGCTTGGTGTCCCTGCCCTTGATGCGTGACATGCATCTGTGTCTTTGCTCTTTTGTCATCCTGTCTGCCATGGTGCGAAGATACTCTTTTTCTTGGATTTTATGTTTGGATTTTGTTGGAAAAACCTCTTGGGGCTGAATGTTTGGATATGTCGCGTGTTTATTGTATTTTTGCTATTTAAGTAATGATTAGGCAAATAGAAGATTTTTAAATGACCAAAATATCCATTCTATTCTACAATGCCCGTGAGGTGCGAGCTGTTTGGGAATGAAGCGGATTAATATAATTAACTTTGCAATATGAGCGAATTTGACAAATATATAGTTCAAGGAGAGCCAGACAAGAAGGCGAAAGCTAATGCGTGGCAGACGGCAATAGGTCTTCAAGATGTCGATGGCTTGAAGCCATCGGAATATCTTATCAAGACGGCGGTACAGCATATCGAGGGCGATATTACGATTGATCAGGTCAAGGATATGCTTGACACATACTACGAGACAAAAGATGTTCGCGAACACCTTGACAATGAGCGCACAGAGGAGGCAGACAAAGTTTCGGCACGCATCACCGAGATTTTATCCGAGCAGTCGTTTTCGTTTACGCCCGACTACTTGATAAGAATCCACCGCCGTTTGTTCGAGGGTATATACAAACACGCCGGACAGTTGCGTGATGTCAATATTACAAAGAAGGAGTGGGTATTGAATGGCGACACGGTGCTCTATTCGAACTACGATATGCTGCGTGAGACGCTCGAATACGACTTTGAGCAGGAGAAAAAGACTGATTATTCGGTGCTCAATGCCGATATGGCGGTGAAGCAGATTTGCAAATTCGTGTCAGGCATCTGGCAGATTCACCCTTTCCGTGAGGGCAATACCCGAACCACAGCGGTATTTACAA
>CALCYA010000066.1 GCA_937906165.1 uncultured Bacteroidales bacterium | reverse complement strand
CCTTGTATTTTTTCAGCGAGTGCAAATGTAGCTGCACCTTCAGGTGAAGGTACAAATAAACGAGCGAAAAGACAAGGGTTAACTTGTATCTTTTCAGCGAGTATAACCGAACCAAAGCGCTGCTGAGAAGAAGGTTGATTTTGTTACTTGAGTAAAATACAGAACCTTTTTTCAGCCCCGTTGTTAATAAAGTCACAAAACCATAATGTAAAGTCCAGCCTTGAACTTTGCTAAAACATCAATAAATAATGAGACTTATCTACACCATCACAGCAATGTTGTTTCTGTCAGGCATTAATATAAACGCCCAAGAGAGCAACAACAACCCAAAAGGCAAAGCCATTGTTCAGATTTTCACAAACTTCCACAGCGGGTTCGGAGCACGGAACGATGACCGCGGCTTTGATCTGGACCGAAGTTACTTAGGATACGAATATACGTTCAACAAAGGACTCGCAATAAAGGGAGTGATGGATATAGGACAATCGAACGATGTCAACGACTATCAGCGCATAGCATATATAAAGAATGCGCTGATAAGCTGGGAACACAAAAGGCTTACCCTAAATGCAGGATTGATAGCCACTACCCAAGCGAGCTATCAGGAGAAGTTCTGGGGCTACCGCTACATATACCGCACATTCCAGGATATGTACGGCTTCGGCAGCAGTGCAGACCTCGGACTCTCGGCTGCATACCGTTTTGCCGACTGGATTGAGGCCGATGCCATCATTGTCAATGGTGAGGGCTACAAGCAAATACAAGTGGATGACGGGTTGCTCTACGGCATTGGAACAACTATAACACCACTCAAAGGAGTGTCGCTACGCCTTTATGCAAGCCTTAACGAAGGAACCGATGGAGCAAAGGATATCATAAACTATGCAATGTTCGCCGGCTACAGGCACAGGTACTTCTCTTTCGGTATAGAATACAACATAATGCGCAACAACAGGCGCGTTGAGGGGCATAACCTGTACGGTTTCTC
This sequence comes from uncultured Bacteroidales bacterium, assembly GCA_937906165.1. Classification (GTDB taxonomy): domain Bacteria; phylum Bacteroidota; class Bacteroidia; order Bacteroidales; family Bacteroidaceae; genus HGM04593. The sequence continues at coordinate 10,984 of CALCYA010000066.1, read as the reverse complement.
AATGTACGCATCGGGCACTCTCAACCGTTGGCTGGATGTATATGCCCGCACGGATGGCCTCATGTCAAGCGACGACTGGAACGAACTGAATGACGAGATTTCCGTTCTTGCCGGTGTACAGTTCAAGTTAGGAAAATACATAAAGATTGCACCGAATTTCAGAATGGCAATACCAAAGGCCGACAGCTTGGAAAACAGTTACTACGGATATATAAGCTGCAGTTTCGGGATGTAATGAATCACTCTTCCCTGTTGGCCTTGCTTGCAAATTCCATCAATTCTACCGGAATATGACAGTAGCCTTCGGGAGTAGTGTCGAGGTAATTCTGATGATACTCCTCGGCCGGGTAGAAGTTCCGGAGCGGTTCCAACTCAACCACAAGTGGATTCTCATACATCGATGCTACTTTATCGTAGACAGCCTGTATGACAGACAGTTCCTCGGGGGAGGTATAATATATTCCGGTGCGGTAACGTGTACCCACATCACCGCCCTGACGATTCAGCAGCGTGGGGTCAACGGAGTGAAAATAGAGTTCAACAAGCATCGGCAAAGAAATCACTGCCGGGTCATACTGAACCTTTACCGTCTCGGCATAACCCGTAGTATCGGTATAAACCTGCTTGTATGTAGGGTTTTCCGTCTCACCGTTGGCATAGCCTACCAATGTACCTACAACACCGCGTATCTTCTTCAGATAGTGCTGGGTACCCCAAAAGCACCCTCCTGCAAAATATATCTCTTTCATAAAATCATTTATTGAATTAAACAGCTAAAGCGCACTCACTGTTCGTGTGCGGAACGACTCGCGCGCCTTGCGCACATAAAGCCTTACAACATCTTCTGGCAAGCTTGATACATTGACAAAGGAACGTGTAAAATCGGGGAATTTCGCCAATGCTGTTGCAAGCAACCATGCAACTCCCATACGCACATAGTAAGGAGAAGCGCCCTGCACACTACCCTCCTGCACCGTTTTAGGCTTACCCTTGATTGTACGGTACTCCGACTCTATAGAATCGAAGCACAGATTGCCGATTCGCATGAACACTTTATCTATCCAACCGTCACAAAGCAGATAGCACATCGATGCCACAACAGCGAAACGCACTTCAAACTCACGACGCGAGTCAAACCACTGTTGCAGGAAGCTCCACAGCCGTTCCTTATCGGTACGCATCATCCACTTTGCATTAGCACAGAAAGCATCGCATACAGCCCAGTTGTCCATAACCGGAACAAACCTCAAGAGCATTGCGAAACGTGACTCGTCGTCGCACTTCTCAAGGTTTATGAGGAATCCCCATATCATCATCTCTTCGTGGGAGAGGATTGCCGACGGTACATTCCCGAAGCATTCTATCAGTTCCGTTCCATTACAACAGCGGCACACGCCATCAGGCATCACAGCCTCGCCACCGCCACGCGACAGTTGTTTTGCCAACATCTTCATCTCAGGAGTATGAAGTCCCAGCACCTTACGCTGCGGCAAGGCATTCACCACACGCAGATGTCCCTCGCGGTAACGAGCATCATTTTTAAAGCGCTCGCAAACCAACGGCTGAAGAAGATGTCCAATCATAAATATAAATGTCCTTAGGGTCTATAAAGTCTATAAAGGGCACAATAGAAACGTGTAAAGAGCAATGGAGCACCCATTACACAAAAAACTTCACACATTACACATTAATCAAGCCTCCCTTTCCGCCTGCATATGCCACATATCCAATCCCAGGAACTTTGTTGCATTCACCCTGCGGAAGCCCAGAGAGGTATAGAGTTCCTCGGCACGCGGATTGGTGAAATCCACCAGCAACCCCACTTTATCGAAACCGGCATCAAAGGCTCTGTCGCGTGCAGAAGCGAGCAGTTTACCACCAATACCCATACCGCGGAACTGAGGCAACACCGCCAACGAGTCAAGATAGAACTCCCCGGCCGATGTCTCGTCCTCAATCTCGAGTTCACGTCCCTGACGCTTCCTCATGATTGTCTGCAACGGCTCACGCAGTTCATAAAGACGACCGCCGTCATAACCGACGATTGCCCCTGCAGGAACTCCTTCAACCTCGGCAATGAGCGCATTGCAATAACTGTACTGCGCATCAGTTCGCCAGGCAAGTTCCTTGAAGACATCATAAAGAGGATGCGATTCATCATAATGCAGTGCCATAAGCACCACCTTGGCCACAAGCGGAGCATCATCGGCTGTTGCAGGCCTTATTGTAATATTACAGCTACACATCTTTTACATCAATTACTCTCCAACAATGGCAGAATCTCTGCCTCAAAAATATCCTTGGCTATTATACGGTAATGCGGAGCATATTGTCCGTTATACCGTTTGCTGTGATGCACCGCATAATGTCCCGAAGCCAGCATCTCTTCTATTGCAGCAGCATCCTCGGCATACCCCGACAACCCGAGGTCCATTGAAGCGATAACCTTTTCCATCCGCGCCCACTCGGCAGCCCACTCCTCTACATCCACAGCATCTACCTCACGCACACTGCGCAGGAAGCAGGAGAGATATTTATCAAACGGAACCTTACCGTTTGCAATGGCAGCCAGTGCCACACGGTAATAGTTGCCGTGCTCGCCAGTAGGCTCGTACAGTTTCACGTCAAGGTTTTCCACCGACCCAAGCTCATGGCGCAGATAAGCCGCAGCCTGTGCCGTGTCGGCTACAATGTGCCCGGGACCGAAGCGGTCCTGAAAGAAACTCTTGTATATATCCTGCAATGTAGACGCAGGATAGTCGGCCATCATACGCTCAACGGCAGTGTGCACCCCCGACGTGCCGGAACAGGACAACAGTGCACATAACAGCAATGAACAGAGAACGCCTTTCATCATTTGTCAATGCTGCGCAGTTCATACTCTCTTGAACCGAGCCCTATCTTTGCCGCATGCTCAAGGATATGCACTCCGTGACGTGAATTGATACGTTCAATGAGTGCTGCCGCATTGTCATCCTCAGTAGACGGATAGTTGAACACAAGGTCAACACATGCCTGGTCAAGCGCCACAGGGTCAAGAGAAGCGAGGATACCCACATCCTTCATCTCAGGGTCGGCAGGGCTTGAATCACAATCGCAGTCGACAGAGAGGTTATTCATCACATTGATGTATATGACACGGCCCTCGAAATAATCGTGGACAGACTGTGCTGCCGCAGCCATACACTCAATGAACTTGTCCTGCTCGGCTGTGTGTTTCCATATATTCTCCTTCTCGGCAATTACACCGGCAGAGTGGATATAAGCCTTACCGTTTGCCGAAGCGACACCTATCGACTGGTTCTTGAGGACACCTCCGAAACCGCCCATCGCATGCCCCTTGAAGTGCGCAAGGTTAACCATCCAGTCATAGTTGAGCATATTCTCGCCCACAAGATTGTACTTTATGTACGTGGTGTCCTTGACAGGTATCTTCACCTCGCCGTAACCGTCGAGCAGGTCAACAGGAGCAATGGCGGCAAAGCCGTGGTCCTCGAATACCTTCATGTGGGTCTCGGTCTCGTAACGCGGTCCTTTATATGCCGTATTGCACTCCACTATCGTACCGTTCACCTTTGTCACAAGGTCCTTTATGAGCGAAGGCTGCAGGAAATTATGTCCACCGGGCTCACCAGTGGAAATCTTCACCGCCACCTTGCCGCTTGGGGTAACACCCAAAGCATCATATATCTTCACCAGAGCCTCGGGAGTTATCTCCTTTGTCATATAAACCACAGGCTTCGCATCTTCATTAACCTGCGCATTCTTGACAGGAGCCGCAGCACTCTTGTTCGCGTTACCGCACGAAGCAAGCATCAGTGCCGATGCCGCAACAATCATCAAGGATTTGAATTTCATATTTCAGTTTTTTAAATTTATATTATCAGAATAAAGACGTACGAAGATAATTGCTAATATTTGCAATTCCAAAAAGGAAGATATATTTTTGTAGACTTATAAGAAAGAAAATATGAGGAAAGACTTCGGAACAAAAGCATGGCTCTACCCAATGCCGGTTTTCATTGTTGCGGCATATGACAGCAACGGCACACCCAATGCAATGACAGCAGCATGGGGCGGTATATACACCGATGACATGATAGGCATCTGTCTGAGTGAGGGACACAAGACCACAAAGAATATCATTGAGACAAAAGCTTTCACCGTAAGCATTGCTACAGCGTCACAGGTTGCTGCGTGTGACTATGTAGGCATAGTATCGGGCAACAAGGTAGCCGACAAGTTTTCTGCTGCAGGATTCCACGCCGTAAAATCACAACACGTAAATGCCCCTCTCATTGAGGAGCTTCCGATGGCCGTCGAGTGCGAGTTTGTGTCGTATGACCAGGAGAGCAATTTCCTTATTGGACGCATTGTCAATGTGTGCGCCGATGAGAGCATACTTACCGACGGCAAGATTGACCCGAAGAAGTTGCAGCCTATCACATACGACCCGGTGAACCACGATTACATAACTTTGGGTGCCAAGGCCGGCAATGCCTTCGCCGACGGCAAGAAACTGAAATAACACCGGACAAGCAGAATGAACCTGGAACTCTTCATAGCACAGAGGCTGTACGGCACACGCAAAGGAGCACGACGCATCTCGCGCCCTGCCGTAGCCATTGCACAGTGGGGTGTGGCCATCGGTGCAGTGATCATGATTGCGTCGATATGCATCATCGTCGGCTTCAAGCAACAGGTGCGCGAGAAACTGTACGGCTTTGGCGGACATATCCAGATAATGTCCTACAGCAACGATGCAACAACAGTAGCACCCCTTACCGCCGACAGCACCCTGTTGGCCGGGTTGCGCGCTATTCCCAACATCGCACACGTGCAACAGTACACCCACAAGCAGGGACTCATTGTTGCCAACGACGAGTACGAGGGCGTTCTCATAAAAGGAGTATGCAGTGACTATGACCTGTCGCTCATCGAGTCACACGTTGTTGAAGGAACGATACCCCAATTCTGCGACACGGCATCTTCAGGTTCTATTGTTCTGTCTCAATCCATGGCCGAAAAGATCAAGGCAAAGGTTGGCGACAAGATAAATATCTATTTCCTCGACAAAGGTATCAGAGCACGTAAACAGACCGTTGCGGCAATATACAACACACATCTCACCGAGTTTGACAATGCAATCGCATTCACCGACATATACACTACCCGCTCTATCCACGACTGGAAGCGCGACGAGTCATCGGCTATAGAGATACACATAAGCGACTACAGCCTGCTTGAGCAGACACGCGAAGATGTGACAGAAATTGCCACTGACGCAGCATACAGGAATGAAGAGACGCTGAGTGTACCCACCATCGAGGAGCTTAACCTACACATGTTCGAATGGCTGAGCCTACTCGACCAGACAGTGTGGCTCATACTCATACTTGTAGTATGCATCGCGGCATTTACAATGATATCGGGCCTGCTTATAATAATTCTTGAAAAGAGCAACCTCATCGGCATTCTCAAAGCCATCGGCGCAAAGAATGTGTCCATACGCAGGATATTCATCTATTACGCCTGCTTTGTCATCGGCAAGGGAATCATCATCGGAAACATCATCGGCCTTGCACTCTGCTATCTGCAACAGCTGTTCAAGATTGTAGCAATCGATCCCGAGATGTATTATATGGACCGCGTGCCCATTGAGTTCTCATGGTTGTTGCTCCCGATGAACATTGCGATGTTCCTTATCTCCGTTGCAGCCCTCGTCCTGCCATCAATGCTGATTTCCACAATAGAGCCCACAAAGGCAATCAAGTTCGAATAATAAAAAAGTCAAGTGAACCCCAAAAGTTGGATAAAGAACTTTTGGGGTTCACTTAATTCGTATCTTTTTTTATTCAAAGGTCTGTCGACAGCACCGCCTTTGGCAATTCACGGCAGTTGTAACCGAATGCCATAGCCTCACCGTAGGCTCCGGCAGAACGTATCGCGAGGATATCGCCACGCTCCGTTACAGGAATCCTGCGGTCCTTACAGAAAACATCGGACGACTCGCACACAGGTCCCACTACATCATATACGCCATCAGGTTTATCAGATGTCAGGTTCTCTATGCGATGATAAGCATCGTACAATGCAGGACGGACAAGATCATTCATTCCGGCATCGACAATAATGAACTGCTTGCATGTTCCTCTCTTGATGTATGTGGCACGTGTGATGAGTGCTCCGCACTGCGCCACAATGCTGCGTCCGAGCTCAAAATGGAGCTGCTGACCCGGATGCAATTTGAGATTATTGGCATATGTAGCAAAGTATGCCTCAAAATCAGGGATAGGATACTTGTCCGGGAAATCGTAACGTATGCCAAGGCCACCACCCACGTTTATGTGAGGGAGCACCAGGCCACGGGTTTCAAGGAGCAACTCCTGCAACTCGTTTATCCTGCAACACAGAGCTATGAAATCATCCATTACAAGCAACTGCGAACCAATGTGAAAATGCAGACCCACAAGTTTGAGATGAGGCATTGTTTCCACTACATCAACGACCTCATCGAGCTGCTCATAATTTACACCGAACTTGTTCTCGGCAAGACCGGTAGTAATGTTTGCATGAGTATGCGCACCCACATTGGGGTTCACACGCACTGCAATCTGTGCCACTACCCCACGCTCTGCGGCAAGTCTCTCGATAGCCTCAATCTCAGGAACAGACTCCACATTGAAGCAGAAGATACCGGCATCGAGCGAGAAGGCAATCTCCTTATCCGTCTTGCCCACACCGGCAAAAACCACCTTATCAGCCGGCACGCCCGCATTGAGTGCAGCACGCACCTCACCACCGCTCACGCAATCGGCACCGATTCCCGCCTTGCTGATTATTTCAAGCAGACGCGGGTTGAAGTTTGCCTTTATAGCATAATGTACGTGAAAGCCCTCGTAACGCGCTGCCTCACGCTTGACAGTGTCAAGTGTCGCCTGCAACAGTTCAACATCGTAATAGTAGAAAGGAGTCTCAATGGCAGCAAAAGCCTCAACAGGAAACTGCATCTTCATTGCCGTATTACTTTTTAGAATCGAAAATTGTAGCACTCAATGAGCGTAGAGCCCTTACCTTGTCCTCCTCGCGAACAAGGAATGAGATATTGTAGTTGCTACCGCCATATGAAACCATACGTACAGGAATATCCTTCATTGCCTCCATTGCACGTGCCTCGAAACCGACATTCTCCCAGTTCAGGTCACCTACAACGCAAATGATACACATATTGCGGTCAACGGTGATTGTACCTATCTTCTGCAGCTCGGCAACAATGTCATCAAGTCTCTTGTCATCGTCGATAGATACAGAGACACCCACCTCCGAAGTACAGATCATGTCAATAGATGTCTTGTGCGCCTCGAATATCTCGAACACCTTGCGCAAGAAACCATATGCCAACAACATTCGGCCGCTCTTTATCTTGATTGCAGTGATATTGTCCTTTGCCGCAATGGCCTTTATCTCACCCGGAGAGGTAAGATTATTGTCAATGCGTGTACCCTCGGCTGTGGGGTCCATCGTGTTGAGCAGACGCACGGGAGTACCTGTGAGTTTGGCAGGGAGAATACATGTCGGGTGCAGGATCTTCGCGCCGAAATATGCAAGCTCGGCACTCTCCTCAAAATGGAGATTACGAACCGGAGAGGTGTTCTCCACAATACGCGGGTCATTGTTATGCACACCGTCAATATCGGTCCATATCTGAACCTCATCAGCATTCACAGCAGAACCGATAAGAGTTGCAGTATAGTCACTGCCGCCACGCTGCAGGTTGTCGTAGCTGCCTCTGTGGTTCATACAGATAAAGCCCTGGGTAATATATATCTTACCCTCCTTTTCCAGGTCAACAAGCGGCAGAAGATGCTCGCGAATGTAACCCATGTCAGGCTCACCGTTCACCGCAAGACGCATGAAGTCAAGGGCATTCAGGAGTTCCACATCAAGACCGAGTTCTTTCATGTAGAATGTTACCATATTGGTAGAAATAATCTCACCCTGAGCAACAATCTCCTTCTCAAGATCATCGTTCAGTGTTTGGAAAGCCAGTTCACGCAGATGTGCAAAGATACTGTTCACCTTTTCGGTAGCAGCCGCAGCGAACTCCTCACTCTTGTAGAGTTCCTTTATAGTCTGCATATACTTTGTCTGCAACACAGTAGAGTGCTCGCAGGCACCGTTAGGGTTACCGTTTCTCAGATAGTTTGTAAACTCGATGAGAGAGTTTGTCGTACCCGACATTGCCGAGAGCACCACAATCTTTGACTCACCGTCAGATATAAGTTTCACAACATTCTGCATACGCTCTGCCGAGCCGACAGACGTACCGCCAAATTTCAATACTTTCATATTCTTTTTGTTTTATTCTTCTGATTCAACAATAGGTTCTTCAACATTAACCTTTTCCATTCCCGCACTTTCCGATTCACTTCCGGCGGTAAGGAACTTTTCCAATTTCTGTTTCGCGCACTTGTAGACAGTGCCCGGATAAGCCTTCAGCCATTGCTCATTGTGCGTAATCATAAGCACAGCCATCTTCTCCTTCTGACAGATACTATGCAGAAGCGACATTATATAGTCACCGGTCTCCTGATCAAGGTTACCAGTAGGCTCATCGGCAAGCAGCAATTCCGGTTTATTGAGTATTGCACGTGCAATGACAATTCGCTGTTGCTCACCGCCGGAGAGTTCGTGGGGACGTTTGTAGCCTTTCTGCGGCAAGCCGACAAGTTCCAGCACCTCCTTTATTCTGGCACGACGCTGTTCCTTGTCTTTCCACCCCGTGCAACGCAACACAAAATCAAGGTTGTCTTTGACTGTGCGGTCGGTCAACAGCTGAAAATCCTGGAAGACGATACCAAGACGTTTGCGCAGTTTCTGCAGATTACGGTTCTTTATCTTTGACATATAATACTCGTCAAAGACACAAGCCGTACCATCCTTGACCTCAACCTCGCCATAAATGGTCTTGAGAAGAGTAGACTTACCGGAACCGACAGTTCCGATTATATATGCGAACTCCCCTTCATCAAGCGAGAAGGTCACATCCTCCAATATTACCTTAGAGTCAATTTCTATATCTACATTCCTGTAATCAATTACCGGCATAACTTTCTGTTTTTAGAAGTTGTCTGCAATCACGAAAATCAAAAATTTTCGCAAAATTAGGGATATTTTTCCAAAAACAGGCCCACCGCAATCCACTATTTTCCACTACAATGTCTACATTAGTAATTATTAAGATTAATAATTGTAAAATTACCTTACTTGCAAGGCACGACAGCCGGCATTAAGAAAAAAAATGTTACCTTTGCAGTCTGAAACAGACTAAAGAGATTTATGATAGAATATACATCAACGTTTTTCCAGAAGGTGCCCAAATACCTGCTCGAAAAGAGGAGCCAGATAATAATGGTCCTTTTCGTGTCGATATTTGCGGTCGTCTTCATCAACATATTCCAGCCTTTCGGCTCCGACAAATGGATAGACAATGACAAGATTACCACCACAATCTATTTCCTGTGGTCGATTGTACTTGTCAGTATCGGAATGATTGTGGTTGCAATAAGCCGTGTGATAATGTACAATTTCTCACGCAAACCGAACCACAATATAACGGTACTGAAATATATCGGTTGGGTGTTCATAGAATTGCTGCTACTGTCGGGATCTTTCACAATCCTTGCGCTCATCGTAAAGGGCAACCTCAACCTCACAACCAACGACCCGATGGAGATTTACGTGAATGCCATCAAGAACACGGTGTGCATTCTCTTCATCCCCTATATTATATGTATCCTGTACTTCTCGTACCAGAACAACAAGCTCAAACTCAGGGAGCTGATGGGAGAGAATATCGGCTTCAAGTCGAGCAACCTCATATCGATACGCGACTCAAGGGGAGTGCTGCAATTATCTGTAGCAAAAGAAAACCTGCTCTACATAGAGTCGGCTGACAATTACATATGTATATGGTACCAGAAAGGAGAGACACTGAAGAAAAAGCTGATGCGTATCACCATGAAAGAGATAAGCGAACAGCTTGCCGACACCAACATCGTACGTTGCCACCGCTCATATATGATTAACCTTGATCTCGTAAAGGTCATGCGCCGCGAGAAGGAGAACATATTCCTGGAGCTCGGCGTCCCCAACGTGAAAGAGATACCCATTTCAAAGACATACGGCGAGTCTGTACTGCGCCGCCTTGTCCCTGTTTCATAAACCAAAGACACAAACACCGTGAAGAAGATTGCAATCCTTGCCTCAGGCAGCGGCTCGAACGCCGAGAACATCGCGAACTATTTCAAAGGCTCAGACTACGCCGAAGTTTCATTCATCATAGCCAACAATCCCGAGGCATACGTCATCGAGCGTGCCAAGAGACTAAACATAGAGTGTGCAGTTGTAACAAAGGCACAGTTTATGGAGGCAGACAGCATCATTGCCATGCTCAAAGAGCGTGACATCGACTTTGTGGTGCTTGCCGGCTTCCTGCTCCTTGTACCGTCAAAGCTCATTCAGGCCTACCCCGGCAGAATCGTCAACATTCACCCCGCATTGCTCCCCAAGCACGGTGGCAAGGGAATGTACGGCGACCGCGTACACAAGGCTGTCGTTGAGAGCGGTGATACCGAGAGCGGAATAACCATCCACCTGATTGACGAGCACTACGACAAAGGAACCACATTTTTCCAGGCAAAGTGTGAGGTACTGCCCACCGACACCCCCGACGATGTAGCTACCAAGGTACACGCACTTGAGTACGAGCATTTCCCGCATGTAATAGAGGAAATTCTGCATACATTGGATTAAGCCCAGAAACAACGAAACGGATTAGGTCATGACCTAATCCGTTTTTATTATTCTCCACCCTGCCATAGTCGCACGCAGCACCGCGACAGTGGTGCCGGGCGGGATGCGTAAAGCGGCTCACCGGCAAAGTCTGGGGGCTAAGCAAAAAGTTGAGTGATTTAGGAAAAGA
>CALCYA010000065.1 GCA_937906165.1 uncultured Bacteroidales bacterium | reverse complement strand
TCGAACCAGCGACCACACGCCCCCCAGACGCGTACTCTAACCGGGCTGAGCTACATCCCGTTCTGTTTGCGAATGCAAAGGTATGAATAATTTGTGAAAAAACAACAATGTTCGGGAAAATATTTTTGTTGGTGTCAAAAACTTTCCTTTGTAGAACCTTGAGATAGCTATATTGCGTATTAATATCTTTAATATAATTATATAATAAATTTATATTTATATTATTTGTCAATGCCGCGGTATTTTCGTTTATTTGCGTTGTAAAATGTAAATTATGGGATGCTCTGCAGCTTGTGTGGGTTGCGGGGCATAAGGGTCGTATAATAAATCATTAGGATATGAAGAAACTATTACTGTCGGTAATTCTTGCCGTGGCTTCATTTGTGGGTACCTCGGCGCAGAACTGGTCAACTACACTTAATGGCTCGCACGGTCTTCCGGGAACCGTTGAGGCAAGTGCTGGAAAAGAGTTTTACCAATATCTATCGCCTCTGATGTCTCCGGGTATTGCAACGGATAAGATAAGGATTACAGTGCTGGAAACCATTACAAACGAGGCTCCCAACGGCAATAATGTGATTTTTGTGTTCTCGGAACTCAAGGTGTATGACGAGAATGGTAAGGAGATATCTTATGTGGCTTCTTCAAATGCCGACCATAACACTCTTTCGGGTGACAGGGACGGTGAGGGCCTGCCTGCATTGAGTGACAATGATGTCTCTACGTTTTTCCATTCGATGTGGAGCGGGAAGAATGCTGTGGCCGAGAATCACTATGTTGAACTTGATCTTTCCACAAGTGTCAGTAGTTTCTCGTTGCAGTGGTCCTCACGTTTGGGTCAGCCAAAGAATACTCCTACCGTTGTCGGTATTACTCTTGGAACGGATTACGTTCCGGGCTCAGAAAGTGCCGGTTTCTCTCTCGGCGAGGCTGTGTCAACAGAACAGGAGCTTGCAGCCGATGACTGCTTGTTTGTACTCAAGGGCAATGCTGTGAAGTTTTTCAACAGTTCATCGGGAACTACATATACGGGCAGCGGTCCGCTTTATATGCTTTATGCCGAGGAAGGCGATGTCGAGCCGAACATTTCACACTCCATGCAGCTTGTTCCGGCAGGTGACGGACGTTATCTGGTATACTGGCCAATGTCGGGCAAATTCCTTGCGAACTCCTCTTCAATATACAACGGGCTGAACGGCTGGCAGTATAGTACCAGCGACTTTACCGAGGCTGCTATGGTGAAACTGTCGGCTGTTGACGGCGGTTATTTCGAGATGCAGTACGATGGCGAGAACTCCGCGGGTCCGTTGACACTTTATGTGGGCGCCGAGATGCGCGATAACGTGAACTCAAAGATGAAGACCTTTGACCTTGAGCACAAGACGGCTCTTGAGAACGGCGATTACAATCAAGGTTACTCTTTGCCTATAGCTTTCAACTGGTCGATATACAGGGCATCGCTTGATGAGGCGACTGTTGCGGCATTGTCTATAAGCATCGCTAATTTGGCCGATTCCCATCTGCGTCCGCTTATTGACAAGAGTAATGGCTATCTCAAGAACTACTCCGACCACAACGGCTACTGTAACGGTGAGGATGAGGCTCTTGAGACTCTTCTCTCCACTGTCGAGGGTTCCATTGCAACAATGGGCAGTGTTGCCGACATTATGGATGCTGAGGCCAAGATGCTGCATGCCCTCTCTGTATATATGTCTGTCGGCCTTACAAAATATGAGGTACAGGCGAATGATATTCTGGCATCGGCAGAGTTCTCGCAGTATCCATATACTCCGGGTACATATCCCGAGAGTTCTCGCGCGATACTCAGTAGCATCATCAGCACGATTGCCGATGCCAAGGAGCATGCCGGCGAGTATACCGCAGCGCAGTATGAGTCAATATTTGCCCAGATTGCCAACGACATAAACAGTTTCCTCTCCACAAAGGTGAAGGAGAGTGACGGTGGCGACGGCGGTGGAGGCAATGGCGGTGGCACACTCGTTGAGGGCGAGGTGGTATATGTATATCTCTCCGACGGCTCGATAGATGCCTATTCGCTTGCTTCGCTCGACGATAACTACTACACCGAGAACGGCAAGCTCTATTTCCCCATCAGCGGCGGCGATGTTATATACTATGAAAAGGCTGAGTATGACAGCTGTTCAATGGTGGCTCCGCAGTTGCCGACAATGATTTCGTACAAGTTCAACAACAAGTATAATCCTAACCTGAACGTTGATGCCGAGGCTGCTACAATCAGTGAGAATATGCATTTCCGGCTAAACGCCATCGGCAAGTGGCTTACGGCGAGTTTCAACCTCAGTGACAGCAAGGCGGTGGCATTTGTAGACACTGTATTGCAGGAGAGCAAGGTTACACGTCAGGATTTTGCCGAGACGGTTACTTACACTGTCACATATCCCGGCTACAATATCGTGGAGCGCGTGAAGGTGCAGGATGAGGTGTGGACCGACCCGTCGGTTGAGGGCGAGGTTACGGAGGTTGCCCTCAAGGCCGATATGCTCTCTACCAACAAACCGTCACAGAACGCAAGCGAGAGCCTTGCTAATCTTCTTGACGGTGACTATACCACAATATTCCACTCTACCTGGGGCAGTGCGAACAATGCGACATTGAATGTGAATACGTATATCTCGATTGACCTTCCCGAGGCTTTGGACAAGATTCAGCTCTACTACCGTTGCCGACCAAATGACGGCTACAATCCGCTTGTGTGGGAGATATATGCAAGCAACGACGGTAACTGGACCCATGTGCGCACTCTTGACTACATTAATGACAATATGCCAACGGGTGGCAGCGGTCAGGAATATACTTCGCCCACAATAGACCTAAATGGCAGTTATTCAAAGATAAGGATTGTGCAGACCAGCGGTGAGTATGCAAAGAACCATCTTGTGCTCTCCGAACTGCGCGTATTCAAGGTTGCTGCTTCGGACAAAGAGCCCGAGAAGATACAGGATGCTGTGTACGAGAACCGCTATAGGCCTTTCGGACGTGATTACAAGGTCTCTGTCGAGTGGCTTACTGACAATGCTGTCTCTGTGCCCCGTATCGATATTGACATAGAAGGTGGCAAGACAGTTACCAGCAAGAGCTATTATCTGGATGCCAACTTCCGTATAACGGGCTATGGTGTGTACGATGATTTTGAGGATTCTGTCCAGATAAAAGGACGTGGAAACTCAACGTGGGGCTACTCGAAGAAACCGTACCGTTTGAAATTCGCCGAGAAAGTGAAGCCTTTCGGTCTTACCAAGGGTAAGAGCTGGGTGCTCCTTGCCAATGCGCAGAGCGGCGCGCTCATGGCCAATGCCATTGCAATGAAGGTAGGTCAGATGGCAGGTGCTAAATATACCAACCACATTATCCCGGTGGAGCTTTATATGAACGGCACTTATCTGGGAAGCTACATGTTTACCGAGAAGGTGGGTATGGGTAACAACAGTGTGGACATTGACGAGGCTCTTGGCTATCTGCTCGAGCTCGATACATATACCGACGAGACAATCACCCGCATCGGTCAGTACAACCTGCCTGTAAAGGTGAGCGAGCCCGACCTTACAGAGCTCAGCAAGGACTCAGCCGACGTACGGATGTCAAGGATAAAGGCCGATATTGAGGCCCTGTCATCGGTGCTGTATTATGGCGGTGATCTTGAAGACGTGCTCGATGTTGATGCTACAGCGCGTTTCTATCTTGCGAATGATCTTGTCCTCAATCAGGAGATCAACCACCCCAAGAGCACCTATCTTTTCAAGGACGAGAGTGCTCCCGACGGTCGCGTGACATTCGGACCGCTGTGGGACTTTGACTGGGGATTCGGCTATGAGAGCAATAGCACCTACTGCTATACCGGTGCAACATCGAGTGTTATAAAGAGCTCTATGGCGGCTTATATGTTCTGGCAGGATATGAACCGTTTCGAGGTGTTCAAGAAACACTATTATAAGGTATGGAAAGAGTTTGTTGAGAAAGGCTGTGTCGAGGAACTCCTTGACTACATCGACGACTACTACAGGTTTGCCGAGAATTCATTCATCAACAACTCGTATATATGGGGTTATGGCGGCAGTTTCTCCGAGACTGATGCCCAACGTGCAAAGGATTGGCTCAAGACGCGCGTGGAATATATATACAACAACCTTAGCAAGTATGAGATTGATGACCTCATCAATGCGCTTCCAGGTGATATCAACTGCGACAATGCCGTGACAATACATGATGCGGCGCTTATCATAGCTTATCTAGCCGGTGTCGACAACTCCGGGTTCAATGAGAAGAAAGCCGATTGCAATGGTGACGGTTATATTTACAAGGATGATGCTGAGGCTGTGACCGATCTTATATTGGGTTCTGATGCCCCATCGGCAATGTACTGGTACAATACTCCTGTTGCTGCCGGCGAGTATTATGCCAAGGAGTTTACAATTGAACAGGGCGCTGACGTTATCGCTCCGTTGAATCTCTTGAGCTACAATAGCGAGCCATACAATGCCATACAGTTCGACTTAAAGGTGCCCGACGGGCTTTTCATCAATGACATTACAGCCGGCGATTGTCTGTCGAAGCATGTGTTCAACTTCTCACAGCTTGATATGAATACCTATCGCGTTGTGGCATATACCGAGGATAACTCGACATTCACCACAGGCGATGATGTCGTGGCAAATATCAATATGATGACTACTACCGTTATTGACGAGAACCTCCGCAAGATTGATATATGCAATGCCTATGCTGTAAATAAGGCGAATGACGAGGTTCGCTTGAACGATGCTTCAATGCTGTTCAACGAGTCTACCGGCATAGAGGGTGTCTATGCTACGGTATCTGTCAAGGGTGGTGAGTGTGTCGTTATCACGGCACTCGAGGCGCAGACAATGTCAATATACTCTGTTGACGGCCGTCTTGTACGTAAGGTCAATGTAACCGAGGGTACGACACGTGTGGCTCTGCCGGCAGGAATGTATATTGTGAATGGAGAGAAGGTGCTTGTATACTGATTTAATCATTCTGTGCAACAACTGCGGACATAAGAAGTCCGCAGTTGTTGTATAATAAAAAAGACGTTATGAAAGAATATATCGCTTCGGACAAAAGATATAAGAATGCTGATGCTGTTTATAGGCGTTGTGGCAATAGCGGTGTGCTGTTGCCTAAGTTGAGTCTTGGTTTCTGGCAGAACTTCGGGGCTGATGCCTCATATGACAATTGTCGTGCTATAGCGCGTCAGGCATTCGATTGCGGTGTGACACATTTTGACCTTGCAAACAATTATGGTCCTCCTCCCGGTGCTGCCGAGGAGGTTGTGGGGCGTATGCTCACGGAAGATTTCCGTTCTCATCGCGATGAACTTTTCATTGCCACAAAGGCCGGGTATGATATGTGGCAGGGGCCGTACGGCAGCTGGGGCTCTCGCAAGCATCTTATGGCAAGCCTTGACCAGAGCCTACGCCGTCTTGGGCTGGATTATGTCGACCTCTTCTACATACACCGCTACGATCCCGTGACGCCTCTTGACGAGACTTTGCAGGCATTGGTAGATATCGTACGTGCAGGCAAGGCCCTTTATGTGGGTATCTCACGCTGGCCACTGAAGGCGTTGGAATATGCCAATTCTTTCCTGCGTGCACAGGGCGTTGCACCACTTATCTTCCAGGGGCGTCTGAATCTTCTTGATAGGGCAGTGCAGGATGAGGGTGTCCCTGCCTTTTGCGCAGCAGAGGGATTGGGCTTCATCTCTTTTTCGCCGTTGGCACAGGGATTGTTGACTTCGCGTTATCTCAACGGTATTCCAAATGACTCGCGCATGGCACGTGCCGGCTCGCTCAAAGCTGAACTGCTTACCCCTGAACTGGTAGAGTATCTCAACCGCCTCAACACCATTGCTGCAGAGCATGGCGAGACTCTTGTCTCGCTCTCATTGAAGTGGATTCTCGCGCAGAAAGGTGTTACTTCGGTACTTGTCGGTGCACGTACTCCCGAACAGCTGAAAGAGTCCCTGCGTTGCGTGGAGTCTCCATTGGACGAGGGAATAGAGCTGCCTCGCTTTCCGCATAAGATATTCTGATGATATAACAATAGAGGCCGTGTCATGCGACACGGCCTCTATTGTTATGATATGAGTGCCTGCTTATTTCAAAGCAGGTATTGCAACTGTGCAGGGCACAGCCTTGGTTACGATTGTCATCTCGTCGATGAGGCGTTTGCAGTTACCGAGCTTCTCAATCACAAAGAGCACGTAGCGGATGTCAACGTTGATACAACGCTGGAGGTTGTCGTCAAAGTTGATGTCGCCGCTGAGTGACTCCCAGTTGCCGTCGAAGGCAAGACCGATGAGCTCGCCGTCGGCATTGAGGATACCGCTACCGCTGTTACCGCCGGTGATGTCGTTTGTGGTGAGGAATGCAACAGGCATCTCTCCGTTTGCCATTGCGTAACGGCCATAGTCCTTTGCCTCGTAAAGTTCCTTAAGGCGTGCAGGCACGATGAACTCGCTGTTGTTGGGGTCTTCCTTCTCCATAACACCCTTGAGTGTCGTGTAGTAGTTGAATGTGACACCGTCCTTTGGCTGGTATGACTTCACATTACCGTATGTAAGACGCATTGTGAAGTTTGCATCCGGGTAAACGGGAGCACCGTTGGCCTTCTCCATGAGACCCTTGAGGTATGTCTTGTGGAGAGGATTCATAACTTGCGCGAACTCTGCGTTCTTTGCAGAGAGTTCTCTGTATGACTCGAACACGGCTGTGCGGAGCAGCACGGCAGGATCCTTCTCAAACTTCTTGAGAGTTGGCTTCTTGAGGAATTTCTTCAGGTTGGCCTCGTTGGCAAGGATAGAGTTCTCGTATACATGGTCAATGTACTTCTCGAGGTTACCCTTGTATTTTGCATATACCTCGTTGAGGTAGTCGTTACGCTCCTCGGGCTTTGTCAGCTCAAAGTAGAGCGGGAGAACCTCCTTTGCGATACGGCGGTCGATATCGTGGTTATAGTCGCGGTCGTGCAACCAGTTGTAGATGTTCTTCATTGTCTCTTCGAGAGTCTCGGGTTTCTCAAGCAGCTTGCCGTTCTCCTTTGCAAGGTTACGGTAGATGAACTCAACGTTCATGATAAGCTCCGATGTGACTGTTGTGAGGTATTGTGTACGGTTCATCTCCTCTACGCAAGCGTTGATCTTCTCAACAACGTCAACATACTCGCTCTTGCCGTTCTTCTGGGCCCAAGCCTTGAACTCTGCCTCCTCGGCAAGCTTTGTCTCGACAACCTTGTTGTCGACAATGGCCTTGTTCATACCGATAGAGTTCTTCCAGTAGTTGCTGATGCGTGCCTGCTTGTTGGCATACTTGATGGCGATATCCTCGCTCTTTGCCATCTCCTCGCGGATAATCTTGAGGGTAACGTCGCGCATTGCAATACGTGGCTCGTTCTCGTGGTACATTCTCTGCTTCACCTCTTCGCCTGTGAGGTAGCGTGATGTGCTGCCGGGGAAGCCCATGATCATTGCAAAGTCACCGTCCTCAAAGCCTGTAAGTGCTACATTCAGGTACTTTGGAGTGCTCAAGGGCACGTTGTCCTTGCTGTATGCTGCAGGGTTACCGTTCTTGTCGGCATAGATGCGGAATACAGAGAAATCGCCTGTGTGGCGTGGCCACATCCAGTTGTCGGTCTCACCGCCGAACTTGCCGATTGAGTTGGGAGGAGTTGCTACAAGGCGCACGTCGGTGTACTTCTTGTAGTAAACGAGGTAGAACTTGTTGCCCTCGAAGTAGGGGAGCAACTGTGGGTACATATACTCCTTGCCCTCGATGTTGTCTGCCTTGAACAGCTGCAGGCCGATGTTGTTGAGGACTCTGCGGTCGAAAGTCTGCTCCTCGGTGATCTTGCCCTCTTTTACCTGCTTGTTTACCTCGTCGGTAACGTCGGTAATCTTTACTACAAATGTGAATGCGATGTCCTCGCATGGGAGCTCCTCTTCATAGCTCTGGCTCCAGAAACCGTTGTGCAGGTAGTTGTGCTCAACGGTACTCAACTGCTGGATAAAACTGAAACCGCAGTGGTGGTTGGTGATTACAAGACCCTTTGGAGAGATGACCTCACCTGTACAGCCACCACCGAAGATGCCGATGGCATCCTTGAGTGACGGAGCGTCGGGAGAGTAGATGGCGTCTGCCGAAATTCTGAGACCCTGCTTGCGCATCTGGTCCTCGAGATTCTGCTGGCGCATGAGCTGGAGCAGCCACATACCCTCATCCGCCATCATCTGTGGTGTGAAAAGCACTGCCATAAGCAGTGTCGCGAATAATTTCTTCATAATATTATGTGTTTTATTAATAATGTTTTCCGTTTGCGAAGATACATTAAAAATGGTCTATTTTTAGACAAATTGTAATAATTTTAACATGGAAGGTGATAATTTGTATTGTAAAGGCATTGTATAACACATTGATAGCCCGGTTTGCCGGGCTATCAATGTGTTATACAATAATATTCTCAATCCTCGCCTAATGTCTTAGCAATGGCATCGCGTGTCTCGCTCAACATATAATCTACATTCTCGCTGTCGCGTCCTTTGCACTCCACGGGAGCATGGAACGTAAGTGTAACCGGTGACCAGTGCAGGCACTTGCAACCCTTTGGCAGGATGTCGTATGAACCCTGTATCGAAACGGGGATTATTGTTGTCTGTGCCATATTCGCGATAACGAATGCGCCCTTCTTGAATGGGCCCAACTTGCCGTCGTCGCATCGTGTTCCCTCGGGGAAGATACCCATACATACTCCGCTCTTGAGGGTGCTTACCGACTTGCGCAGCAGGTCTTTCTGTGGGGTAGAGCGGTTCACGAAGATGTGTCCAGTGTCGGCACACGCCTTGCCCAATAGAGGAATCTTGCGGAGTGTATCCTTCATAATCCATTTGAAACGTCTCATCACGTAACCGTACATGATGAAAATGTCGAACATGCCCTGATGGTTGGCCGCAAAGATATATGTCTGGTCTTTCTTTACATACTTGTCCCTGTCGACAACTTTTACAGGGATGAGGAAGAGCCAACAAGTGAGTCGGCACCAGATGACTGCCGGAATGTGGTCGCCGTTCTTTATCTTAAGGTAGCGTCCGAAGAGGATGATACATATTGAAGTGATTGCAACCAGCAGAATTGCTGCCCACCAGGCAAAAAGAACCTGGTACAGTACATAGAACGGGTGTAGGATTTTTCTCAACATACTCTCTTTATTTGTTTGTGTTAGTTCCTTTCTTATTTCAGATTAGTTCGATATAAGCCCAACAAGATCGCGGATATGTCATCCCGACAGAGCGTAGCGACGAGGGATCTCTAAAATATTGCGAAACAAGAGTTCTCTCCTCATTTAAATCGTCGAGATGACAAGCACGCTGTTTCCAGGTGTAAATATAATGCTTTTTTTGTTTTCGGCAATGGCTGCACCCCTAAAGGTTTTTTGCAAGGTATTTCCGTAACTCTGCCATTGGTAGCCCACGTCTGTCTGCGTAGTCGCTTAACTGCTCCTCGCTTATCTTTCCCACGGCAAAGTAACGCGATGCGGGGTGGGAGAGCATTATGCCGCACACCGAAGCATGTGGGAACATGGCGCCGTTGGGCGTAAGTTCAATGCCAATCCCGTTGAGATGCAGAATGTCGTCAAGTATAAAAATTACACTTTGGTCGGGTAGTGAGGGATAGCCCACGGCAGGGCGTATGCCTTGGAACTCCTCGCGGTTCAGCTCCTCAACTGTCAGTTGTTCGTCGGGGGCGTAGCCCCACAAATCCTTTTGTGTGCGCACGGCCCGGTGCATAACGGTTGCCGTTGCTTCGGCAAGGCGGTCGGCAAGTGCCTGGGCAATGATGTTGAGGTATTCGTCGTGTTTGTACTCATGCCCGAAGGTGCTGTCTACAGTCGTTGCGAATACTCCTATCTTATCCTCACGCGGCGATACAAAGTCGCTGAGGCAAAGGTTGTATTCTCCCTTGTGGCAGTGCTGTTGCCTTAGCAATGGCAGTGTTGTTCCCTCGATTATCATATTGTCTCCGCGGCTGTGGGCGTTGCACATTGCAAAGAGCGCATGTGTGCGGTATATGCCCTCAAGTGAAAGAAGCATCTTCTTGGCATCATCTATGAGTTCTTCGGCTTCCGCTTTCTGTGATGTCCTCACACCCCACGCATGCAGGAAATAGCTCCAGTCGATGTATGGAGCTACTTCGTGTATGTCATAGTGGAAAATGTGTCTTTTCATCGGTTGAATGTGAGTGCCTTGCCGTGTACCTCCTCGTTGAATGTGCCGTTCTTGTAGGCACACTCTCCGTTGACCCAGGTCTGCTCTACAGCCCAGTTGAAAGTCTCGCCCTCAAAAGGACTCCAGCCGCATTTGCTTATGATGCTGTCGGCAGTTACAGTGTGTGGCGCGTCGGGGTTCAGCAGTACAAAGTCGGCATAGTTGCCTTTCTCAATGAAGCCGCGCTTGTTGATGTTGAATATCCTTGCAGGAGCATGACACATCTTCTCGACTAATGTCTCGAGTGTGAATACCCCCTCGTCCACCAGCTTGAGCATCGCAAGCAGAGAGAACTGTATGCTGGGCATTCCCGATGCTGCTTTGAGTGCTCCGCCAACCTTGTCCTTGGGCAGGTGCGGCGCATGGTCCGTGCCAATGAGGTCAATCCTGCCGTCGGCAACGGCCTTGCGCAGGGCGTCACGCTCCTCCTCGCCCTTGATTGCCGGGTTACACTTTATCTTTGTTCCCAAGCGGGCATAATCCTTGTCGCAGAATGTTAGGTGTGCCGGGGTTGCTTCGGCTGTGATGTTGCTGTCGCCCAACAGTTCAAGCTCGCGTGCGGTGCTTATGTGCATCACGTGCAATTGCGTGCCGAACTTTCGTGCAAACTCAACGGCACACTTCGTACTCTCGTAGCATGCTTCGGCACTGCGTATGAGCGGGTGGTATCTTACATCAGGGTCTTCGCCGGCCTCCTCCTTTATACGTTTGCTGTTGGCAGTGATTATGCTGCCGTCCTCGCAGTGTACGGCAACAGGAAGTTCCAACCTTTTAGCCTCGGCAAAAATCTTCTCAAGCTCCTCGCGTCGGTCGACAAGCATGTTGCCGGTGCTTGAGCCCATAAAGAGTTTTATTCCGCAGCATTTCTTGGCGTTGAGCTTCTCGAAGTCGGCTACATTCCTGTTTGTGGCGCCAAAGAAGAACGAATAGTTGATGATGCTGTCATTGGCGGCAATGGCATATTTCTCTTTCAGTGCTTCGATGGTCGTTGTCTGCGGGTTGGTGTTGGGCATCTCCATATACGATGTGACACCGCCTGCCGCTGCAGCACGGCTCTCGGTGGCTATGGTAGCCTTCTCCGTGAGTCCCGGCTCGCGGAAGTGCACGTGGTCGTCAATCACTCCCGGAATAAGGTATAGTCCCGAAGCCTCAACTATCCTGTCACACTCAGTGTGCGGCAGTTCATCGCCTCGCAGAATCTCTACTATCTTTCCGTTGTTCACTACTATCGAGCCCTGGAACTGCTCGCCGTTATTCACTATTGTGGGGTTGCTTATAAGTATGCGCATGGCCGTACGGATTTATTAATATTATGTATTAATTGATGTGCTTTGTCATATCGAACGTATGTGAGATATCTCGTGGCGTTTTTTGAGATTCTTCGCTTCCGCTCAGAATGACAAAACCTTGTTTTGTTATCGGTGAGTTCATTAGTGTAACAATGAACGAACCAATGCTCTTT
>CALCYA010000064.1 GCA_937906165.1 uncultured Bacteroidales bacterium | reverse complement strand
ATGATGGCACAGGGAATCGTCTGATTCGACTTAGGGAGCTTTTGCAGCAATAGTCACGCGAAGCAACGCCGAAGGTTATACCTTTTCACAGCGTTATTTAAATTTATCATAAAAGCAAATCCAAGCATTTGGATTTGCTTTTGTATATGCATTATTTTGAGTATCTTCGCTGACAATAATAAATGCAGACAATAAAAGAAAAACAGACTCTCTTATGCTGAAGAAAACCAACGCATGGCTATGGATTCCGTCGCTATATTTCGCTTCGGGACTGCCCTACCATGCCATCACATCAGTCTCGGACATAATGTACAAGGATATGGGCGTGGACAACACAAGCATCGCCCTCTACACAAGCATCCTGCTTATCCCATGGACCATCAAACCCCTTTGGAGTCCTTTTGTCGAGATGATAAGCACACGACGCAAATGGACACTGTACTCACAGCTGTTGCTTGCTCTGTGCTTTGCGGCAATAGCCTTGGCTGTGCCGTCGGCAAGTTTCGTACTTCTCACTTTGGCTGCATTCATGGTGGGTGCATTCGTGTCATCGACACATGACATTGCTCTTGACGGTTTTTACATCCTGGGGCTGACACCAGAGAAACAATCTTTCTTCTCGGGTATCAGGAACACATTCTACCGCATTGCAACTGTATTCAGCTCGGGCATCCTTGTCATGCTTGCCAGCAGGCTATGCGACCATTTCGGTGAAAAAGCCTACGCATGGAGCGCAACATTTGCAGTCACCGCGGTAATTATGGCAATACTGTACATCTACCACCGCAGGACACTCCCCGAACCAAAGAGCGACATTTCACGTACCCCCGACAGCATAAAGGGTGTATTCAAAAACTTCGGCGACATAATAAAGACTTATTTCCAGAAGCCGGGAATCTGGACAGCCCTGCTGTTCCTGCTGCTCTTCCGCTTCCCCGAGGCGCAGCTGGTGAAAATAGGCAAACTGTTCCTGATGGACAGCACTGCAGCCGGCGGTCTTGCTCTTGACAAAGGCGACATAGGATTCATTTACGGTGTAGTGGGTGTAATAGGCCTAATTATCGGTGGCATAGCCGGTGGAATATGCATATCGCGCAAGGGACTGAAATACTGGCTATGGCCAATGGTAATTGCAATTTCTCTGCCCGATATCGTATATGTATATATGAGTATGGTCCATACAGAGAGCCTCGTAACCATAGGCAGCTGCATATTCATCGAACAACTCGGCTATGGCTTTGGTTTTACTGCATATACCCTGTATATGATATATTTTGCACAAGGCAAATACCCCACAGCCCACTTTGCAATATCCACGGCATTCATGTCTTTGGGAATGATGTTGCCCGGAATGGTATCGGGATATATACAGCAGTGGATAGGATACGAGAATTTCTTCATCTGGGTAATGATTTGCACGGCAGTGACTTTCATTGTGTCTGCACTCATAAAAATTGACCCTGCTTTTGGTAAAAAGTAGAATTTGGAGTATCTTTACAAAATGTTTACTAACGCAATCGATTAAGAAATGATAATACTTATAGCAGACAGCGGTTCCACTAAGACCGATTGGGTACTATGCAACGGCAGCATCATTGTAAAGCGCGTAAAGACACAGGGGCTCAACCCCACAATACAGAGCAGTGATGAGATTCTCGCCGTGTTGAAAGCAGAACTTGCAGACAATATTGACACTACAGCGCCACAGAAGATTTTCTTCTATGGTGCAGGTTGCGCATATGACACAGCCAACAACCGTATGAAGCAGGCCCTTGAGGCAGTCTTCACAACAAAAGAGATTGAGATATACAGCGACCTCCTTGCATCGGCACGCGCACTTTGCGGACATGAGGAAGGCATCGCCTGCATTCTGGGAACAGGTTCCAACTCATGCCTCTATGACGGCAAGAACATTATAGACAACACCCCGTCAATGGGTTACATCCTTGGCGACGAAGGCAGCGGTGCCCACTTGGGCCGCCAGCTTGTGAGCGACTGCGTCAAGAAGCAGCTCCCAAAGGCTATCAGGGAGAAGTTCATGCAGGAGTACAACCTTGATGTGGCGACAATACTTGAGAGGGTGTACCACACTCCTCTGCCCAATCGTTGGCTTGCGAGCCTCACGCCGTTCATCCAGGAGAACAAGAAGAACGCCGAGGTACACACAATGCTCAAGCACTGTTTCACCCAGTTCTTCCAGCGCAACGTAATGGTTTACCGTCGTTCATGGCTTCCCATACATATTTCCGGCGGCATAGGCATGAACTTCTCCGAGGAGATACGCGAGACAGCCGAGAGCCTTGGCCTTTCAGTGGGCAACATAGTAGAGAGCCCCATGGAAGGACTCATCAAATACCACAGCAACAACTAATGATTAATTAATAATATTATGAAGAAGATTTTTTCCACAATCGCAGCATGCGTTGTAGCAACAATGACAATGTCTTGCGGTAGCACAGGCAGTGCATCGGGTGAGGACGTAAAGTTCGACTCACTCTCATACATCGTAGGTATGGATGTTGCAAACCAGATTGAGAAAGGCATTATGCCACAGTTGAAAGCAGACTATACAGTAATCGTCGAGACCATAGAAAAGGTTATGGGCGGAGAGACCTCTGTGAAGGTTGCCGACTACACAATCACCAAGGAGAACATCCAGGAGATCGGCATGAAGTTCCTCGGCCCTGAGATTACTCCAAAAGTACAGGCTGCCATGGCAGACACTACAGGTATGACAGAGGTGTTCGGAACCCCGGAGGAGAAGAAGATTGCATCTACTCTCCTTGGTGCAGACTTTGCTTTCGGTCTCGAGAGAGCACCTTTCAAGGTTCAGAAGAAGTCATTCCTTGAGGCTATCAACGACGTTCACAACCAGGCTCAGAAGATTACCGATGACCAGGCAAGAGATTTCATGCAGAACTACTTCACAGTAGTTGTTCCTGCCGAGAACGAGCGCCTTTCAAAAGAGTGGCTCGCAGAGATCGAGAAAGAAGAGAAAGGTGTGAAGAAGACCGAGAGCGGTCTCCTTTACAAGATTGTCAACGAAGGTGACGCCAGCACAAAGGCTGTCAACGACGACGACGTTGTAAAGGTACTCTACACAGGTACCACACGCGCCGGCAAGGTATTCGACAGCAACCGTTGGGCAGACATGCCTGAGCAGCGCCAGCAGATGATCAAGGCATACCAGCCAGACCAGGCCGAGAAGGATAACCCTATCGAGTTCCCATTGAACAGAGTTATCAAGGGCTGGACCGAGGGTATGAAGCTTGTAGGCAAGGGCGGCAGAATCATCCTTTGGATTCCTGCAAAGCTCGCATACGACAAGCAGGGTGCAGGCCAGGATATCGGTGCAAACGAGGCACTCCGTTTCGATGTCGAGTTGCTTGATGTAACACCGGCTGCGAAATAACAGATTACTTATTACCTTAAATTAAAGCGACAATGGTTTCTCGCCATTGTCGCTTTAATTTAACGTGAGTTCGATATAAGCTAAATCAAATCGCGAACCTGTCATCCCGACA
>CALCYA010000063.1 GCA_937906165.1 uncultured Bacteroidales bacterium | reverse complement strand
TGACAAAATACGCTAAATTTTAGTATAAATTCTTATATCGAACTCACGTTATTTATATAATTTTCCTTGCCATGTCTCTCTCTCTCTCATACGCCTCTTCACCTTATCAACGAGCTCGTGATTCTTGATTCCCCAGTCGGGGGCGATGAGCAGTTCCTTGGGTGACTGCGATGCAAAGCGTTCAAGGACAATATCAGGGCGCAGGCGCTCGATATAATCAATGACAGTCTCAATGTAATCGTCAAGCGCAAACAGCGAGAAGTCGGCAGGAGACTCCTCGTACTCCTTTGCCATACGCGTTCCGCGGATAAGCTGCAATTGGTGCAGTTTGAGCGTTGTCAAAGGCAACTGCGAGAGCACCGTTGCCTGACGCATCAGCTCATTGCGGTCCTCACCGGGCAAGCCCAGAATCATATGTGCCCCGACAGGAATTCCGCGTGCAGCCGTACGCTCAACGGCATCTGCAGCACAGGCATAGTCATGTCCGCGGTTCACACGCAGGAGAGTGGCATCATTCACACTCTCAATGCCGTACTCCACAAGCACGAAAGTGCTACGTCCCAAGGCCTGCAGATAATCGAGAAGTTCATCGGGCATACAGTCGGGACGTGTACCGATGACAAGTCCAACACAGCTGTCGACAGAGAGAGCCTCTTCGTAACGATGCTTGAGATTATCAAGCGAATCATAAGTATTGGTATATGCCTGGAAGTAGGCAAGATAACGCATCAAGGGATATTTGTGTGCAAAGAAAGAGATACCCTCAAGCATCTGCTCCTTTACCGGCAAGTGCCTATGGCAATAGGCCGGGTTGAAAGTCTGGTTGTTGCAATAGGTACAGCCGCCCCGCCCCACCTTACCGTCACGGTTGGGACAGGTAAAGCCTCCGTCAAGTGTAATCTTCTGTACCTTGCAACCGAATATTCCACGCAGGTAGGCTCCGAATTCGTTATAATAAAAATTATCTCCGCACATATTGTGCGAAGATAATATAAAAGGCGATAATAAACAACTATCAATCCTCGCTCCTTCTCTTGCGGAAGTCGCTCGGCGTCATACCCGTGACACGCTTATAATATCGGCAGAAATAGGACTGGCTGGGGAAATTGTACTCGTCGGCGAGTTCCTGAATTGTCTTTGAGGTATAAGAAAGCTCATATTTGAGCCTTGTCGCTACAGCGGTATCAATGATCTCCTTGACCGAATGGTTGGACACCTCATTGCACACCTCGTTGAGATAACCGCAGCTCACTCCGAGCTCGTTGGCATAGAATAGCACCTCGCGCGACAAAGAGTGCGAATCGATGAGCGCCTTGATGAACTTGCCGAAAAGTTCCCTTTTACGTGACATACACTCACGGTATTCACCCTTGGTATCGCAACACTCTGTAAAATAGTGGCTGAGGATTATCATGTACGAGGCGAGCTGCTTCGCTGCAACAGTGTTGAACTTGTCTTTAGGAACAAGCTCATGTACATTCTTAAGGAGTTCAAAGGAGTGAGTGAAGAAATTGAGATACCCCTCTTTTAGTGCTATCAATGGGCTACGCCTGACAAACTCATAACGTGCCATATCAAATTCGGCAATCATAGAAGTCAACATCGACAGCGGCGTAGCAAGGACAGTACACTCAAAATCCGGTGAACAGGACTTGAGCATGAGGATATCAAGAGGTGTCACAATAAGCAAAGAATCTTTGTGTACAGTAAAGACTGTATAGTTCCTTTCAATTGTAAGTTCACCGGCACGACATAATACCAACAACTGATGATTGCATCTTATAGGTTCACCCACAGAAATGAACCCTCCGTTTACATCCATTATCACGACATCATCCTTGCTCTTCTTGTCAATCTCAAAAGTGTCTCTCATAGCAAACAGCTTATTTTGATTTTGGAACAAAATTATATAAAACAGACACTACGAACCAAATTTAACCGCGAAAAAGGAAAACAACTGATATATATTGTAATAATTGGGATAGGTAGCTATGCACCTTTTCACATCGCTTAACAAAGCATTACAATTGTTTGCAATTTTGGGCCAGGGTTATAAAGTCTTTAGGGTCCTAAAGGTCTTTGATGGAGCTGAATACTTTTATAACCAACTAAAACAAAGCGCATAACTAAATGGAATCAGTAACGCACAAAGCTGTTTTTGATTCGTTAGCCCCTCAGTCACTGCGTGACTGGGCCTCTTGATAACAAACAAGAGGAGCACTCAATCTTATATTTAAATTATGATGACAAAATAAAGTGCTCACCTGAATGTAATTAGGGGAGCTCCGCGAAGCGGTGAGGGGTATAATCAATTAAAAAAGTATAAACAGAGTCAATATCACTACATCCAACCTGTCGTCATTTTATAATTATCTACTTCAAGAGAACTGACAAAAGACAAAACTTTATTTTGCAAACAGAGTAAACTGCACTAACTTTGTGTAAAACTGAACCTAATGCCAAAGAAAGGAATATACAATAACCTCGAACTCAAAGCATTGAGAAAAGAACTGCGAAACAATTCAACAGCGGCAGAGTCTGCGCTGTGGGAACAGCTACGTGCCGGCAGATTGTGTGGTATAAAATGGAGAAGACAAGTTTCTATAGGTAATTATATCGTTGACTTCTATTGTCCTAAGGCTCATATGTGCATTGAACTTGACGGACAAGAGCATTACACTATGCAAGGAGACACCAGAGATTATGACAGGACTGTTTTCCTTAATTCTAATGGCATCAAGGTACTCCGTTTCGAAAACAGAGAGATTTGGGAAGATATAAATAGGGTTCTCGAAACCATTAAAATAGAATTAGGTTTTGATTAACTTAAATACATTTAACCCCTCAGTCACTGCGTGACAGCTCCCCTTGATTACAAACAAGAGGAGCACTCTTGTCTTGTATTCATCTTGAATTAATGATAACAGGAAAGTGCTCCCCTGAATGAAATTAGGGGAGCTCCGCGAAGCGGTGAGGGGTATAATCAATTAAGAAAGTATAAACGGACTCAATATCACTATCAGTCACTATGTGACAGCTCCCCCTGATAACAATCAGAGGGAGCTGCTTATCATATATTCGTTTTGTTATTCAACCGTCATTACTGGTGAACCTCACGCAATAGGTCATTTACAGTCTTCACCGGGTTGAAGGTTACCAAAGGTACCTCAACGAAAATTGTATTCCAGTCACTCATGGCACCGTTCCACAAACCTGGAAGTTCCATAGCCTTGAGCTCACGACCGTTCTTTGACTTGTGAGAGATGAAACCGGTGTTCTTGTCCACGAACTCGGGCAAGTTGAACTTCTCGCCGTTGTAGTTCTTGACAGCACATACAAGGTCAACAGGGTTGAAGTGTGTACCGTTCTCGAACATAGCCTTTGCATCGGCGTTGTTCATGTCAATCTGTGAGCTCTCGAGAATCTGCAAAGATACTGTGCCGTCCTGATTGTAAGCGAGGAATGGACCACCGCCAGGCTCGCCAACGTTCTTTACCATACCGCACACGCGCATCGGGCGGTTGAACTTCTTGCGCAGGTAGAGCACAAGGTCGCAATCCTCCATGTCCTTGATGTCGCTGCAACGGCACTGCAGGTCGTTCTGCAAGAAGCGTATCATCTCCTCTACCTGCTCGTGTGTGTATTTACCGCTGTCGATGAGACGTACATATTCAAACGCCTTCTTCTGTGCACTTACAAGGATACCTGCAAGCAGCTTCTTGTATGTAACAGTGTCGGCCTTGAGACGGTCGGGCACAACGTTGTCGATATTCTTGATGAAGATAACATCAGCATCAATGTCATTGAGGTTCTCGATAAGGGCACCGTGACCGCCGGGGCGGAATACGATGGCACCGTTCTCACGGAATGGAGCGTTCTCGGCATCAACAGCAATTGTATCGGTACACTGCTTCTGCTCCGAGAATGTGATGTCATACTTGACACCGAATTTCTCCTCATAATGAGCCTTGCGCTCTGCAACGAGCTCCTCGAAGAGAGCCTTGTGGTTTGGAGATACAGTGAAGTGGAGCTTTACAACACCGTCTGTAGCAGCATAGAGAGCGCCCTCAACAAAATGCTCCTCGGCCGATGTACGTGAACAGCAGTCATAAGTGTGGAACTTGAGCAAGCCCTTCGGCAATGAACCGTAGTTCATACCTGTGAAGTCAAGAAGGTTAAAGACCACATCCTTGTACTGACCACCCTCGACAAGTTCCTTAATAGAAAGCCCCTTGTTCTTGCGGCAAGTCTCGTCAAGGTCGCCATAGAAAGCAAACTTCTCGATGTTAGCGAAAAAGTTCTTCTCGAAATCTGTTGTAGGCACGTCATACTCCGCGCTCAAGAAAGCGAAGAGGTCCTTGAACATACGGCTGGCAGCACCAGATGCAGGAACAAACTTGAGGATAGCGTTGCCCTCTGCGCAATAGTTGTCCCAAACCTTCAGATACCCGTCAATCTCCTGCTGTGTAGGAGCCAACACACCTTTACCAATGGTGGCAGCCGCCTCAATCTTAAGGAAAGGGAAACCTGTCTTGAATGTCTTTAACTGCTCGGCAACCTGCTCCGCCGAGATACCCTTCTTGCTCAATAGAGCCTGATCAGCTTTACTTATCATAATATGTTAGTTTAAGTTAAAATCTTTCTGTTAGCGAAAATAGAAATAATTTCCATAAAAGACAAAAAAAAGCCGATTTTTAAGCAGAAAAAACTATCTTCGCACTTTGAAACAACAAGAGAAAGATTATGCAGGAACTTTTAGTACTTACATTGGAGGAGAAGAAGGAGTTGTTCGGGTTGATCAGAGAACTGAGGAAAAATGCCGAAGGAAAGCTTTCAAGCAGCGATTATCGCTTTGTAAGAGAAAGGATTACCGACTCTGTAAAACAGGGGAAGATAACACGCGACGGGCTTGGTTTCAACCCAATAATCATAGAACTCAAGACAGCGATGCTGGTGAGCCAGGAAATAGGTTACCAGCGCGAAATCATAATAAGCATACTCATCAACCGCTGCATACAAGCAGGCACTGCTACCATTGAAGAGATGAAGGAGGAGCTGGGCGAGAGTGCAGTAAAGATTCTTGAGAACCTTGCCCAGATAAACAGCATATACGCAAAGAGTCCCACAATAGAGACCGAGAACTTCAGGAAACTGTTGCTCTCGTTCACAAACGACATGCGCGTTATCCTCATCATGATTGCCAACCGCCTCGTACTGTTGCGCAGCCTTTTCTGCTCAACCGACGACGAGGCCCGCAAGTTGGTTGCGCGCGAAGCATCAAAACTTTATATTCCTTTGGCCCACAAACTCGGTTTCTACAAACTGAAATCGGAGATGGAGGACCTTGCACTGCGATATACAGAGACAGACATATATGCCGAACTCAGCCGCAAGGTCGAGGAGACTGCCGCATCTCGTGAGGATTATATCGCATCATTCATCAAGCCAATAGAGCGACAGCTGATGATGCAGCCCCACCTGAAATACCGTATCAAGGGACGCACCAAATCAATAAACTCCATCTGGCAGAAGATGAAGAAACAACAGCGCCCCTTCGAGCAGATATATGACCTCTTTGCAATACGCATAATCATTGACAGTGAGCCAAAGAACGAGAAGAGCGAGTGCTGGCATGTCTATTCTATAATCGCAGACATGTATACTCCCAACCCACACCGCCTGCGCGACTGGTTGTCGGTGCCCAAGAGCAACGGTTACGAGTCATTGCACACTACTGTCATGGGCCCCGAGGGAC
This sequence comes from uncultured Bacteroidales bacterium, assembly GCA_937906165.1. Taxonomy (GTDB): domain Bacteria; phylum Bacteroidota; class Bacteroidia; order Bacteroidales; family Bacteroidaceae; genus HGM04593. The sequence continues at coordinate 37,249 of CALCYA010000063.1, read as the reverse complement.
GTTGGGTCGAGGTACAGATACGTACCGAGCGAATGGACGCTGTGGCAGAGCACGGACTTGCTGCACACTGGCGCTACAAAGGTGTAAAGAGCGAACAGGGTCTCGACAACCTGCTTGCATCTATCCGCGACACCCTTGAGAACATGGGTGAGGAGGAGAGCAACGACAACAAATTCAAGATGGAGCTCTACAAGGACGAGATGTTCATCTTCTCGCCCAAAGGCGACCTTTTCCGCCTGTCAAAAGGAGCCACCATACTTGACTTTGCATTCAGCATACACACAGGCCTGGGATGCAAATGTACCGGCGCACTCGTCAACGGACGCAACGTGCCGATACGTCATGTACTCAACAATGGCGACCAGGTGGAAATCATAACCTCGAACAGCCAGACTCCCAAACAGGCATGGTTGAACATTGCTCGTACCTCGCGCGCCCGCAACAAGATACGCCAGGCACTCAAGGAGATCAGTTCCCGTCAGGCCGACATGGGACGTGAAGCCGTTATACGCAAACTCAAGAACCACAAGATAGAGTTCGACGAGTCCATAATGGACCACCTGATACGCAAGATGGGCTACAAACGCTTGAGTGACTTCTTCCAGAAGGTTGCCGAGGGACACATAGACATAGCCGATGTACTGAAGAGATACCAGGCAATACAGAACCCCGAAAGCGAGAATGCCGAGCACACACGCAGTGCGGGAGAGTTCACTTTCGTTGACAAGGAGAGCAAAAGCTCAAATGACGTGCTTGTAATCGAGCGCAACCTGAAAGGTGTCGACTATAAGCTTGCAAAGTGCTGTGCCCCCATCTTCGGAGACGACATCTTCGGCTTTGTCACCATTAATGGCGGAATATCAATCCACCGCAGGGACTGCACCAACGCCAAGCAGCTGATAGAACGTTACCCATACCGCGTCATCGAGGCCCGGTGGAGCGAAGTTGAAAACGGCGGAGCACAGTTCCCTGTCTCGCTGCGCATTGTGGGGCACGACGACATAGGAATCGTGAACAACATAACTTCGATAATCTCCCAGGAGAAGGATGTCATAATGCGCGGAATAAACATTGAATCGCACGATACACTTTTCTCGGGTACACTGCAATTGCTCATCAACGACAGGCTCAAGCTAAATAAACTCATAGCCAAGATTGAGGGTATAAAAGGTGTAAAACAAGTGAAGAGAGGTTAAAAACCTATAAAACAACCTTTATACGATAAAAAAGGAGTATTTTTGCATAAAATTTGATAAGACTATGAAAAAGATATTTTTCGTTGCCGTTGCGCTGGCTATCGCTTTGTCGGCACATGCACAGAAGGCAAACATACAATTTGAAAAGACCACAATTGACCTCGGCAAGTTCGGCGGGGAGGATCTTATAAAGAAATGTCACTTTGTTTTCAAGAATACCGGCGATGCGAAATTGTATATCCACCAGATATTCACCTCCTGCGGATGCACAACCAACAGTTACCCTACCCACGGCATTGAGCCTGGTGCCAGTGATACAATTTTTGTCACATACAACGGCACCAACAAGGCCCCCAAGAAGTTCAGGACAAGCATCACCATCCACAGCAATGCAAAGAACGAAATGACAAAGGTATACATCAAGGGTGAACAACTTGCACGTCCGGTTCAAGAAACCGAAATAATCGAAGTTGAGGAATAACTAGTGATAACATAAAAAAATGATGACCGTGCGGTCATCATTTTTTTGTATTTAACGTGAGTTCGATATAAGAATTTATACTAAAATTTAGCGTATTTTGTCATTCTATATTTGCACTGTCATTGACTCGTTTTGCTTTTCGCAACCCAAACGGCATAACCTACGGCTATGCTACGTTTGACCTGTTGCTGCAAAACTCGTCGATAACAAAACTTTGTTTTGTCATTCCGAATCGAAGATCGACGCCCGTAGGGGCCAAAGTCAACCTTGTGTGAGACGTGTTGTTGAGGGCTTTGCCCGAAAAAATCTCATTATTCGCGGATTCAGAGATCCCTCGTCGCTACGCTCTGTCGGGATGACAGGTTCGCGATTTGATTTAGCTTATATCGAACTCACGTCATTTACTTTACAATGATTTTGTTGCCACCCTTTATATATATTCCGGGGCGGGAAGCTTCCTCGACCTTTCGTCCTGTGAGATCATAAACGACGTCCTCTCCATCGAAAGGTTCCTCGCCTACAGTCACAGTCTCGATAGATGTGGGAACAGCGCTCTTTTTTGCTATATCAATATCAATAGCTGCAGGGAACAAGCGCTCGGGATCATAGAAAAGCGCACAACTCTCGACCATAGTCTCAAGGGTTGGTGTCACTACCCCATTGAAAATCTCAACACCGTTAAGGACAACCTTGACAGGCTGCGAGAGGTCATATTCCTCCTCATTGAGATAGACTCTCACCTTTCCTCTGCTGGTGGGTTTGCTGTATGTTTTGCTGAAATACATCTCAATACCGCCTTGAGTATATGTAGTAGTATACTTGACAAGCTTAACATTGAGGTTCATGGTATTTCCTTCACGTATCAGTTCGTAACAAGGACGCAGCGATGTAGAACTTGAAGATCTCTCAAGAATCTTTATATTATAGAAAGCCTCACGCTGTCGGTTATACATTGCAAAGTTTTCCCAATATACATAATCGGGGTGAGGATCGCGTGTAAATTGTGCAAGCCATGGAGTTGTAGGCCTGTAATCGATGCTGTGTCCATCACCCTCGATAACCTCTATAAAATGGTTATAATATCCAGGGTGGGCAGCTTCAAGTTCGTCAGCCACCTCAAGAGCCTTCTGCGTAAGGATATTCCTGCCGAAACCGTCATCAAGAGATCCGGTACGCAACGAGAAAGCAATGTTCGCAACATTCTCCATGGGGGCGTTCTTCAAAGGCTCGCCACCAGCCATGGGACCGGCACCGGCAAGATAATCGGCATAGAACGAAGCCAGACGCTGGCTACCGTATGCACCCTCGGATATTCCGAAAAAGTATATTTTGTTGGGGTCAACGTTCTCGCTCAGGAATGCCAGACGCAACAGTTTCTCCCATGCCCACTGCTTGCTCTGTATCGCCCAACGGTAATACTCGCCAGATGCATTGGGAATCTGTGGAACGAAGTATATTCCGGGACTGTAGAAACGGCGCAAAGAGAGTCCTATACCGGTTTCCCACTCCTGTTCTTTGTCACCCGAACCGTGCATATACAGGAAGAAAGGATATTTCTTTTCTGCATCATAATCGGGGTATGCATTGCAACCATAATAATATGGCATTATAGCATTAGGTTCAAGCGAAGATGGCAATTCCCATGAGCCGCGGTTCCTGTTCTCAAGAATATCAAGCGGAATAAGCTTCTCCTCATCGTAATTCTCCACAGCCGATTTCCAGAGACTCCACACCTTCTCCCTTGTAGCCACAATAGCATCGGAAGCAATGATGTCATCACACTCAAAAGCGTCGGCATCACCATTCAATGAGGCCGTAAAATAGTCTGTTATGGCAACATCGTTGCCATTATCCTGCGCTGCCAGCGGAGAAAATGACACACACAGCAGGAACAAGCAAATTGACAGTTTTTTCATATCCATTTTATTGTTTTGTTATTTAAAATATGTTTGGATTTCTTTCAAAAAAGTTGATTACATTACCAATGAACCGTACTTGCCTTTTTATCAGAATACAAGTTTCTCTATGAACGAGGATTTGCCGTTGACACGCCCCTCGATATAGTACACAAGTGTTCCGTCCTCACCCTCCTCCTTGTGGCGGAAGAGTTCCACACTGTCACCTGCCTTCACCTCGTTGTTGAAGTTTATGATAAGTTCCTTGATGTGACGTGTCGTGGTGACATCAAGTTCAATGGCATTCATAGCCCACTCGGTATATTTGACGTTATTCACATGACCCATCATATCAAGGTCGGAATATGCGACATCCCTTACTGCCACACATTCAGGAACAGCCTCCTTGGGCATGGTGATTTTCGGAGCCTGCTCGGCAATGACATCTTCCTTGATGCACTTTTCGTCGCTCTCCACAAGCTCGGGGAATTTTGACAGGCGGCGTGTATCAATGTCAATGACAAGCCACGATGTAGTTGCCGATATAAGTTGTTCCCTGCTCTCATTGTCAAACACTACAAAATCACGGAAAAACTGGAAGCCCGCAGCGCCTTTGTGCCATGACTGCACGTTGATGTGGTCGCGCCACTTGGGCAAGCGGTGGAATATCACATGCATACGGGCAAGGACCCACCCCTTGCGTGTAACATGCATAGAGTCGAAACCCACTCCGATGTAATCGGCATGTATGTTTGCAGCCTCCTGGGCATAGTTCAGGAATGACGCAGGTTTCAGTGTAGACGACATATCCACATCGAAACTGGGTATTCTCTTTACTGCATTATATTTCTCTATCATAATCTTATTTTTAGTATTCAGTTAATCGAACCAGTTGACAAGCCTGCGTTTCACAGCCTCGGTATCAAGCAGAATCTTTATGAACTCCTTTGCGGCGCTCTTGCGATAGGCACCTTTCAAGCACAACAATGACGCCTCCATCACATTCCCAGGCTCATCGAGCGGTATTGCCTTGAAACGGGAATTGCCGAACACCGCCGACGACGAGAGTATTGTGGCATAGCTACCGGCAGAGACCATTTGCAACAGAATGTTAGTTTCATTAAGTTCAAGCTTTGACGAGAGCGATATATCCTTGCCATGCATCAGTTTTTCAAGCATCATACGTGCCTGCAGGTCATGTGACGGCAACACCAGAGCCACATCGGAAAGTTCGTGCAATTTTATCTTCTTATACTTCGCCAATGGATGGTCCTTTGAGACAACAAGGGCAAGCGCGTTTTCAAAGAGAGGCATGGAATCCACATCGGGCGCCTCGAACAAGGGCTTGTAAGAGAGAATAAAATCGAGCTTGCGCTCCTTGAGAAGTACCAAAAGTTCTGTCACAGTCTTGTAGCATACCTCAAGTTTAATATCCGGGAAAGTCTTCATAAACTCCATGAGGCCCTCTGTGAGCACAGTGCTGAGGCTGTATGTAACGCCTACAGTGAGTTTTCCGGCCTTCACATGCTGCAGATCGTGCAGACGCTGTACACCATCCTCTGCATCCTGTATGGTCTTACGTGCAAATGGAAGGAATTCCTCGCCGGCTTCAGTAAGGGTTATATGGCGACTGTTGCGCAGGAACAACTCGAAACCCAATTCAAACTCCAACTGCTTTATTTGCTGGGACAGAGTGCTCTGCGTGATATACAGATGCTTGGAAGCCACCGAGAAATTCAGATACTCGGCGCTCTTCACGAAATATTTAAGCTGACGTAATTCCATGCAGACTGTTTCTCGCGGTTTACGGCAAAGATAAAAAATCTGCCCCACAAAACCATCATTATCCCGAGAAAATGCGGTCTGTGAGACAGAAATATTATAAATAGTGTCTATTTGGAGCAGTTATCAGAATCCGATAAAGATAAGCATTGCATAACCGAGTACAAGACCCATGATACCGACAATGATACCGACCTTCATCATATCCTTCTGCTCGATAAAGCCTGTTGAGTGGGCAATAGCATTAGGAGGTGTACTGATAGGCAGAATCATTGAAACTGAAGACGCGATAGCGATACCAACGAGCATTGCCTGAGGACCACCTACGCTGTCGAGAGCTGTACCGAGACCGCTTGCAACCACACCGAGCACAGGCACCAACAGAGATGTTGCAGCCGAGTGAGAGATGAAGTTAGAGAAGCCGAAGCAGATGAGACCGGCAAGGATCATCACAGCAATCGGCGAGAAGTTGCCGAATGGAACAGACTTGACGATGAGGCTGCTGAGTGCAGGTGTAGTACCGTCGGTGTAGTTCAATGCAACACCAAGAGCAAAACCACCGGCTACCATCCAGAGCACACTCCAGTTGATTTCCTCAAGGTCACGACGTGTAAGGATACCTGTAGCACAGAAGATAGCGATAGGAATCATTGCCACAACATTTGTATCGATGCCCCACATATCTGTACCGAACATCCACATGAAGATTGTAATGGCAAAAGCCACAACTACCGACCATGTCTTGAAGTTCCAGTTGATATCACCCTCAATCTCAATCTTGATGTTCTTCTGCTTGAATGGGAAGAGGATGCGGAGAAGCAACCACGAGAGAACGAGAAGGAGAATAACGAATGGAGCCATCTTGATGGTCCAGTCAACGAAGCTGATACCCATACCCTGTGAAGAGAGGTAGTCAAGGGCAATCATGTTAGGAGGTGTACCGATTGGAGTCATCATACCACCGAGGTTGGCACCTACAGGGATTGCGAGAGCAAGAGCGATACGGCCCTTACCGTCAGCAGGAAGAGAACGCAATACAGGTGTCAGGAAGGCAAGCATCATAGCAGCTGTAGCTGTGTTGCTCACGAAAGCCGAGAAGATGGCTGTCACAAGGATGAAACCGAGCAGCACAATCTCAGAACGTGTACCGAAAGGCTTGAGCAAAACACGTGCGAGGGCTACGTCGAGCTTGACCTTTGTAAGACCGATAGCGAGCACGAAACCGCCGATAAAGAGCATGATTGTGGGGTTAGAGAAACAAGCGAAGATGCTCTTGAAAGGCACCAATGCAGCATCCTCGGGACGGAGGAAGTTGAACGCACTTGTTGACACAGTGAACAGCATCACTGTAACCACAACCATTGAAGTAACCCATGAAGGCATTGTCTCGGTGAGCCACATCAAAGCCGCAAACACGAACAGCGAAATGATACGCTGATGTACTACATTAAGGCCCTCGATACCGAATGACTCAGTAGGGAGCAATGCAATTACAGCAGTAATGGCAACGATGAAAAGAAGCTTGATAGCATTCAGAGGGAATTTTCTCTCTCTCTTGTGGGATTTGTTCTTCTGAATCTTTTCCAGAACCTTGTATCCCGGGAAATTTTTAAACATAACTGATTGATTATTTAGTGGTTAAATTATATTCACCTTTGTTATAGAATGCTAATTAATCAAAAATCACGCAAATTTACAACCTATTATTATATTAGACGTTACGCATCTATCTAATTTACCGATAACTGATATCGGTTTTATCAATAGTGCAAATTTTAAGAAGCGAACACTCACAAAACATTAAAAAACGGTGCCATTTTTAGAAACAATAACATTATAAATCACAAATTGACAATTAATAAAGGAAAAAATGACTACCTTTGCAACGGATTTTGGACTTATATTTATAATAGTCAAGAATCAGAATCCTATATTCAATCAATTATGATTATGAAAGCATTTGTATTTACAGGACAAGGGGCACAGTTCAGCGGAATGGGCAAGGAGCTCTATGAGAACTACCCTATTGCAAAGGAGTATTTTGAGAAAGCAAACGACATATTGGGATTCCGCATCACCGACATAATGTTCAACGGCAGTGACGAGGAACTAAAGCAGACAAAAGTAACACAGCCGGCGGTATTCCTGCACTCCGTCATCCAGACGATTGTACTTGGCGATGAGTTCAAGCCACAAATGGTTGCAGGCCATTCACTCGGTGAGTTGTCGGCACTTACTGCCGCCGGAGCATTGAGTTTCGAGGATGGTCTAAAGCTCGTATACAAGCGTGCTATGGCAATGCAGAAAGCGTGCGAGATGCAACAGTCTACAATGGCAGCCGTACTTGGTCTTGCCGACGAGGCCGTGGAGCAGGTATGCGCTGAGGTAAGTGCAGAGGGTGACATTGTCGTTGCCGCCAACTACAACTGTCCCGGGCAGGTTGTAATCTCGGGAAGCTTAGAGGGTGTTAACAAGGCATGCGAAAGGCTCAAGGCAGCCGGTGCAAAGCGTGCTCTCCCATTGAGCGTGAGCGGTGCGTTCCACTCCCCTCTTATGCAGCCGGCAAAGGAGGAACTTGAGGAGGCAATCAATGCAACGACATTCAACACGCCGGTGTGCCCGGTGTACCAGAATGTGGATGCAGCCCCACACACCTCACCCCAGGAAATCAAGGCCAACCTTGTTGCGCAGCTCACTGCGCCCGTACGCTGGACACCCACCATCACAAACATGATCAAGGATGGAGCGACCGAGTTTACAGAGTGTGGTCCGGGCAGTGTGCAACAGGGACTTATCAGCAAGATAAAGAAATCTTTGGAAGCATAATATAAATATAAACACTTATATAATGTCACGTATAATCATCTACCAGTTACTACCACGACTTTTCGGCAACAGCACATCAGAGTGTGTTGCCAATGGCACCATAGAGCAGAACGGTTGTGGCAAGTTCAACGATATCACGTCAAAGGCGTTGCACGCAATACGCGGATTGGGCGCCACGCACGTATGGTACACCGGCGTAATTGAACACACCACCCGTACCGATTATACCGAATACGGAATTCCCACCGACCATCCAGCCATTGTAAAGGGAGAGGCCGGTTCACCCTATGCGATAAAAGACTATTACGACAATGACCCCGACCTCGCCGTCAACGTCGAGAAGCGCCGCGAAGAGTTCAAGGCACTCGTTGACCGCACACACAAGGCCGGCCTCAAGGTCATTATGGATTTTATCCCTAACCATGTGGCACGTCACTACAGCAGTGACTGCACCCCCGAAGGCACATTCCCCTTTGGAGAGTTTGACGACCGGAACGCATTCTTTGTAGGACATAACAACTTCTACTATCTTGGCAACCAGTCATACGGTTGCAACCTTGACGCCAAAGACATTGCCGACACAGAATATAGCGAGACTCCGCTACGTGCTACAGGTAATGACTGTTTCGGCAGCCCGTCACGCAATGACTGGTACGACACTGTAAAGCTGAACTACGGCATTGACTACCGTACAGGCAACCGTCAGTTCTCACCCGTACCCAACACATGGGTTAAGATGCTCAAGATACTTCAATATTGGGCTGCGAAGGGTGTTGACGGCTTCCGTTGCGATATGGTCGAGATGACACCTGTGGAGTTCTGGGCTTGGGCAGTACCCAAAGTAAAGGAGCAATATCCGGGTATTCTTTTCATAGGCGAGATATACCAGCCACATATATACCGTCCATTCATCAAGGAAGGCTTTTTCGACTACCTGTATGACAAGGTTGGACTCTACGACACACTGCGCGGAGTAATGAACGGCCAGACATCGGCAAACAACATAAGCTACACCCTACAGAGCACGGCAGACATACGCCATAATATGCTCACATTCCTCGAGAACCACGACGAACAGCGTATTGCATCGGACTTCTTTGCAGCTAAGGCAGAGCGCGCATTGGCAGCACTCATTGTGTCAACCACCATCGACACACAACCATTCATGCTATATGCAGGTCAGGAACTTGGCGAGCGCGGCATGGACAAGGAAGGTTACAGCGGTGTTGACGGCCGCACCACAATATTCGACTACTGGAGCGTGGACACCTTGCGCCGCTGGAAAGGCAACGGCGAGTACACCGGAGAGCAGTTGACTGAAAAAGAGAAGGAACTACAAGCTTTCTACTCACACCTGCTCACCCTGTGCAACAGCGACGAGGCACTAAGGGAAGGTTTCTTCTACGGCTTGCAGTATGCCAACCCACACAGCGACAGATACGACAGCAACCACATATTCTCATATCTGCGCGGTACCGACAGGGAACTTCTGCTCATCGTCACGAACTTCAGCGACAGCGACAAAGAATGCGATGTGACAATTCCCGAGGAAGCATTCGCTTTCTATGGTGCCACATACAACAATAAGCAGCATAAGGCAAAGGAACTGCTAAGCGGCGAGACATACGAATTGCCTCTGAACCCACATGACGCAGTGAGCATCAACGTTCCTGCCAACAGCGGAGTTATTTTAAAATTCAATGTATAATATATGAAAAAGATTCTGACAATTACCGTCCTCATCTTTATGGCGGCATTCGCCCAGGCACAACTTATGCTTGACTACAAGACCATCGAGGGCATCGTAAAGAACGAAAAGTCATATTTCAATGACATTGTGGAGCTCTTCAACAATGACGACCCCTACATTGACGTTGATGACATTGCACTTGTATACTATGGTCAGGCATTCCTGCCCTCATACAACCCGGGCAAAGATGCCAACGAGAAGAAGATGAGAGAGTATTTCAACGAGGACAATTACCCAAAGGTATACGAGACAGCAAAGAGCATCCTCAAGTACAATCCGGCAAACCTTGATGCCCTCTTCTATGCATGGATATCATCAAAGACCATAGGCAAAAGCGAGGAGGAATACCTCTCATATGTGAACAAGCATCAGGAGATCATCAGCATGATAAAGACATACGGTGACGGCAAGAGCAGCGACAAGCCTTTCCGCGTTGTCAACCCGGAGGACCAGAAGCACGTCATGCTCTCGCTTAACATCGACAATGAGATATCACGCGAACTCGATACCGAGACACTCTGCAACATAATCGTCGTAGAGCCCTCAAGAGAGTTCCAGGCACGTCGTATGTACTTTGACATAAGCCTATACCTGAACAACGTGTCGAAATAAGCATTCAACACAATACAGAGACATTAGAATCCCGGTGACAATTCATCGGGATTCATTATTGGAAACAAGGCAAGACAACCACACCATGAGCAAGATATTCAAATTCATTGCAAAGACACTGCTGGCACTGTTCATCCTTACAGTGCTGTGGGTTGTCGTTTACCGGTTCTTACCTGTACCCGGTACTCCCCTTATGCTCATACGAAAGGTATCTGAAGGCATACCCGTCAAACACACATGGGTACCTATTGAGAAGATAAGTCCCGATATGGCAATTGCTGTAGTGGCATCAGAGGATGCACATTTCATGGAGCACAACGGTTTTGACTGGGAACAGATAGAACAGGCGTACACAGATGCCGAAAAGGGCAAACGACTGCGCGGAGCAAGCACCATAAGCCAGCAGACAGCGAAGAATGTATTCCTGTGGCCGGGACGCTCATGGATACGCAAAGGCCTTGAAGCATACTTCACCGTGCTCATAGAGTTCTTTTGGAGCAAGGAGCGCATAATGGAAGTATACCTCAACAGCATCGAGACGGGCGAAGGACTCTACGGGATAGCAGCTGTCGCCGAGAAGAACTTCAAGAAATCACCCGACAAGCTCACCAAGCGCGAGTGTGCCCTCATTGCAGCCACCCTGCCCAATCCACGCCGTTTCAGTTCAAAAAAGCCGTCAAAATATATCATAAAGAGACAAATGGCCATCCTCAAGGAGATGAAATACATCCGCAGCAGCGAATTAAGCCCCGTAAAGGCAAAATAAAGCCGTCCAATTTCTTTTTTCAAATACGATTCATTATATTTGTGATAAATCACGAGAATAGTTGCACTCGTGGTGAAATATTGAAGTAAACTTCATATCTCACTCATTTATAACTATCCTTGCGTAAACGCGAAGATACACTTTGGGGCGGCAAACCGCACTCCTTTGGAGAGCTAAAGCTCACGTCGTCGCAAGCAACGCTGATTTCGCGTTGCCACGGTGAAAAATTGAAGCAAGCTTCATTTTTCGCTCATTTGTATGCATCATTGTGATAAATAGAAGAAAAAAAATACAAACATATAACTATGAACCGTAAAAGAATATATTTTGACATGGACGGCGTTCTCGTCGACTTTGAGTCGGGAGTAGCCAAATTGAGCGACGAAGTAAAGGAACAGTACAAAGGACGCATCGACGAGGTGCCAGGGCTCTTCGCTCTCATGGACCCTATGCCGGGAGCCATAGAGGCTGTGCAGTTGCTTGCAAAGCACTTCGACGTATACATACTCTCCACTTCGCCATGGAACAACCCCACGGCAGCAAGCGACAAAATGGAGTGGGTAAAGAAATACATGAACAACATTTTCCACAAACGCGTGATAATAACTCACCACAAGGAACTCCTCAAAGGCGACTATCTCATTGACGACCGCGGCAAGAACGGTGCCAGCGAATTCCAGGGCGAGTGGCTACAATACGGCTCGGAGCAATATCCCGACTGGGATGCCATATTGGAGTATCTGCTGATGTAAGATATTATTAGTTCCCGCTTCACAAAAGACGGGAACTAATAGGTTTTAGTAAATATCACTTCCATTAACAATTTCACCCATCACCATGAATCAGAGAAAATCCGACATATCCCAGATTGGCGATATCTACAAAATAGATCTCAGTTATGTTGTCAGCGAAGAGAACAAAGTGTACCTTGAAATAGTGTGCGCAGGATATATTGACGGGGAGAGCAATATGCAGAAAGCATTGTTGGACAAGATGCAAGGATACATCGGACATATCCTGAGCGATTGGTTCAAGCAGGAATACCAGGGACTGGACCCTGTCACCGTCATACATTTTGAAGAAGAGCCGCATCAGCTGATACTGCAACTGCTGAGCAAATGCATTGCATGGTTCAATGACTATGGCATTGAGTTGAGGTTCAAGCTTAAAGACTCCTATTTCAATATCACTCAGAGCGAAGGATAACCGCATGGTTATATAATATAATGTCGCCCTTTCAGGGCTGTTTACATCTGCTGCCGATACCCATAGGCCTCACGGCCTATGCTATAAAATCATACCCTTACAGGGCATATAAAAAACGCCTGTGGCAAACGGCACACCCACAAGCCCCGACGGGGCGATATTATACAACACAGGCTGTTAAGCATGTGGATGGAACTAATAAAACCCAAAAGCCCTGAAAGGGCGATATTACATATCCAGAAAACAAATATGTCGTTTACACTTATCGCAAAATTTGCGACAAGTGACTATTAATATATCATATGTGCACAAAATTTGCACATACCAATAAACAAAACTACTTTTGTGTTGATTATTTAAGAAACGAAACAACCAATGATCACCGACCCCCCAACACTTAATGACCATAACAAAACCGAGTACCCTCCTATGCATAACGACGAGTTTTGCATATCACAAATTGTAATATACAAATAACATAAAACTATGAAAACAAGACGCCTACAAATCGCTGTCATTTTTCTCTTGTATTCTTTGAGTGCTTATAGTCAGGATTCTACAAGTAACACCAACTTTATACAGACGTTACCTCCCTTGATGCAAGATAACAGAAATTATAGTCATAGCAACGATGAAAAAGAATTACCTGTTAAGGATATTCTTTCTATTATAGGATCATTAGGTGCCGTAAGTGCAATTGCATATGGATTTATTAGACACATACATGATGCGAGTCAAAGAAAGAAAAGAGAACAAGAAGAATATTTAACAACATTCAATACAATTATTTCTAATCTTTCATCAAGCAATAAAACAGCCCAGTTATCTTCAGCGATACTGCTCAGACGATATCTCAATGATACACGGAGATATACTAATCTAGAAGATGAAACCATCAAGGTTATTTCATCTATGGCAAAAATATTTCCTAGTGGTGTTTTACAAAAAACTTTAGTTGATGGTTTGGCTTCCGCTAAAGATTTATCTGGTCATGATTTATCAAAGACCAATTTACAAGACATATATCTTGGAAATAAGGAAAGAAAAATATTAATGAACAAAACAGATTTATTTCTTGCAGATTTATCATACTCACTAATTCAAAATATTGTTGGACACGAAATAATCTTCTATCGTTCAATACTATTAGGATCACAAATTAAAGATTGCGATTTCACAAATGCCAACTTTGTTGGTGCAGACCTAACAAATACAACATTTAAAAATGTAAATTTATCTGGTGCTAATTTCAGCGAAGCATATAACATACCCAAAGAAATTAAATCAAAGTTGGTAAATGGGATATATCCTGATTGTACCTCAGTAACAGTAAAACATGATGGTAATGGCAAATCTATATTTTTTTCAATGCCAGGTAAAGTGGAAAAAAACAAAGAAGTAATAATTTTAGAGTATAAAAGAATTCTTGAAAGTAAAGGATATAATGTAATATATTACAACAAAGATATATATCCATCATATGGACAATTCAATCGTGTACGAGAAGCTATCAATCGCTCTATTGGTATGATTGCATTTGGATTAAAACAAACCAACATTCATAGTGCAACATACAGGCCTAATACAGATGAACAAAAAGAATGGGAAGATGTGTGGATTTCAACACCATGGAGTGATATTGAAGTTGGAATGGGATTAATGAAAGGAATTCCTATTCTTTTAGTAACAGATCCAGAAATAGGCAATGGAGTCTTTGATGAAAATTTATCAGAATGTTATGTAGCAAACATATCATCTGAATGCGACTGTAAAAAAATAGAACAGAACCAAAAGTTTGATGGATGGATATCAATGTTATAATCTAAAAATCAACAACAATGGAAACACCACAACTCAACGAACACAATAAGGCGGAATATCCTCCTATGCATAACGGAGAGTTTGAGGCATCACCAATTGTAATATACACGAGCGAGGATAATGTTATATCGCTTGATGTAAAGTTGGAGAATGAAACCGTATGGCTTTCTCAAAGCCAAATGGCATTACTCTTTGAACGTGACAGAACTGTTGTTGCACGTCACATAAACAACGTTTTCAAAGAGGGAGAATTGCAAAAGGAATTGGTATGTGCAAAAATTGCACATACCGAAAAACTTGGTCGCTGGGAAGGGCGCACGCAAACTGCTTACACGGAATATTACAACCTCGATGTTATTATCTCTGTCGGTTATCGTGTAAAGAGCAAACGCGGCACTCAGTTCCGCATTTGGGCAAACAGAGTGCTGAAAGACTACATTGTAAAAGGATATGCCATAAACGACAAGATAAGAATTGAGCATTACGACGAACTCAAAGATGTTGTCCGCTTGCTTGCACACACAGTCCATTCACAGGAAAAACTGACCGATGAACAATCAAAAGGACTCTTCTCGGTTGTAAGCGACTATGTTTATGCCCTCGACACACTCGACCGTTACGATTACCAGCAACTGACGATAGAAAACATCACAAAGGAAGAACGCTTCCACGCGACATACGAGAATGCAATGGAAGCAATTCTGAGCCTCAAAGACAAATTCGGCGAGAGCAAACTGTTTGCAAATGAAAAAGACAACTCTTTCAAAAGTTCTATCGGGCAGATATATCAGACATTTGGTGGAGTAGAACTATACCCCAGCATTGAGGAGAAGGCTGCAATGCTACTCTACCTTGTAACGAAGAACCACTCATTCAGCGACGGTAACAAACGCATCGCTGCAATGCTGTTCCTTTGGTTTATGGAGCGTAACGGAATACTCTACCGCCCAGACGGCAGCAAACGAATAGCCGACAACACCCTTGTTGCTTTAACTCTGATGATTGCAGAGAGCCGCACCGAAGAGAAAGACATAATGGTAAAAGTAGTTGTAAACCTCATTAACCAACAAAACCAATGACAACCGAAACACCTCAACTAAATGACCACAATAAGCAGGAATACCCGCCTATGCACACCGCGGAGCACATCCTTAACCAGACTATGGTGAGGATGTTCGGATGCGAGCGCAGCCGTAATGCGCATATCGAGCGCAAGAAGAGCAAGTGTGACTACACACTGCCCTGCGCGCCCACAGAAGAGCAGATTGCCGAGATTGAAAGCCGTGTGAACGAGGTCATCGCGCAGCATCTGCCGGTAACCGTCGAGTTCGTGACACGTGACAATGTACCCATTGGTATTGACTTGGGCAAGTTGCCTGCCGACGCAAGCGAGACGCTGCGCATTGTACGTGTGGGTGACTATGACACTTGCGCATGCATAGGTGCACACGTGGAGAACACAAGCGAGATAGGCACATTCCGCATCATAAGCCACTCTTTTGAGAACGGCACGCTTCGTCTGCGTTTCAAACTTGCATAAAAGTTTTGTACCCACTCATTTTGCTCAATGAAACAGAAGGACATTTTTCTGTTTGAGGCTGATTTTTCGGTATTTTTTTGTATTTTCGCATCCGAAAACAGAAAACCACCAAAATGTTCAAGAAAGCAAAATGCATCATCACAGCAACCGGCAACGGCAACATAAAGGATATGTGCCGCTCAATATTGTCGCAGATTGATGCAGAGCGCGTATTGAAAATCATCTTTTTCTATCTCCCCGCAAGCGACAGCGACTATCTGCAACACAACAAGGAACTGCGCGAATGCGTGAAGGAGCATTTTCCCACAACAACACCTCTTGTAAGCTACGTGGCACAGAAACCCGAATGCGGTGCACTTGTTGCCGAGGTTGTAAGCCTTGCCGACAATTATGCCACCATTGAGCACAAGTCAAGGTACATCCTATTGAGAAAAGGCAATTGCTGCGAGATAATGAGCGAGGGAATAATACCGGCCGACATAACCGCAAGCACCTTTTCACAGGCTAATGATATCTTTGACACCGTTGGAGCAATCCTTGATGAGAACGGTTTTACCCCGAGCGACATATACCGCCAATGGAACTACATCCAAGGCATCACAGTGCTCAACGACGGCAGCCAGAACTATCAGGAGTTCAACGATGCACGCTCATTGTTCTACGCCGGAGGATGCTGGAGTAATGGATATCCTGCCGCTACAGGTATCGGCACAAGCCGTGGCGGTGTGATGATCGAGTTCAGCGCCATAAAGGATGAGGAGGTGCCCAACAAGCCCATTGACAACCCTTTGCAGGTGGCGGCACACAACTACTCACAGGAGGTGCTCGACGGCAAGGTTATCGAGGAGCTGAAAGAGCGCACCACCCCTAAATTCGAACGTGCACGCATACTTGGCAACACAATCTTCATCTCGGGAACAGCAGCCATCAAGGGAGAGCACAGCAACCACAGCGCCAATGCCGTGGAACAGACTGCCGAGACTATGGAGATAATGGACAACCTTGTATCAAAGGAGAACATCCCGGTGGAGAACAACGGTTCACACTACCGTTTCCTGCGCGTATATGTAAAGAACGAGTGCGACATCCCTGCCGTACGCGAATATATGAACGCACACTACCCCACAGCCGGCAAACACTACCTTGTGGCAGACATATGCCGTCCCGAGCTTCTTGTGGAGATTGAGGGTCTGGCACACATCTGATAAGCCCACATCGGCTACACGGTATTCCCTCAAAGAGAATATATTCACAACAAAACCATAATCTATGAAATTCAAAAAGAGTATTCTGATGGCAGCATTATCATTGACAATATGCGGATGCACATCGCAGCAGCAGGAGCAGGGCAATCCCCTCTTCAGTGAGTTCAACACTCCACACGGCATTGCACCGTTCAGTGAGATAACAATCGACCACTACCGCGAGGGCATGCTCAAGGGCATGGAGGAGCAGAAGGCCGAGATTGAGGCTATAATCAACAACAGCGAGGCTCCTACCTTCGAGAACACCATTGTCGCCCTTGACCAGAGCGGACAGCTGCTGCGCAAGGTACGCGGCACATTCAGCCCGTTGTCAAGCAGCAACTCCAACGATGAGACAAGAGCTTTGCAGAAAGAGATGTCACCGCTCTCATCGACACACAACGACGATATCAACCTAAACGAGAAGCTCTTCGCACGCGTGAAGAGCGTATATGACTCGCGAGAATCGCTCACCCTCACCCCCGAGCAGGCAAAGGTGCTCGAGAATACATACGACCGTTTTGTGAACAGCGGTGCCGAGCTCAACGATGCCGACAAGGCACGCCTGCGCGAGCTGAACAAGGAGATTTCCATGCTCCAGTTGGAGTTCTCACAGAACCTCCTTCATGAGACAAACAACACCTTCGTCGTTGCCGAGAGCCTTGAGGAGCTCAAGGGCCTTCCACAGGCAAACATCGACGCCGCAGCAAAAATGGCAGCCGACAACGGCCAGCCCGGAAAATGGATGTTCAACATGCAGCGCCCGAGCTGTAACCCAGTGCTGCAGTACTGCGAGAACCGCGAACTGCGCCGCAAGGTTTACGAGGCATACTACAACCGCGGAAACCAGGACAACGAGCATGACAGCAAGGCCATCTGTGCCAAGCTGGTGGCACTGCGCCTTGAGAAGGCGAAGCTGATGGGCTTCAACAACTATGCCGAGATGGCGCTCGAGAACCGCATGGCAAGCACTCCCGAAGCAGTTTACGACCTGCTGATGCAAGTGTGGGAGCCGGCCGTCGCAAAGGCAAAGGAGGAGGTTGACGACATCCGTGCCGAGATACGCAAGGAGGGCAAGGACTTTGAGCCTGCAGGCTGGGACTATATGTACTACCTGGACAAGGCAAAGAAAGCAAAGTTCGCTGTTGACGAAGAGGAGATACGCTCATACCTTGAAATCAACAACGTCATGCAGGGTATCTTCCACGTTGCAAACAAACTCTACGGCCTCACTTTCAAGGAGGTTACAGCAGAGGTTCCTTCATACGAGCCCACAGCCAAGGCATACGAGGTAATTGACCGCGACGGCAAGCTGCTCGCAATCTTCTACAGCGACAATTTCCCACGCGAGAGCAAGCGCGCCGGAGCATGGTGCACCTCTTTCCGTCCACAGAGCTACAAGAACGGCGAGCGCATCATCCCAATCGTTGTCAACAGTTGCAACATGACACTCCCCAACAGCGAGGGCTATGCATTGCAGAGCATCGACAACGTGGAGACACTTTCCCACGAGTTCGGCCACGCGCTGCATAACTTCATGCGCGACGTGCAGTACAGCAGCGCCAGCGGTGTAGAGCGCGACTTCGTTGAGTTACCGTCACAGATCAACGAGCATTGGGCATTCGAGCCCGAGGTGTTGGTGGTATATGCAAAGCACTACAAGACAGGCGAGGTTATCCCGATGGAGCTTGTGAACAAGATTCAGGAGAGCGGCAAGTACGGACAGGGCTTTGCTACTGTGGAGTACATCGCTGCATCACTCAGCGATATGGACCTCCATGTACTCACCGAGGTTCCTGCCGACCTCAACGTAATGGATTTCGAGGCCGAGAAGCTCAACGAGCGTGGCATCCCCTCACAGATTCTGCCACGTTACCGCATGACCAACTTCAGCCACACCATGGGCGGAGGCTACACAGCCGGATACTACAGTTACATGTGGGCCGAGGTTCTTGATGCCGATGCCTTCGAGGCATTTGCCGAGACCGGTGACATCTTCAACCAGGAGGTTGCAGAAAAGTTCCGCAAGTACGTGCTCACCCCGGGTGGCATTGACGACGGAATGACAATGTACAAGAACTTCCGCGGACGCGAGCCAAAGATTGACGCACTGCTTCGCAACCGAGGATTCTGAAAATCCACAAATAACATTAAAGGAATAACATAGCCACAACGGTTATTTTATCTCCTCACCCCCACAGGGAGCTCCTCTTGATTCCAAACAAGAGGAGCTTCTTTGCTATACATAGGCCCACATTTAACGTTACACACTACACATTAAATGCTTTTCGCGATTAAGGCTGCGGGTAAGCAAGTAAGGGTTGCTCCAAAGTTATAAGGTCCTAAGGGCCTTATAGTCCTTAGGGCGCAATTCCCCTCACCCTTAACCCCTCACCCTTAAAATTTACAAAAAGTCCACCACCCTGTGAACCATCATGCCTTTGACAACATTATATAGTCAAGAACGGCACGCTGCCGGCGGGCACTCAATAAGCCACTCCGTAGAGAGGCTGCGGTCCGGCCAACACCTGCATCACATCGGGACCGTCATTACCCGACCGGGCAGCGTCCGTCTGTTACAAGAAAATGTGAAACAAAACAATTGTCTAACAACTAAAGAAAAGTATTATGAGCATGCCAATGAAACAGGGACCACACCATTGGATTCCGAGTATCTTCAACGATTTCTTCAACAACGAGATTCTTGTACGCAACAGCGCAACAGCACCGGCAATCAACGTCCTTGAGACCGAGAAAGAGTATAAGGTGGAAGTGGCGGCAGCCGGAATGTGCAAAGAGGACTTCAAGATCAGCATCGACAGCGACAACGACCTGATGATAACAATGGAGAAGAACTGCAACTGCAACGACAAGGAGTGTTGCGGCACAGAGAAAGGCAAGGAGTCCTGTGGTACAGACAAGGAAGGAAAGAAAGGCGATGACAA
This sequence comes from uncultured Bacteroidales bacterium, assembly GCA_937906165.1. GTDB lineage: Bacteria > Bacteroidota > Bacteroidia > Bacteroidales > Bacteroidaceae > HGM04593. The sequence continues at coordinate 17,185 of CALCYA010000063.1, read as the reverse complement.
ATGTGAATGCAAGGGACGTTACCTCCGTCGCGAGTTCTCCTACACAAAGTTCCAGCAGACGCTGGTGCTGCCCGACGACGCCGACACAGCAAGGATTGAAGCAAAGGTGAAGCACGGAGTGCTGCGGATACATATCCCCAAGAAAGCGAACACCCCCGAACAGAAGAATGAGAGAATCATTGCAATTGAATAGGCTCATTTCTTTGACTATCAAGGCAACAGGAATTTGTTGCCTTGATAGCTTATGTAATTCCGCATCAATAAACATCAATTAGAGAAATAGCCATTTATGAAAAAAGCACTGATTACGGGAGTTTCAGGTCAGGACGGTTCGTTCCTGTCGGAACTCCTGATAGGAAAAGGATATGATGTACACGGCACAATAAGACGCTCTTCGGTCGACTACCGCGAGCGCATAGCTCACCTTGAAGGACACCCCCAATTCCATTTGCATTATGCCGACCTCGGCGACTCCATGAGCCTTGTACAGGTTATAGGCAAAGTACGCCCCGACGAGATATACAATCTGGCAGCCCAGAGCCACGTACAGGTAAGTTTCGACTCCCCTGAATTCACAGCGAACATTGACGCAACAGGAGTGCTGCGTATTCTTGAAGCCGCGCGTCTGTGCGGCCTTGCCGATACATGCCGCATTTACCAGGCATCGACATCGGAGCTTTACGGCAAGGTAGAAGAGGTTCCACAGAATGAGAACACTCCGTTCCACCCGTACAGTCCTTATGCCGTTGCAAAGCTCTACGGCCACTGGATTGTCAAGGAGTACCGTGAGGCGTATAACATGTTCTGCTGTTCCGGTATCCTTTTTAACCACGAGAGCGAACGCCGCGGAGAGACATTCGTTACACGCAAGATAACACTCGCTGCCGCACGCATTGCACAAGGCAAGCAAGAGAAGCTGTACTTGGGCAATCTCTCATCACTGCGTGATTGGGGATACGCCAAGGATTATGTCGAGTGCATGTGGCTTATGCTACAGAACGACAGACCCGAGGACTTTGTAATTGCCACAGGCGAACAGCACTCAGTGCGCGAATTCTGCTACTATGCATTCAAGCATGTAGGTATTGAACTTGAATTCATCGGAGAAGGAGCTGACGAGAAAGGTATTGACAAGGCAACAGGAAGAGTATTGGTTGAAGTCTCTCCCGATTTCTACCGCCCTACTGATGTCGTCAACCTTTGGGGAGACCCCTCAAAGGCACGGAAAGAACTTGGTTGGAACCCCCAGAAGACCACATTCGAGCAGCTTGTAAAGATTATGGTAGACTCCGACATGGCCAAAGTTGCAGTAGAGAAAGCAGGAGAGAAAGTAAGAACGAACCTTGCAGAATTCCTTGAGCGCGGCATTGTAAAATAAAATTCCATATACAAACGGAAACTATGGAGAAGAATTCAAAGATATACGTTGCAGGACACCGCGGCATGGTAGGTTCTGCTATTGTACGCGAACTGAACCGCCAAGGTTATACCAACATCATCACCCGTACCCACAGCGAGCTTGACCTGTGCCGTCAGGAGCAGGTTGAACAGTTCTTTGCGGCAGAGAAACCCGAATATGTATTCCTTGCCGCAGCAAAGGTGGGCGGAATAATTGCCAACCACACCGCCCCTGCCGATTTCATGTACGAGAACATGATGCTCGAGATGAATGTAATCAATGCCGCATGGCGCAACGGATGCAAGAAACTGGAGTTCCTTGGTTCATCGTGCATATACCCACGTATGGCACCGCAACCGATGAAAGAAAGCTGCCTTCTGACATCGGAGTTGGAACCGACAAACGAGGCATATGCACTTGCAAAGATTTCAGGTCTCAAATATTGTGAATACCTGAACCGGCAGTACGGCACAGACTTCATCAGTGTTATGCCCACCAACCTCTACGGACCGAACGACAACTACCACCCCACCCACAGCCACGTGCTGCCGGCACTTATCCGCCGTTTCCATGAGGCAAAAGAAAAGGGATTGAAAGAGGTGACATGCTGGGGCGACGGAACACCCATGCGTGAATTCCTGTACGTCGATGACCTTGCCAACCTTTGCGTGTTCCTCATGAACAACTACAGCGGCAATGAGACAGTCAATGCCGGAACAAGCAAGGAGGTTTCAATAAAGGAGCTGACAATGCTTGTTGCAAAGATTGTAGGTTATGAAGGTGAGATAAAATGGGACACAAGCAAACCAAACGGAACTCCGCGCAAGTTGCTTGACGTATCGAAGAGCGCAGCCCTCGGCTGGAAATATTGTACAGAACTTGAGGACGGAATCAGGCTCTCGTATCAGGACTTCCTGAACAACCCCATGAGAGCAGAGAGATAAACGATGTGTCACATACATAAAAAATATGGTCGGGAATTCCCGACCATATTTCTTATATAACAGAATAATCATTCATACAGGAAGAACTGCGGACGGCCATATAGGCGGAAGTCCTTGATGCAACCCGGGAGATTGACATCGCGAACGCAAATGCGGAAGCCCTTCACTGTGCGGATGTTTCCAAGGTCAACGATAATCTGGTGAGGCAAAGCCTTCACATCCTTCTTCCAAGCAGAGTGCCAGTAAGTAGACTCGTCGCCGTCAATCATATCCTCGGCTACACCCTCGCCCACAGCCTCGGTATTGGTGTGCACGATATTCCATTTCTTCTTCTCGATAGGATTGCCGTTCTCATCAAGCAGTTCAATCTCGCAGATGCAAGAGTTCTTTCCGTCGTATGTGCTATGTATGTCGATGCAGAGGTGACGCAGAGTCTTCATTCCGTCAAATGTGAACTCCTGCCAGCCGCTCTTCTTCTCTACAGTACCCTTGAAGATTCCGTCGAACTCATCGAGGATGGGCACACGGTTGTACTCGCGTGAAGTCTTGAAAGAGTTCTTGTCGGGACCTAATGTGCTGAGGATAGGCTTGTCAAGACCACGTACCGAGCGTTTGCCGGTAGCCTCCATCTCAAAGACAACAATCTCGTTCTCACCCTCCTTCATCCAAGGAGCAGGCAGATACATTGTCTGCTGAGGACCTATGCCCCAGAACTTACCAAGAGACTTGCCGTTAACCCAAACAGCACCCTTGCCCCAGCCTGTCATGTCGATGAATGTATCACCGACCTTGTCAACTGTAAATGTGCCGCGATAGAAACCGGGGAGATTGCCCTCGTAGCGCAATCTCGGGAAGATGAACTTGTCAACCTCGGCACGGTGCAGAGGCAGAGAGGTCATTGTCCAGCCTTTCAGTTCCTCACCGTTGAGTGTCACACACTCTGTAATACCCTTGATATTGTTCACCAAATCCTTGCCATAGTTCACACGGCCACCGTTCTCGACAAGAATCTCAAGGACAGAGTTAGGTTCAGTAACATCGAGCTGCAATGCATTCTGACGGAAACGACGGTCAAGACTGCCCACAACCTTGCCGTTAAGGATAACTACAGCATAGTCGCGCAACTCGTTGATAGCAAGCTTGCCCTTTACAGGCTCAGCTATTGTTGTCTCATAGTGCAGATAACCGTAATCCTGGTTCATGTCCTCAAATGAGAGCGGAGTCTCCGACTGCACTCTCTCACCGTAGGCAATAGAGAGAGGAGCCCACTCTGTAAGCTCAACCTCGGGGAATGTTGTTGTAGGATTGTCAGCAGGAACAGGAGGCAGTGTCACACCCTCAGGGAGGTTCTTCTGGATAACCTCACGGAATGCGTGGTACTTTGGATAAGCGTTACCGTACTCGCCCAAAGGTGCATCGTAGTCATAGCTTGTAGGCTGTGGCTCGTATGAACCGTTGTTGGTGTTGGCGCCGTTGGTGTAATGGAAGTTTGTTCCGCCATGGAACATGTAGATGCTTACCGAAACATCATGACTGAGCATCCAGTCGAGCTGTTCGGCAGGACGCTGGTAGTCGACAGCAGAGTGAGGCAAGCCCCATACATCGAACCATGCAGGATAGAACTCCGCAACAAAGTATGGACCACCGGGATAGAAACGGTCGATAGAGCTCATTATGTCATCACCCACGGCACCGTTCACTGTAGGGAGGATACCGGGGATGTAACCGTTAGGCATCTGTCCCGAGCCGTCACATGTCATAAGAGGCACGTTGAAACCGGCATTCTTGATCATCTCGGCAACCTTACCCAGATAGACCTTGTCATTGCTGTAAGAACCGTACTCATTCTCAACCTGCACCATGATGATGTTACCGCCATTGGTTACAGTATGTGGAGCAAGCTCCTTGCCAAGAGCGTTGAGGTAACGCTCGCAAGCCGCCAGAAAAGCAGGGTTGTCGCTACGCCACTTCATTGTGCTGTCCTTCTGCAACCAGTAAGGATAGCCGCCGAAGTCAAACTCAGCACACACGTACGGACCCGGACGCAACAGCACAAAGAGACCCTCCTCGGCCGCAATCTCCACAAAACGTGCGATGTCGGCCTGCCCCTCGAAGTTGAATTCACCCGGCAGCGGCTCATGGACAGCCCAGAACACATAGGCCGATACAGTGTTCAAGCCCATAGCCTTTGCTCGCTGCATACGGTCGCGCCAATACTCCACCGGGATACGCGGATAATGCATCTCACCACAGATGAGCTGCACCTTCTCACCGTCATAAAGGAACTTTCCGTCCTTTATCTCAAAAGTGTGCTTCTCCTTGCTGCAGGAACATATACCCACCGTCAAGGCAAGCGCCAATAAGATAAAAAGTTTTCTCATAACAGATGTTTATGGTTAGTAATATTATATAAATTCCGGTAATATTATATAAATAAGGTATTTTGTGATAAAGATAGTCAAATCCGCTATCATAAAAAATTTAACAGTCCTTTTTTTTGATACGCAGGGGCAAAATACAACAAAAGGGGCCTCACTATTGTGAAGCCCCTTGATTTTCAGGTATTGTTTGCTATAATTACTTAGCAGCGATAACGCGAGCCATCTCACAAACCTTGTTTGAGTAACCCCACTCGTTGTCATACCAAGAAACAACCTTAGCAAAGTTAGCATCGAGAGAGATACCAGCCTTAGCGTCGAAGATTGAAGTGTTGGCGCAACCACGGAAGTCTGTAGAAACTACAGCGTCCTCTGTGTAGCCGAGGATACCCTTCAACTCGCCCTCAGAAGCCTCCTTCATAGCAGCGCAGATGTCAGCCATTGTAGCCTCCTTCTCCAATACTACTGTAAGGTCAACTACAGAAACGTCAGATGTAGGAACGCGGAATGCCATACCGGTGAGCTTACCGTTGAGAACAGGAAGAACCTTACCTACAGCCTTAGCAGCACCTGTTGAAGATGGGATGATGTTCTCGAGGATACCGCGACCACCACGCCAGTCTTTCTTTGAAGGACCGTCAACAGTCTTCTGAGTAGCTGTTGCAGCGTGTACTGTAGTCATCAAGCCCTTAACGATACCGAACTTGTCGTTCAATACCTTAGCGATAGGAGCCAAGCAGTTTGTTGTACAAGAAGCGTTAGAGATGATGTCCTGACCAGCGTATGTTGTGTGGTTTACACCGTACACGAACATAGGAGTGCTGTCCTTTGAAGGAGCTGACATGATAACCTTCTTTGCACCTGCGGTGATGTGCTTGCGAGCTGTCTCGTCTGTCAAGAAGAAACCTGTAGACTCAACAACAACCTCAGCACCTACCTCGTCCCACTTCAAGTTAGCAGGATCCATCTCAGCTGTCAAACGGATCTTGTTACCGTTTACTACCAAGTAGTTGCCCTCAACCTCAACTGTACCGTCGAAACGACCGTGTACAGAGTCATAACGCAACATGTATGCCAAGTAGTCAGCATCGAGAAGGTCGTTGATACCTACAACCTGAATGTCATTGGCGAAGTTCTTTACCGCTGCGCGGAATACCATACGGCCGATACGACCGAAACCGTTAATACCAAGTTTAATCATTTTCTTAAAAATTTAATTAAAACGTTTATAATTAAAAAAACTCTCGTTTTCTCTTATCAAAAGGTGAACACTCACCCACAATTACAATATTCAGCAGCCCTGCACGAAACAAGCAGCAGTGCCACAGCAATCATCAGCAACAGAAATTCCACTTTTTTCATACAACATCTACTGAACATCCCCGCGGCAGTGCAAACGAGTGAAATACAAAATATTCTTTAGTATTTTCCGACGAGTGCAGCCTGTCTTCGCAAGGTTTACCTCTGCAATGGCAGTGCAAACGAGTGAAATACAAAGTTTACTTTAGTATTTTCCGACGAGTGCAGCCTGTCTTCGCAAGGTTTACCTCTGCAATGACAGTGCAAACGAGTGAAATACAAAGTTTACTTTAGTATTTTCCAACGAGTGCAGCCTGTCTTCGCAAGGTTTACCTCTGCAATGACAATGCAAACGAGTGAAATACAAAGTTTACTTTAGTATTTTCCAACGAGTGCAGCCTGTCTTCGCAAGGTTTACCTTGCAAATTTAACAAAATGTTTTCACATACAAAGCAAATCACAATTTAAAATAAAAAAAAATGAGAGAATTGTAACAAAGCCACGGGCCGCAAGCCATACAAACCAATTGTATCTTATAAAAGATGACATCATATACCGTTTTTTCAATATTTTTTTATAACTTTGCAGCCATAAATAAAGTTGACGGCATTGATGTGCAAGAGGCAAATCCCGCTTACACATCCTGCATTGAGACAGATGGCTCGCACGAGCCACAGACCGATGAGATATTAATTTAAATAGATAAACTATGGGATTCATTAAAGATTTCAAGGCCTTTGCAATGAAAGGCAACGTAGTAGATATGGCTGTCGGTGTTATCATCGGTGGTGCATTCGGAAAGATTGTTACATCAATTGTAAACGACATCATCATGCCCCCTATCGGTCTTTTGGTAGGCGGTGTTAACTTCAAGGATCTTAAGCTCATCCTTCAGGAGGGTCAGGAAGAGGTTCTAAACGAGGCCGGTGAGGTCATCACACCTGCAGTAGCAGAGGTTACCCTCAACTACGGAAACTTCCTGCAGCAGACATTCGACTTCCTCATCATCGCGTTCTCAATCTTCTTCATGATCAAGGTTATCACCAAGCTCACCGAGAAGAAGAAAGAGGAGACTCCTGCACCTGCAGCACCGGCACCTGCTCCAGAGCCAAGCGCAGAGGAGAAGTTGCTTACCGAGATTCGCGACCTTTTGAAAGAGAAGAAATAATTGCGCGCGCAAACGAGAGTGAGACCCCACGGGTTTCGCTCTCATTTTTTTAGAAGACATGTATAAATAATAAGAAGCAGCTTCTTGTAAAAAAAAAGAAAAAGCACTATTTTCGCACCATCAATAAAAGAACCATTAATTCATTTGGAATATGAAACAAGATATGATTGTTATTCTGGACCTCGGCAGTCACGAGAACACCGTGCTTGCAAGAGCCATCCGCGCCCTTGGCGTGTACAGCGAGATTTACCCACACGACATCACTGTTGACGAGCTCAAGGCTTTGCCCAACGTGAAAGGTATCATCATCAACGGCGGCCCCAACAACGTCATCGACGGTGTTGCCATCGATGTTAACCACGACATCTACAATGCAGGATTCCCTGTTATGGCAGCAGGCCACGATAAGGCACTCTGCGACATAAAGATAGAGCAGATTGGCAACGATATAGAAGTTGTCAAGGCAGCTGTCAAGGAGTTCGTCATCGATACCTGCAAGGCCGAGAAGAACTGGAACATGACTAACTTCGTCAACGACCAGGTAGAGCTCATCCGTCGTCAGGTAGGCGACAGAAAAGTGTTGCTCGCCCTCTCTGGAGGTGTAGACAGTTCAGTTGTGGCAGCACTGCTTCTCAAGGCTATCGGCAACAACCTCGTATGCGTCCATGTAAACCACGGTCTCATGCGCAAGGGCGAGAGCGAAGCCGTTATAGACGTTTTCAGCAAGCAGCTCAGCGCAAACCTTGTATATGTAGATGCAACTGACCGTTTCCTTGACAAGCTCGCAGGCGTGGCCGATCCCGAGGAGAAGCGCAAGATTATCGGCGGTGAGTTCATCCGCGTGTTCGAGGAAGAGGCACGCAAGCTCGACGGCATCGATTTCCTTGGTCAGGGCACCATCTACCCCGACATCGTAGAGAGCGGCACCAAGACAGCCAAGATGGTAAAGAGTCACCACAACGTAGGCGGTCTCCCCGAAGACCTCCAGTTCCAGTTGGTAGAGCCTATCCGTCAGTTGTTCAAGGACGAGGTACGCGCCTGCGGTCTCGAGCTCGGCTTGCCATACGACATGGTATACCGCCAGCCATTCCCAGGCCCCGGTTTGGGAGTACGTTGCCTTGGCGCCATCACACGCGACCGTCTTGAGGCATTGCGTGAGGCAGACGCCATCCTTCGCGAGGAGTTCAAGATTGCCGGCCTCGACAAGACAGTATGGCAGTACTTCACCGTAGTGCCCGACTTCAAGTCAGTAGGCGTGCGCAACAACGCCCGTTCATACGACTGGCCCGTTATCATCCGCGCCGTGAACACCGTGGATGCCATGACAGCGACAATCGAGCAGATCGAGTGGCCCATCCTGTTGAAGATCACCGACCGCATCCTTGCCGAGGTGCCCAACATCAACCGCGTCTGCTACGACATGTCACCAAAGCCAAGCGCCACAATTGAGTGGGAGTAACAAAAAAAGAGCCTTTTGGCTCTTTTTTTGTTACTCCTTCCGAAGCAATTACAAAGCAATGGTCACGCGAAGCATAGCCAAAGGTTATGCCGCGTGGGTTGCGGTCGCAAAGCGATTGTAATTGATTCAATGGGATGTCCCTGAAGGGGACAAAAACAATATTCCAAAAAAAAAGAGCCTTTTGGCTCTTTTTTTTTGTTACTCCTTCCGAGCTAATCGCAGAGCCATAGGTCACGCGGAGTGTAGCCGCACTCACTCCCCTCAGTCGGCAAGCCGACAGAGCCCTTCGGGACTCCTTTGGGAACATGAATGTTCCGTCGTCGCAAGCAGTGCTGTGGCTTCGCACTGCCCCCTCGGACAGTGGAGCAGTTTCCGCGTGGGTGGCGTTTGCCGAAAACACCTGCCAACGAGTTAAAACCAAACTTGTTTGAGTTTTTACAACGAGTGAAGCAGTGTTTCAACAAAGTTAAAGGCAACTGCGATTGGTTCAATTATAGCGAAGCGATGATAGAGGCCATTGTTTAGCAATGGTCACGCGAACTGCTGCAAAGTAGCACCGCGTGGGTTGCGATTGTCAAAGACAAAAACAATGGACTCAATGGGATGGCCCCGAAGGGGACAAAGACAATATTCCACAAAAGATGGAACCGGGTTCGGTTCCATCTTTTGTTACTCCCTCCGAGGGTTTCAATGAGTAATAGTCGCACGTAGCACCTAACTCCCTCCCCCTTCGGGTACTCCCTCTATAAACAGAGGGAGAGCTATCACGCCGTGCGGGTACTACAGCTCCTCCGCTTTTTAAAGAGGAGGTGTCACGTAGTGACGGAGGAGTTCAAAACAGAGGGAGTACCTGCAGGGGAGGGAGTTCTTCTAATCAATATTTCTCACAGTTTAACGGATACATTGAGTTATCGGTTATATACAACTTCGTTGAATATAGGCTGCGCTCGTTGAAAATAATTGCAAATAAATTTGCATTACCCTACTCGCTTCTAATATTTAACTTCGTTGAATATAGGCTGCGCTCGTTGAAAATAATTGCAAATAAATTTGCATTACCCTACTCGCTTGCATTATATTTGCAGAGCATTTAGGCAAAACTTGAATGCAAGACATTCTGATTTTTTAACTCAACCGCCTCTGAATCACCACATCGAACCACGAACGAGTTAATAGCAACACGCGTTGATAGTATGCGCATATGCGCAGGCTATCTCATAGTGTGTTGTGGCTTGTGGTGAGCCAAGAGGCGTATGACGGTGGTCTGCGCTTTTTTTAAGGGCAGGTTGCCAATAATTTAAGCTAACCTTCTAAAAATATACATCATGGTAACCGGAGCAATTTTATTCATCGGAAGCTACGCCCTGCTTCTCCTCTTTCTTGCATACATTGCCAGGTCAAGAGAGATATGCATTGACAACCCCATAAAGGCCCTCTTTTCCTGGCCCCGGAAAGCTAACAAGAACGATTTCAGAATCTTAGATCTTACAACAATACACGAAGGAGAAACCATCCTTAACGTACATGAGGACAACCTGATAAAACTTACAATCAAACCATCGTTCGTTTACGCAAGCTTCACACTGGAGAACAAGACTGAAGACGACATCAAGATCATCTGGAACGACATGTTCGTCAGCTACTCAACTATTTATGGAGGAAAAGCATTGCACTCATCCGCAATTGGCAAGAATAAAAAACAAAAACAAACGGCCGAAACAATAAAAGCTGGAGGAAGAATGGTTGACTTCATCAGACCTTTTCTCAAGAATTATTCCCACACAACGCCAATAGATACATTGATGGACACGGACAGATGCGAGCAGATAATAATACCTCTGGTCCATAAACGGGAACGAATTACCTATTGCTTTGTGATTAAGAGTAGACATGCATTCTACAACGACAGGAAATATGTTTTATACTTACGTGAAAAAGAAGAAAAACTCAGGAAGCTTGCATTGGAAAACCTACACCTCTACTACAATCCCCCGAAATGGATTAATCACACACGCTTTTCCTACGATGTGATTTGCTTACCAGAAAGTTGAAAACTATTCATTACAAATACAAAGCAGTGGCTGTGTGCCACTGCTTTATTTATTGCATGAGTCCTTTCACCATTTTGGGCTACCAACCGGCAGCTTCCCAGCCGGCAGCATAATACCATTCAGTTGTCTTGAAATCATTATTCAAGGATTCGTTCATGGCACGTCGCTGGGGAAGATACCAAGAGATTCCGCCACCTGACTGAGTATCGTAATGGAGAGTCCTGCCACATACGGCCGAGTACCAGGCCGGCGAAGCAGCCACATACACGACAGCCTCATCAAACGCCTTGCGCCAATGGAGATACTCTTCGGCGTCAAGGTACCTCTTCATCACGGCATTCATATCATAGTAGCACGGATAGCGCACACCGCCGGCATACCCTCCACCCGGCAGATAAGCGAGAAGCGGGGTATATTCGCGGGTTTTGTAAATGTTGAAATAGTTGTTCACATAGCTGTAGGTAACATCGGCAAGATGCTGCATCCCAGAAGTCTTCACTGCTGAAAGCACTGCACCTGTATATTCATCCTCGTAGGCCTTTATATAGGCATCCATAATGGCCTCAGGGCCATCGGAAAGGAAGAATTCGGGAACCATTGTCGAATAGAGAGCACCGTCACCTGGAATCTCGGCCGGAGAGGCTATAAGCCACTCTGCTGCATCACGCAGGGCATAGGCAACCTCTACGCACTGCATAAAGCAGGCATCGGACATCACTCTGTCGACTTTTGTCGGCAACCTCTTTAGCAAATCCGCAAGTTCTTCAATCTCGATGCTTCGGGTTGAGGTATTGCTATATGAGTTCTTGCCGTTGTCGACGCCGATAGTACGCTGTGGAGCAGAGTTCAACGGAGCACGGAGCCACCCGTTGGCATGGGACCACAAGACAATATCCAATGACTCTGTAGGATAATCCTCGAGTATAAAATCGAGCAGGCGGCCAAAAGCCGTTGTATCGCTCGAGCAAACGTCCTCGCTGAAAGGATGATAGTTTGAATTTCCTACCTCACCGTTTGTCATATTGAAATACTGGGTAAGAATGGGGAATCCTTTGTCATCGACATACACAAACAGGCGGCAGTCGCTTGGCACACTCGGCACGGCCTTCACTATCTCGGCAACATCGGAAGCCGCATAACCGTTCAGGCTGTTCTCGGCCATCATGTAAACGAGTAGAGTCTTGCGTGCAGTGTCACCCTTCTCAACAACATCGGGCTTCACTTTTAGAACGACCGGTTCCTTGTTACATGACCCAAGCAACACCGACAGCAACAGAAGCCATGCTCCTACCCTGCTCATCGCATCAAGGCTTTACGAACTTGAACTTGTCACCCAGATAGCGGACAGTCTTGCCCTCCTTCTCAACAAGGCGTTTCCTTATCTTTGCCTCCTGCTTCTTTAGTTTAGAGAGCTTGTCAGAGAAATATATGACAGATGTCCTGCCAGGCATGTTCTCCTGGAAATTCATATAGTCCTTGAGCTCATAGGCATAGTACTGACGATGAAGAAGGAACTTTGTCTTGTCATCGAGTTTTGCACCTTCGACAGGCATAATCTCGGTAAAGTATACGACCGAATCGGAGAATGCGAACGACGCACCGAAGAGATAAACAGGTTTCTCGTCATCACCCTTGGCATGCACTGCTGAAGCAATCGCAAAGAGAGCTACAAAAAGTATTGATAGTGTCTTTTTCATAATCTAAACCATTTCAAACTACAAAATTAAGAAAAATTCCAGCCCGATAAAAATATATAGCATATTTTAACGGGAATGATTCAAAAGAAAACGGACTGCACATGAGAGACAGTAGATGACAAACACCCTCCTTGCCCATAGTATCGCAGTTTTATTTCCTTTTCTCTATCACATAAGAGCAGTTCTGCATCTTGTGGGTAACCACCACCCTTACACCGAACTTGTCGGCCACATGACGCGCAATATGTTCGGCACTGTACACCGAGCGGTGCTGCCCGCCCGTACAGCCGCAACATACCTGTATATGCGTAAAGCCACGTTTCAGATAGGTCTCGACCATATTGTCGACCATAGAGTAAGCATTCTCAAGGAAATCGGCGATATTGCTTTCTGTCTCAAGGAACTTTATCACAGGTTCGTCCATTCCTGTCAGTTTCTTGTACGGCTCGTAACGCCCGGGATTATGTATCGCACGGCAATCGAATACAAAGCCTCCGCCATTGCCTGAATGGTCATCGGGAATCCCGCGTTTATAGGAAAAGCTTATGACATCCACAGTCAGTTCCTTACGCTCTTCACGGACAAATATAGGCAAGTGCGCCACCACTGCTATCACCTCCCGCAAATGAGGGAAAGCATCAATTTCGGTCAACAACCGAAGCAACTGCGCCAAAGCCGCCGGGATACTCTCCACAAAAGCCTTTTTACGTTCAAAAAGCCCACGGTAACCGTATGTTCCCAAGTTCTGCAACAGGCGGAAGATGCGGAACTGCAGCAGCATCTGTCCGAAGTGTTCCCTATCTACACTCTTATACTCACTCAAAGCATCAAGATATGCACCGAGCATGGCCTCTATTGCTTCTGGAGTATATTTTGCACGTGCTTGCCCCACAAAAGAGGCCACATCGTAATATATGGGACCGCGACGGCCTCCCTGGAAATCAATGAAACATGGAACTCCGTCCTTGAGCATCACGTTGCGCGATTGGAAATCGCGGTACAGGAAGACATTGTCATTGTCGCTCAACAAAAGGGCTGCCATGCGGTCAAACTCATCCTCGAGCAGGCTTTCGTTGAACTCCACACCCACGCCCTTGAGGAAGCAATACTTGAAGTAGTTGAGGTCCCACATCACCGTGCGCTCATTGAATTCGCTCACAGGATAGCAGAGTGAGAAATCGAAATGTTGCGGCACACGGAACTGTATATGTGGCAGCTGTGCTATCGTGCGGCACAGCAACGCAGTCTCCTCTTCATTGAAACAACTGGCATCGCGTGCGCCCTGCAGTGACGCATATAGCGAAACATCGCCCAGGTCTTCCTGCAGATAGCACAGAGAATCGTCCGACACGGCAAGCACTTTTGGAGCGACTACACCACTTTTTGCAAAGGCATCGGCAAGAGCCACAAAAGCCCTGTTCTCCTCGGCCGATGTTCCCACGGCACCGATGACAGAACCATCATCCGATGACAACCTGTAATACACCCTGTTAGAACCGTCACCGGTAAGCCTCACCGTTGAGGCAGGCATAGCGCCAGCCCACTCTTTATATAAATCTTTAAGAATATGCACCATAATTCAAACATGCGTCCTTATGACACCTTTCGCGAAGATAACACAAGTTCACGAAAATCAGAAGCCATACAGGAGTTTATTTGACCAGTTGTCACATAAACAAGTTTGGGGGCGCTATGACGGCGCCCCCAAACTGAATATTTACAAGGAATTTATTCCCACAAATCGCCCCATTTACCGCGGCGACGGCCACTGAGCAGGACACCATCCTCTTCAGTGTCGACATAAGTCTCTCCGTCAATATACAAAGATGCGGCCAGTACATTTACAGTCTCAACATTCACCTCAAGCACCTGAGGTGCAACATATTCACGTTTCATCATCTGTTATTATCATTTATTACCACCACCCCGATGAGGGTGAGGGTTTCGTTTATCAATTGAAAAATTTCTTCACACCATTAACAATATATATACCGGGAGCAACAATCTTTGTCACCCTACGGCCGGTAAGGTCATAGATAACATCCTCGGCAGGAGCAGTTTCAACCTCCGTTATTCCTGTTGTTCCGCCAATGCGCAGACCGTAGAATGCACTGCCCTGTGCCGCACTTGCAGGCAAATATGCCTTGTGGCTGCTCAAGTAGAATGCAGTACCGTCAAGTTTGTTAAGCGTTGCCCTGTAGAAACCGACCTCCTTGCCTGCAGGCTTTGAAAGCACATACGCATCACCTTTAACATAATCGGCAGCAATGGTACCAAGAAGTGCATTGTCATCAACAACTTCAAAGGTTTCAACTATCGGAAGGCCATACTCCCCTGCCGGGCCGGCTATAACCACACCTGTGTAAGCAGGAACCACCTCCAACGGATCGGACAACGTTGCCCAATCACCGTTGATTGTCACCGTATGGGCAGTAACACCGGCTGGTATCTCAACGGCTACAGGAGCATAGAAAGCAGTATAACCGGCTGCACTTATAGAGATTGGAAGAGACTCGGCAACACAGAACAGGAAACCGTGTTCCTGGCTGCAAGCAGAAGAACAACCTGTAACGGCAGAGCCATCAGAGTGCAGGAACTTGCCCACTGATGAATTCGAGTCACGCATAACCAAAGCACCATCACCTGCAGCCATAGTCCAATAGCTTACAGAGGTTGCATCTACCGGCGCAACAAGATTAGTGTTATATGTATACTGACCAGCCTTATAGTTAAGCAACTTGCCATTGCCGTCATAATAGAAGATTGTACCGGCAGAATTTCCGTCAGTAGACAATGCCAATGCCTCACCGGCGCTCTTTCCTGTCATGTCAAGATAAGCACCTGTTGCATCCTCAATGCGGTAATATCCCTCTTTGATGAACATCACCTTGTACTCATGGCAATTATTGGGGTTAGCTGAATAGTCATTACCCTTGACTGTTATTGTCAGTATATTGTAATACTCATTGAAAGAAGTTTCTATAGTAGCTCCCTTACCGTTTGATGTCAGTGACAATTTGCTTGGGTCATACTCACCCTTTATAAGGTAAGATGTGACACCGCTCTTCAGATAGTTGACACCACCATACACAAGCGAAGCAAGCTCGGAATAATATACGAACTGCACATCGTCGGCATACAAAGTTGTACCTTCTTTCATATTGGCACGTGTCCAATAATCACCGCCCGAGATAATGGTATTCATCATTTCAGGAGCCTCATCACTCACATATTCTATGGGAACTGTAATCTCTTTCCATTCACCGTCAGTAGTTGTAAATGTGTAATCGCATTTTGCAACCAATGTACCGTCACCTGTATAATTAGATTCGCCAATAATCGCTCTGTCCACATTATTACGAGCCTGGTCCGGAGCAGATTTCTTACCGATATTTGAAACAAAAGTACCATTCCACAAATAAACTATAATATGTGAACTCTCACCTGTTGAATCTTCTCTTTTGAATTTTCCGGCAATGGCATCAGGCTTATATGTAAACCCCACACCACCATAAACACCGCCATCACAATCAGAAAGCGTAGTTGAGGCATATACCCATGGAGTAGCAAGAGTTATAAAGCCTGGAGCAACGGAGCCTAAATTTAGAAATTTTAGCCCTATATAAGCATTGATCATTTTGACAGCACCATCTTGATTAGAAATCAATTCTTTTTGTTGACCCATTTGATTGACTGATGAGCCACTCCAATCAGACGGTTCCACTCCTGGGCGTACCAACATATTACTAACTGCATCAGTACTGCCACAAGCTGTCTTCCAGCTGTCAAAACTGCTATTAGGCAGATACTGTGCCTGCGCAGCCACGACCGCGGACAAAAATAAAGTTGTAAAAAATTTCTTCATATATTCATATAATTTATTCGTCAAAAAAAGCCTCTGCCACCCTAGCGGTGACAGAAAGCCAAAAAAACTTCGCGAATTTAACTCAACTTTATTAAAATATAAAAAAATGGCAGCTCAAATTATCGTATTTTAATATTGTTTAGCACAAACAATCAACAAACTACTGTTTTTGCTATTTATATTGCAGCCGCATCCACTATACTGAAAAATTCTTTATAAATGCTAAAAAATCTTTCTGATTGCTTTTGTTCTTATTTTTTGATTATATTTGCGGTAAACCGCGAAAATAGGATACGGCTCGGAATAAAAAACGAGTGAACTTGTTTTATTCTCCACTCGCCTTTCACTATATTCGCTAAAGAAACATATTACTAACAACTAAAAACAAAGGAATTATATGGAAACTAAAGAGAAAGTATTGCAGACAATGAAGGAGGCAGGCGAGCCCCTGAACGCAGGTAAGATTGCAGAGTTCAGCGGCATCGACCGCAAGGAGGTTGACAAGGCCATGAAGCAGCTGAAGGAAGAGGGTGCAATTGTTTCACCCGTACGTTGCAAATGGGCACCTGCTGAATAAGAAAGAGAAGTATATTGCAGTTCAAGGAGTAGCGGTTGCTACTCCTTTTTTTATATACATTTTGGTTAAACAGACACATTTTACGACGCAAAACAGTTATTGAAGCTGATATGCAAGTTAGGATTCAAGATATCCCAGGAGTAATCAGACAATGACACGCAAAGTCGCTGGCAGAGTCCTCTGTGAGATTCTTGACTTTAGCCCCTACTGGCGTCGACCATTGGCTCGCATGGCTTAGGATGACACCATTACACATTTCAAAAATTGTGACACAACGGATTATATATTTTTTTAGGCAATAATATAGGAGTTGTCCATTGATACAAATATCTACTGCGATGGTGTCAT
>CALCYA010000062.1 GCA_937906165.1 uncultured Bacteroidales bacterium | reverse complement strand
TCCATCCTTCGCGTGACCAATCGCTAAAAGGCTCACCGATAGTAAAAAGTTACTTGTACCTTGACAGCTCTCGCTTTCCGCAACCCGCACGGCATGAGCCTTGCCCATGCTACGTGCGACCTATTGCTGCTCGGCTGTCGAGCTTTTGGCAATTACTTTACCAAAACCTTTTTACCATTTACAATGTAGATGCCTGTTGATGGGTTCTCTACCTTGCGGCCCTGGAGGTCGTAGATACCCTCTACAACAGTTTCAATACCTACATTCTCAATGCCTGTATCTTCACCAGGAGTCCATGGCTCAATTCTCATAGCTGATGTCCATGCTATCATGAAGTTTGGCAAATCGCGTACATAGAATATTCCGCCTGAACTTTGAGGAGCCATGTATAGACCGCCGCCACAAAGTGCTACAAGGCCAAACAACTCATTGTATGTGATGTCGTTATTGCACATTTCGTTGGGGTACATCTTCTCAATTGTGAAGTATGTGGGCTCGTCGTAAAGACCGGTTTCAGAGCCTGAGTATGCACCATTTTCTGGAATGCCAAGATACTTGCCATCTGATGTGACGAACTCATATGTTCCATCTTCATTGTCAATGCATACAAATGCCGCTGTTTCAGGGAGTGCATTGCCTTGCGATGTATATGTGTCTTCAACCATAGAAAGTGTGTAGTACTTGTAGTCTCCGAGATCGTGTGTATCTACATTGAGGAAGTTCCTGCGACCCTGGGTTGTCACAAATGTAAGTGTGTACCTCTCACGGGATTTTGGAAGTATAATATCATGTGACTCTATGTATGCTTGCATTGCGGCCTTGAGGTCAAGTCCGGCCTGGGTTGTAGGTTTTGCCTTTACTGCATCAATAACCTCTTTGAATGTGGCACGTGGCGCCTCGCCAGGGTAGCCCACACCTTCAAGTGCATAAAGTTCCTCAGCCTCGGCAACGAGCGCAATTGTTTCCTCGTCGTCACTGTCACTTGCAAGTTTCTTGATGAATTCCAACTTTGAGGTAATCTGCTCTGCATATGCATAGTATTCCTCAGGCTTTGTTGCTTCATTCTTGTCAATGAATCTCTTGGCTGCATCAATGGCCTTTACAAGGTCGTTGAGATAGCTCAAATAAGCTTGGTATTTCTCATCAACAGTAATGTATCTCTCTGTCTTCAGTTCAAACTTGGCCATGTGCCAGTATACATTTGGTGCGTATATCATAAAACGCAGGTAGCTGTATTCTTTGTCGGCTTTGATATTCTCTGAATCCCATACTGTGCTTGTTGTCTTGGGAAGTCCCTGGTTGAAGATGCCAAGGGTTACAAATTCAACGCCGTCGTTGCTGCCCTGTACCTCAATAGACTCGGGGAAGTTTCCTGTGGCATTGTGACGTGTCTGGTAACTGAACATAAAGTCTTTTATTGGTGTTCCCAAGTTGATGCTCAACCAATGTACCGACTCTATTGTACCATTCCAGCATGAGTGGAAGAATGTTGTCTCGTCATCATCAAGCAATCCTTCCATAGAACCCTCGCTCATCTCAGGCTCATTACACCAGATATAGTTGGCTGCTCCCGGGTCGCTTGCCTGAAGTTCTATCGGGTTACCGCCATCTACATTATAGTTGATGTCCCAAAGGAATTCCTCTGCTCTCTCGTATGTGTTCATCAGACTGTCCTGTGCCTCGGCGAATACGTCATCGAACTTGCCCATATTATCGGCCAGGCGTTTGGTGATCTCATCAACGTTCTCCAATTCGCCAACTTCAAGGATCTGCCATGCGTTAGAGTAGCTTGTCGCACTCTGGTCGTCAATGCAGGTGATATAACCGTTCTCTGGTCTTCTGTAGTAACCACCAATGTATATTTCGCCGTCGAACTTTATGTTCCAAGGGAAATCGGGCAGTGAACAAGAGTTTGGAGTGACTGTCACATAGTTCTCGGGGCTGCTCATGATATGTGCTCCGCCATCCTTCATTGAAACGAAGTTGTCGGCACCGACGCTGTAGAGGTACAGGTGGTTGTTGTATTCAATGAATGCAAACTGCTGGTCAGGATCCTCTGGGTTGTCAACAAAATCTCCACGGTCCGGATCTGCCTGTCCAAAATATCCAAGACAGATTCTGTCACCGAAAATACGGTCAAAGTACATTGCCGAAGCATAGTCCCATGTGTAGTATCGGCCATTGCTTATCCAATAGGTCTTGCCGGGTTGTATATCACTGGGCGATGTAATTGCCGTTTGTGCAAATGTCGTTGCACATATTATAAGTGCAAGTAGTGATAGAGTAAATTTTTTCATACGCTTTTTTATTGTTTATACTGATATTGATTTCTTTTTTTTCTGTCCAAAGATAGTTGAAGGCGAGAGGTGAACATCAAGTTTTCTTAATGTGATTCCGGCCGCATACTATTTTCGGAAATTATCGCAAAGTTAATTATATGTTTGCAGAAAATTTGTTAACAAGTGGTGAAATGTCGGCATCTATTTGTAAAAATGATTTTATTTTGCAATTTTTAACTATTTTAATGTCGTTGTCGGTTCTTGGTGTTATGCATTGCTTTCGAGTGGACATGCTGGTACCGCCCACACGTTCGGGATTACATTGCCGGCGTTCTCGCGTACTTGTCATTCTGGTGTTAGGAGACGCGTTATAGAGGGCTTTGCCCGAAAAAATCTCTTTCTTTCGCAGTTATTTGAGATCCATTGACTACATATTTCTTTAGTTTTTTTACTCCTCAGTCTTGCAACAAGTTGCAATCCGGC
>CALCYA010000061.1 GCA_937906165.1 uncultured Bacteroidales bacterium | reverse complement strand
ATATAAACAACAAATGGTGAGTAGCTACTCACCATTTGTTGTTTATATAGTCATTCACATTATCCTATTCTTGCAATGGTCTTGATGTTCTTTATCTTCTTGAGATTCTCGCAGATGTTCTTTACCTCCTCCACATCGTGTACATTTATCCAGAATGTGCCTTCAAAAATGCCGTCGTTACTCTCGATGTGCATCTTCTGGATGTTGGCATTCAGCTGCTGGTAGATTATTGTAGTGATCTCATGGAGCACTCCCATGTCATCTATGCCTTTGATTTGAATGGGGACTGCGAAATACAACTGTTTGTGTGTCTCCCACTTTGCGGCAAGTATCCTGTCGCCGTGGCTACTCTTCAGGGTGTTGGCGTGCGGGCAACTGCGTTTGTGTATTACGATATGTTTATCCTCGTCATAGTATCCGAGGACATCGTCACCGGGAATGGGGTGACAGCAGTCGGCTATAATGTAGCTGCTTTTGAGATTGTCATCGGTGAGGTTGATGGCTTTCTTGCGGTCGATATTCTCGTATTTCTCGACCTCTTTCTCCTCTTTCTTCTTGTCGCGGTTGAAAGAGAACAGTGACTGGAAACTGAACTTCTTGTTACCTAAGAGCTCGTCCTTGTCTTCTGCTCCAAGAATAATCGTGCCCTTGCCGATGGCGGCCAACAGCTCGTCACGGTCTTTCAGCTTATGGCGCTTCCACAGCTTTTCGACATTGCCTGCATAGTTGCTGAGTCCCTCTTCCTCGAGGAATGCGTTCAGCTTCTCCTCACCGTCGCGTTGCAGCAGTCTCTGCTGTCGACGCAGTGCCGCCTGTATCTTGGAACGTGCCTTGGCAGTCGTTACAAAAGAAAGCCAACTCTCCTCCACGCGTGGAGCGTTTGAGGTGAGGATTTCCACCTGGTCACCGCTCTGCAGCTGGTGGTTCATGGGCACGAGTCTGTGGTTTACCTTTGCGCCTATGCAGTGGTTGCCAAGGAATGTGTGTATGCTGTATGCGAGGTCAAGCGCAGTACAGTTCTGTGGCATTGTCTTGATCTCTCCTTTGGGGGTAAAAACGAAAATCTCTGTTGCGTAGAGGTTCAGTTTTATTGTGTCAAGGAAATCAAGGGCGTTAGGCTGCGGGTCATCGAGAATCTCCTTGATGGTGTGCAGCCAGTTGTCGAGCTGGTCTTCGTTGGATGCCTCACCCATACTCTTGTATTTCCAATGGGCTGCAATGCCTTTCTCGGCAACCTCGTTCATCTTCTCGCTTCTTATCTGCACTTCAATCCACTCGCCACGTTGGCTCATGAATGTGGCGTGCAGTGCCTTGTAGCCGTTGGTGCGCGGTTTGTTCACCCAATCGCGCAGGCGGTCGGGGTGGGCGTTGTAGAGCTTGGTAAGTGCAATGTATATGTTGAAGCATTCGTTGTTCTCGTCCTTGCCCTCGCGTGGGTTGAAGATGATACGCACGGCAAGGATGTCGAAGATATCCTCAAAGGCCACGTGCTTCTTCTGCATCTTGTTCCAGATGGAGTAAGGCGACTTCACGCGGCCTATGATGCGGTAGTCATATCCCATTTTGTCAAGCTGCTCGCAGATGGGGTGGGTGAACTCTGTATAGAGAATATCGCGTTGTTGCTGTGTCTTCTCGATTTTCTTTTCAATGCGGGCATACTCCTCGGGATGCTCGTATTTGAAACTGAGGTTCTCAAGTTCGGTCTTTATCTTGCTCAGTCCCAGTCTGTACGCAATGGGGGCATATATATATAAGGTCTCACCGGCAATCTTGTACTGTTTGTTCACCTGCATGAACTCCAGTGTGCGCATGTTGTGCAGGCGGTCGGCAATCTTTATCAGGATTACTCGTATGTCCTCACTCATGGTAAGCAGGAGTTTCTTGAAGTTTTCGGCCTGTTCCGATGCATGGGCACCGAACACCCCGCCCGAGATTTTTGTCAGGCCGTCTACGATGCCTGCAATTTTGTCACCGAAAAGGTTCTTGATGTCATCGACAGTGTAGTCGGTGTCTTCGACAACGTCGTGGAGAAGTGCTGCGCAGATGGATGTGGAACCCAGACCAATCTCTTTGCACACGATACGTGCTACTGCCAGCGGGTGCATGATGTAGGGCTCGCCGCTGTGGCGGCGTACGCCCTTATGTGCCTGACGTGCAAAGTTGAAAGCCTTTGTTATAAGCTCAACCTTCTTGCGGTGCTGCGAAGCCAAATAAATGTCGAGCAGCTCCTGGAAAGCGCTGTTTATCGCACTCTCCTCGTCGATCATCCTTTTCTCCTCGTAGTTGTCCATAATGCTACTTGTAAATCTTCAGATATTTTCCTGCGCGTATCTTTGTGTTGCGCATATTGTTCCACCTCATTATCTGCTTGACGGTAACGCGGTATTTTATGGCTATCTTACCCAATGTCTCTCCGTTCTTTATCTTATGGCGTATGAGGTTACCCGCACCGTCATCGTTTTTCTTTGCCTCTTTGAGCATCTTCTCTACGTTGACTTGTGGAAAATGTACCTCGGCGTTGTGCTTGTATATGCTGTCCTCATTCTCGACAAAGCGTGTAATCATCTCGTTCCTCAAACGAAGCACATATGTCTCGTTCTCTCCAGGAATGACATCCTTGATGAACTGCGGGTTAAGTGCCCTGATTTCTTCTATGTCGGCACCACATACATCAGCAATCTGCTTGAAGTGCAGGTTCTTGTTAATGTGTATAGTGTCTGTGGCAACCGGTATGTTGGGCTCCATGGGGCAGATTCCGTGGTCTTCGTAGAATGTCATTATGTAGTTGGCTGCGATGAAGCCAGGGAGATAGCCGCGTGTCTCCTTTGGCAACCAACGGTATATTTTCCAGAAGTCGGTCTTGCCGCCCGAACGCTTGATGGCTTTGTTCACGTTGCCGGGGCCGCAGTTGTATGCGGCAATGGCAAGTTCCCAGTTGCCGAACATATCATAGAGGTCCTTAAGGTATGTGAGGGCGGCTCTTGTTGATTTAAGAGGGTCGAAACGCTCGTCGATATAGTTGTTCGATTTCAGACCATACTGCTTGCCTGTCGTGAACATGAACTGCCACAATCCTTTGGCGCCCATCCTTGATTTTGCCTTGGGGTTCATTGCCGACTCGATGATAGGCAGATACTTGAGCTCGTGGGGCAGGCCCATCCTGTCAATCTCTTCCTCAATCATTGGCATATAGAACTCCGAGATTCCAAGCATGTAAGATACCTGTGAGCGGTTTTTCTTTGTATAGCGGTCAATGCAACTGCTTACCATACTGTTGTATGGCATCCTCACAGCCGTAAGCATGCTGCCGAGCCTCTTGGCATACATCGTGTCGGTCATCCTGATGTTCTCCCAACCTGTAGTGTTGCAGTCGAGCTTCCTGAGCAATGTACGTGCCTGCCAACTGCTCAACAGGCTGTCGGTGTTGGCTGTCATGCTTTCCGGTATATCAAAACTACAGGTGTCACCTTCATTTGAGACAGGCCCAACCTCAAATTTGAAGTCAGTTGCAATCTGTGTGGGGGTAACCTTCTGTGTCTGCAGGCCGGATATGTCGCTGTTTTCAGTTCCGTCGTTTCCCGAAGAGTTCTTGAGTATGCCGCACGATAAGAATGTAGCGGCAGACAGTATAAGTAAAATCTTGTATGTAGTTTTGTGCATTTTAGAATGAAATGTTGAAATTAAGTCCGTAATAGTCCTGTTGCATGAACTCGCCGTTTCCTCTTATCCTCTGTGGCTCAATGGTGAGGTTTATGTCCTCGGCAATGTCGAAACTCGACAGTTGGGCATCTACATAAGCGTCAATTACCGATACTGCATATACTCCTATGAATGCAAAGATGCTGAGGTCGCGCCAGCGGCGGTAGCGGTCCTTTCTTTTCTTGAACACCTTTGTCAGGTATTCCTTGTTTGCCTCATAATCATATCCCGGACGGAAAAAATCCTTGTAGGAGTCGGTATTGGGGTCGCTGTCCATGATGTCGAGGTAGGCCTGACGGTAGTCCTTGTACATCTGTCCGTTCCAGTTGTAGGCGTAAAGACATCCGACAAAACCGCCGTATACAATCGGTAATTTCCAGTATTTCCGGTTGTATATCTGTCCGCCTCCGGGGATAATAAGGGCAAGCCAAGTCGCCTTTTCCGGGTCGGGCCTCCATACTCTGGTCTCTTTGGCAACCGGTCCTTCGGCTCTTTTCAGTGCCACGCGGCTGCTGTCGGGTGAGAGGGGGCGCTCTTGGAACTGCATGTTGCGGTATACGCTGTCAAGGGCTGCTGAATCGGGTAGTGCGAATGTTGCTGTGACCTCTCCATTTACGGGGGATATCGCATTGCCGGCTTCGACCTGTGCTGCGGATGGTGCAGCAAAGGCAATAAACAGCAGCACGGTCACAAAGAACCTGTATGTCAAACCTGTATGTTTCACTTTTTACTGGTTGAGTTTGTCGAATATTGAAATTATGCGCTCGAGCTCCTGCTCGTCCTTGAACTTGATGCTTATCTTGCCGCTGCCCTTTGCCGAGCATGTAAGCTGTACCGGTGTCTGGAAAAACTGTGTCAGGTGTTTCTTCAGCTGGTGGTAAACGGCATCCTGTTTCTTGTCGGCACTCTTCTTCTGGGCCGGTTTCTCACTGTTGCCCTCCTTGATGCCTCTTACAATCTCCTCAACCTCGCGGACCGAGTAACCGTTCTTCTCAATCTCCTGGAAAAGGTTCAGCTGGTCGGCGTGTGAGTCAAGTGAAAGAAGAGCCTTGGCATGTCCCATATCGATTTTTTTCTCTTTAAGGGCAACCTGAATGGTTGCGGGGAGTCTCAAAAGACGCAGGAAATTTGCAATTGTGGCACGGCCTTTACCCACGCGCTTGCTCAGCTGCTCCTGTGAAAGGTTGTGCTGCTCAATGAGCTGCTGGTATGCCAAAGCAATCTCAAGCGGATTCAGGTCCTCGCGCTGGATGTTCTCGATGAGGGCCATCTCCATTGTGTCCTCGTCGTCGGCCTTTAGAATGTATGCAGGGATTGTTGTCTTGCCGGCAAGCTGTGATGCACGGAAACGGCGCTCGCCTGCAATGATCTGGTATGTACCGTCATCCATCTTCCTCAATGTGATCGGCTGTATTACGCCAAGTTCATTGATGGAGTCTGCAAGTTCCTTCAGAGCCTCTTCATTGAAGTCACGACGGGGCTGGTTGGGGTTAGCGAAGATCTTGTCAATCTCTATCTCGCCTATAGATGAGGAACCCGATGTGCGCACAGCCTCTGTTGAGATAAGTGCGTCGAGTCCACGTCCTAATGTGAATTTCTGTTTTGCCATTATTCGTTGTTTCTGTTGATTATTTCCTCGGCAAGTGCCATATAGTTCTTGGCTCCTGTCGACTCTGCATCATACATGATTACGGGGATGCCCATACTGGGGGCCTCGCCAAGGCGTATGTTGCGCTGTATTACGGTGTTGAAGACAAGCTCGCGGAAGTGCTTCTTTACCTCATTGTACACCTGGTTGCTCAAACGCAGACGCGAATTGAACATTGTGAGCAGGAAACCCTCGATGTCGAGCTTGGGGTTGAGGTTCGATTTGATGATTTTGATGGTGTTGAGCAGCTTGCTGATACCTTCAAGTGCAAAATATTCGCACTGCACGGGTATTATCACAGAGTCGGCTGCAGTTAGCGAGTTCACTGTGATTAGGCCCAATGAGGGTGAACAGTCAATGAGTATGTAGTCATACTCCTCCTTGATTGGCTCAAGCGCATCGCGCATGATCTTCTCTCTGTTGGGCATGTCGAGCATCTCGATTTCCGCTCCGACAAGGTCTATGTGTGAGGGTATTATGTCAAGGCGGTCCACGCAGGTCTTGTGTATTCCCTCTTTAGGTGCAGCCTTGTTTATAAGGCATTCATAAATTGAACACTCAATCTCGCGTATGTCTATTCCCAGACCCGAAGAGGCATTTGCCTGTGGGTCTGCGTCTATCACAAGAACTTTCTTTTCAAATGTAGCCAATGATGCAGCAAGGTTGATGGCTGTCGTTGTCTTTCCGACACCGCCTTTCTGGTTGGCCAATGCAATGATCTTTCCCATTATTTTCTTTCCCGTTTAGTTTGCAGAATGCGTTGTGTGGCCTTGTCGGCCTCCATTTTCTGTTGGCCCGCATACGGGTGTAATGACGCATTCTATTATTCGGCAAAGGTAGTAAAAAAAACAGAATGTATATTTATTATTTATCAATTACTTATTAACAAGTAATATGTAATAAATCTAAAAAACATAACATCTTCAAGGAGGGCCCTTTACACAGCAGAGCGGAGCTATGAGTGGCTCCGCTCTGCTGTGTATTGTTGTCTGGTGTCAATCGCGGTCGCCCATTATGCGGAGCATATACAGGAACAGGTTGATGAAATCAAGGTACAGTGACAGTGCTCCCAACAACGCAATCTTGTGGAGATTGTCATCGACCTCGTTGTCCGGGTCCATTATGGCTCTCTTTATCTTCTGGGTGTCATATACGGTAAGTCCCACAAAAAGCAGGACGCCTACATAGCTGATAATCCAGTAAAGGGTGTCACTCTCCATAAAGGCATTTACAACCGATGCGATTATAAGTCCAAGTAGTGCCATGCCAAGTATGCTGCCCCACGAAGAGAGGTCTTTCTTGGTCATGTAGCCATAGAGACTCAATGCTCCGAAAGTACCGGCTGTGATAAAGAATGTGGATGCTATCGTTGATTCTGTGTAAGCCAGAAAGATCAATGACATCGTCACGCCGTTCAACACGGAGTAGAGTATGAATAGCAGGGTGGCTGTGGTCATAGATAGTCTTGCAACCATACCTGAAATCACAAATACAAGTACCAGCTCTGCGATGATGATTCCCCAGAACAGCAGACTGTTCTGCAGCAATTCATAAATGATCCTGTCATTGTTTGCGACAACCATTGCTGTAAGGCCGGTGATGCATAGGGCGAGCGTCATCCATACATATACCTTGCGGAATACCGACAACAATGCGCTTTTCTTCCTATCCAATAGAACCGGTGATGTGCTATTATCCATAATCTGTCTTTTTGTTTATTTTACAACAATCTTGAACGAAATTTTCCCTTCAGGTCCATCCGCTATTGCAATATATATGCCTGCGGGCAACTCTGAAATGTTTGCGACGGCATTGTTGCTTTCGACAACCAATCTGCCATCAATGGTGTATACGGCTGCAGAAACAGTGCCTGTGGGCAGAATGAGTTTGCCGTCTTCTATAACAACTGTTTTGTCACCGGAAACTTCGCCAATTGAGGTATCTCCACCTTTCTTTACAAAGCTTACCGTGTAACTGTTGGCACGGTCGATGCTCTTGGCCTCGAGACGGTCATCCGAAACGACTATGTATTGCACACCGTTCTTTGTTGCAGACTGGGTCCATGCAATAGACCACTTGCCGTCCATAGTGGTGAGCAGATAGGTGTTCCAGTCGCTGTAGTACTGGTTTGTACCGAATACTCCATACTCGTTAAGGTAGCGGCTGTCGGCATTGCTGGTAATCTTGTAGCAGTTCTTGCCGCTTGCATCAATCGTGATTTTCCACTCCTGTGCAGTTCCGGGAGTTGTCATCTCCTTGAATTTCGGAGTGCCACCGCTGCCTTTTACATTCTGGTTTGTCAGGTAGCGCTCTCCATCCTTGATGTAGTAGACAGCCTCCCCGTCAATGAGGGTGCTCTTGGCCTCTCCGCCCAAAGGGATGATATCAAAGATATATTTGTCGGGTAGGGCATCGCTTGAGCTGCTCTGCTGTATGCGTGTGCCTGTTACGCTCCAGAACTTTGTACCGGCACTTCCGCTGTTCTGTATCGCGTATTTGCCGTTTGCCGACAGGGTTATCTCGTATGTGTGCCATACGGCTTCGTACGGGTTGGTCTCGTCGCTTACGGTGAAGATTCCATTCTCGTTTAGATAGCGTCCGTCCTCAAGATTTATGATCTTGTAGCGGTTGGTGCTTGGGTCAAGGCTTATCTTCCACTCCTGGCGCTGTGGACGGATGGTGTCGGTGGCTGCCTGGAACAGTGGAACACTGCTTGCGACGTTTGGCCTGTTGTTGGTGAGGTATTTGCCGTTGTACTTGATGTAGTATGTGCCGTTTTCAAGCACCTGTGCGGGGAATACGTCGGTGCGGTAGTCGTGCTTCTCCTTGTATTCGGCAACGAGTTCGCCCAACGCGTTCTTGATGAATGGCTCAATGTGTACAGTTCCCACTGCAGGTGTGGCAGTCTTGAGCGAACCGCTGTAGTCGCGTGAACGCAGTGCCGCCTGTGCATCGTTGCACTCCTTGTAGCGTAGATAGCTGTCGATAAAAGTCTCGGGCTCTTCGTTTGAAAGGGCATTGGCCATCTCAACTATGCATTCTCCCCTTTGGCCAAGATACTTTGCACAGAGCAGCCAAGGCTTTATCTCTTCAATGAGCGCCTTGCTTTCGTCTGCAGCCATGAGTGCCTCGGATGTCGTGACGAGCTTGGTGAACTGCTCGCCTACGGCTGCATAAGCTGCAATCTTGTCGCCTGCGGCAATCTTGCTGTCGTAGAGCTGTTTCGCCTTGACGAACTCGGGCGACTCGTTGGTGCGGCGTAATCCGTGTACTGTAGAGCCCAGGTCCACGTTGTTCTCGCAGAAGAAACGGAATGCTTCGCTGTTGTTCGGCATAAGGTATTTTATGGCTGCCTCCCACGATGCGTCGGCATCGTATGCGGGCATGTTCCAGTTATAGTCGCCGATGCTGAAAAGCGAAACTTTAGATGCCTCGGCATACTCCATCGGGTTTGCGGTGAAACCTGAGAGCATGTCGGCTATGTCAAGGTCATTGCCGTATGTGGGGCCCATGAGCAGGTGGTTGATACAGTAGTCTGTTACAGGATAGTTGAGCCAGATATATGCTTTGCGGCCTATCTGTCCGTTGATCCAGGTCATGTCGCTCTTGTTTATCATGTCTACGACTGAGTTTCCTGTCCACATTATGCGTACATCCTTGTTCATCTTGCTGCCGAGGGTGGTGAGGTAGTCTCCGCTTGACCATCCACGGTTGTACTGTGTGGGGCAGATGATGCAGGGGTTTATGTCGGGGAATGCTGCATTGAGCTCATCGGTTATGTAGTTCATGAGCATTGCCTGCTTGTCGCCTCTTGTGCCTTCACCGCCCCAGACGTCGTCAAAGAATACCGCAAAGGTGCGCACGCCAAGGTTGTACATTGATTTGAGCTTGTTTACTATATTCACACTGTCGGTCTTGTTCCACTGTATATCGTTGCCAGGGTGGATTGCCCACACGAACTCCACCTTGTTGGCTTTGGCGGCGTTCACGTACTCCTTGATCTTCGCGGCCTGTGCGGCAGGGTAGTTCTCGCGCCAACGGTCCTTGTGGTATACGTCATCCTTTGGTCCGTAGATGTATACGTTCATCTTCTGTCGGCCGAACATCTT
Source organism: uncultured Bacteroidales bacterium (assembly GCA_937906165.1). Taxonomy (GTDB): domain Bacteria; phylum Bacteroidota; class Bacteroidia; order Bacteroidales; family Bacteroidaceae; genus HGM04593. Next base: position 10,810 of record CALCYA010000061.1, on the reverse strand, counting down.
GAAAAGGCCCATTCTGTCTGCCTCGCTGTAAGGGTTGCCGTAGTATCCCTCTACGAGTCCGCGCTGCGGGACGCTCGGGTAGTCAGTAACGGTGACTCCCATGATGCTTGGCTGTGAGGCTATCTGCAGGTATGTCTGTACTCCGTAGAATGTACCGCTGCCGTCATTTCCGGCAATGATCACCTTCCCGTTCTCTACTGTAAGGTAGTAACCTTCGTCTTTCTGTGGGATGAGGCTCTCGTATGCGGCCACGGCTTCGTCGCCACGTTCGCCGATGATTACCTCAACCGCACCGCCGTCTGTGCTGAAATTATCCTTGAACAGGTTAACGGCATCGGCGTCGGCAGTGGTTTCTCCTGTAATAGTGTATGAGACATCGTTGCTGAAAGCAACCTGCTCGCTCCATTGTATCGATTGTGGAACGGGGTAGATGTCGGTCGTCTGTGCATCGGATACTTTAGGAACCATTGCTCCGGACAGTATTGCCACTGCAAGAAATGCTTTGTTGATTTTTTTGACCATAATATGTTTCCTGCTTTAAATGGGTGTTATCTTATCGTTAATCTCTGTATTGTACCGTATATCCTTAGATTACTGCTTTGAAAGTCCTTATGCCCTTGCTGTCTTTTACGACAATGATATATGAACTGTGAGGCAATGTTACCACCGGCAATGCAATGCTTTCGCAGCTCTCTGCAATACGTTTTGTCGAGCGCAGCACACCGCCCATGTCGTATATCGATAGTTCGGTGCCGGCCTTCATGTTACCTTTGCAATAAATGTATCCGTCTTCTGCTTTGAATGTTATTGCTTCTGACAAAACATCCTCAATGCCTGATTCGAGACCTACAACAGGAGTGAAGAGCAGTGAACAGTTATATTTTGCACCATTCTTGATGAGATACTTGTCTAAAGTTACCACATTACCGCAGCTTCCGTTTCCTATTCCTTTCTGGTAGCAGTCAAAATGGGCATATACATTTCCTTTCTCGAGTTCCCAGATATGATCGGTTCTTTTCAGATGCTCGTCGCTGTAATGCAAGAGGGAGAATGCCACATCACCACGGGTCTGTACCTTGATGCCGACTTCCTCCTCTTCGCTGAAGAGCATCAGGTCCCTCAATCCCTCACGGTTGCCCATGCTCTGAGGCTTCGGATATGGTTCGAACATGTCGCTTACCGTAGTGTAGTAACGGCCAAGTGACGAACCGCCGCGGCGGTCAACGTAGTTCTCGAACGGTCCGTATGCATAATATTCAACCTGCTCGAAATGTGCCGGGAATTCCATTGTCATGCCAATGCGGCGCGCATCGGAAACCGTTGCAGTATATGAGGCATCGATAAGCATTGCACCATCGGCTGTAATAGTGTATACAAATCTGTAGTCACTGCACCATGTCGAAGCATTTACCTCTACAATAGCCTGTTTCTTGTCTTCGCTCAATTTGAATGTTGCCGATTTGGATTTGATGCCTGGGCCTACGGCATACTGGTTGAGTGTTTCGGTTGGTTTATCGTTCTCAACCCATCGGTAGTTGCCGTATTCGGGACCTACCTCCATGAGCTTGTTGCCCTCTACACTCCAGGAGAGCATGGTTCCGTCTGTCTTGAATGTCATTTCCATTCTTGAACTTTTTACAGAATAGCCCTGTGCTGTTTTGCTTAGGACCAGCTCCTCGTCCGCGTTCATGGCAAAGGCAGATGTGTCGCGATTGACGAGAGAGTATTGTCCGGCTGCAATGCTGTAACCGGCATCGGCCCAGGATTGCTCATCCTTGTAACGCAATTCAATATTCAGGAGCATCTCCTTGCCGCTGATCGGCTCGGTCTTGTATGGAATGTTCAATGTCGCCTCGGCACCGGGTGAAACAGCTGGCATATCAAGTCGGCCATTTTCAACTACCTTGCCGTCAAGAAGCACGGAGTACTCCATGTAGAACTTGTCCAGAGAGATAAAGTCGTAGCCGTTCTTTATTGTGATGTTGCGGCTTTCAACATCGTAAGCCATGAACTTTATGTATTGATATACATGTTTCACATTAGTCAACTCAGGACTCCATGCACGTTCGGCGGTTACAAGACCATTGTTCACAAAGTTCCCCTGATGCGGACCTGGATAGTCGAACCCGGTGCGGTATTTGTTCATCCCATTGATCTCGAGGTTGCCGTTCTTTATATCCTCGGCATCATATATTGACTGGTCTGCCCAGTCCCAGATACAGCCGCCGATACCGTATTTGCTATTTTCTATCAAATCCCAATACTCCTGCAGGTTTCCTACAGCATTACCCATTGCATGGGCATATTCGCACATGAAATATGGCTGTCCTTTTGAGTTGTTGTTGGCATGCTTTTCCACGTCTGTCAAAGTCGGGTACATCTCGGACCATATGTCGGTATGTGCAGTTCCTGCGCGTGATGCGCCTTCGTAATGTATCGGTCGTGGGTCAAGGTCACGGACTGCTGCATATGTGTACTGGAAGTTTTTGCCGCCACCGCTCTCGTTGCCGAGTGACCAGAATATTATAGACGGGAAATTCCTGTCGCGGTATACCATACGTACGGTGCGGTCGATATACTGCGCTCTCCAGCTATCTTCGTTGGTTATACCGCCTGTCTCCTTGCCAATCTCCCAACTGTAATGGCACTCAAGGTCGGTTTCATCCATGCAATAAATGCCGTAGTAATCGAACATTGCATTCATTTTTGCCTGGCGTGGGTAGTGGCTTGTACGCACTGTGTTCATGTTTGCCTGCTTGAACATCTTTACGTCGTTCAGCATTGTCGCAACATCTACCGAACGGCCTGTAACAGGATGGGTGTCCTGCAGGTTCGCGCCCTTGAACAGAACTCTCTCGCCATTGATATATACAAGGCCGTTCTTTATCTCAATGTGGCGGAAACCATATTTTGTAGAGAATGCTTGTTCTTCGTTGCCGTCTGCGGTCTTCTGTACAACTACTACTGTGTAGAGGTTCGGTGTTTCTGCAGTCCATGTAAGGAGGGCTGACAACCCGTCAAAGGTAAAGTCGGCAATTTTTGATCTCTCTCCCTCGGCGAAATCGAACGCAATGCTTTTCCTTGCCACCTCGCTGCCGTCCGGAGCAACAAGGGAAACCTCTACGCTCTTGCTTGTTGCAATGCCGTCACGGTTGTCCATCTCGACTGCGACATTCATTGAACCGGCAGTGTAATCGCTTGTGGCATCCAAGGAAGAGGTGATATAATGGTCACGCACGAATGTCTTTGGTGTGGCAAAGAGGTACACATCGCGGTGTATACCGCTCATGTGCCACATGTCTTGCCCCTCGAGATAAGATGCATCACTCCAACGTATTACCTGGACGCATACATTGTTCTTCCCCTCGCGTGCATGCTCTGTGACATCAAATTCCGCATCGTTGTTTCCGCTTTGGGTGTAGCCTACGTATTTGCCGTTCATCCAGACAAAGGCAGCTCCGTATATTCCGTCGAAATGCAGGAATAGACGTTTGCTGTCCCATCCTGCTGGAAGATCAAAGTCGCGGCGGTACGATGCTACTGAATTTATCAGGCCGTTTTTCATTTCAATCATCGGTGGATTGTTGTTGAATGCATATTCCACATTGATGTACAGAGGGTCGCCGTAGCCGTTCATCTCGAGGCATGATGGAACTTCAATCTTGTCCCATGAAGACACGTCGATGTCATCGCCCCAGAAAGCATCCTTGCCCGGGCGTTTTTCGACGTCCTCAACCCAATTGAGGTGCCATGTACCGTTGAGGCTCAGGAATTCGGCATTTGTCGGTTCTATCCAGGGGAACTCGTAACGCTCGTCGGCCTTCATCTTTTCTGTTGACGAGTATGGCATATATGTGGCATGACCGCTCTCTTTGTTCTCGCCGAAGAAAGTCTCATCCTCCCATACGTTGGGCATGGGGACATCATCGGGGTATACCTGAACAAGTTCGAAAAGTGAACCGTTTGCAAAGCCTGTAACCATTGTGAGGTTACTGCCGTCCGCTTTCATGCCATACCATGTGGTGCTTGTCTTTGCATTGATGCGGTACACTCCCTTTTCGCCTTCCACGGGGATGAATTGCAACTGCTGGTTGGCGTTGCTGTATGAAGGGTCCCACAGGAGAGGGTAGTTCTTGCCGCCCAAAGCTGCATCTATTGCTTTGCTGAAATATGGGCCGTACAGTTGGCAATATTCCACACTCTTTGCATTGCGGCGCAACTGCCATACGAAATTGGCTTTTCCGCTCTCTTTGTATTCGTCAAGGTATATTCTTGCGTCATTCGCATTGTTCCCGCGCGTGTTCAATGCCTTGCCGCTTGATTTCTCACGTATGATGAAATAACGTCCCATTACCGGAAGGTTCTCGACCTTCTTGTTCCTGATGTGCTCCAGACGGAAATGCGTGGATTCTCCGCTTGCGCCCTTTACCATGACAAGTGATGCGTCATCCTGTACCTGAAGCACGAATGAATGGTCGTTCTTGTATAGCAACTGTACAATGCCGTCAGCCTCATCTATGGTGTTTACGTAAAAAGCCTGGTTGTCGCTACATGTCCCTTCCCATTGCAACAGCTTGCCGGGGTTGCTGGTCATGTCGGCAGCCTGACCGTAATTTTCGTTATAAAGTGTATAAATCTGTTCCTTGTCGGACAGGGAAACAAATGTCCATTCCTGCCCTTTTGACGCGTTGTCAACATCGGCAACGCTCAGATAAGTGTTGTGCTCTGCAACATCGCCGTTTGTGATTGCCTTTTCGGTGGCTACATTCACTAGGCGGAATACGTCGCCGTCCTTAATGCTCTGTGCTCCTGCACTGAGGAATGTCATGCCGATAAGCAGCATTAATATCGCCATGCGTGATTTTGTCATAGTTATCGTTTTTTTTGGGTTTTTTATATGAATGCTTGTAAAAATAACAATTTGCCTTCAATGTACAAAATAAGCGGATTGTTTTTTGCAATTACCTTTCCCCGGGGTTGAATAGTTTGAAGCACAAATCTCCGGAATTTGTGCTTGTCCTGTGACGTTACAGTAATCTCTCTCTTGTTTTTTCGGAGCTATAGTGCGGTGCGACATGTGGGAAATAAATAAATTTATTTCACCCGTTTGTACGTCTTTTGCCCGTTTGTTTGTATCTTAGCGCCCGGAAATCTATTGTGAAAAAACTGGTTGTTATGAAAGAGAGACCGCTTATTCTGGTGTCAAATGATGACGGTTATCAGGCAAAGGGAATAAACTGCCTGGTAGGTGTGTTGCGTGAGTTCGGAGATGTTGTTGTTGTCGCTCCGCATACGGGGCGTTCGGGAAAAGGGTGTGCGATTACAAGCGAGACTCCGATAAAGGTTACTGAGGTGAAGAAAGAACCTGGCCTGACAGTGTACTCCTGTACAGGAACGCCCAGCGATTGTGTAAAGATTGCATGCCATGCATATGTTCCACGCAGGCCGGATCTTATAGTCGGTGGTATAAACCACGGCGACAATTCGGCAGTCAATGCACACTATTCGGGAACGATGGGGGTGGTAATAGAAGGGTGTATGAAGGGAATCCCCTCTGTGGCTTTTTCGTTGTGTTCGCACGATGCTGATGCCGATTTTGCACCCACTTATGACATCATCCGCAAAGTTGTGGCCCAGGTACTTGAAAAAGGATTGCCCAAAGGCAGTTGCCTGAACGTGAATTTCCCTGTTTCGCCTTCTTATGCAGGTGTCAAGGTTTGCCGTCAGGCAACGGGTACATGGGTGAATGAGTGGGAGGCGCATGACCATCCACGTGGTGGCAAATGGTGGTGGCTTACAGGCGAGTTCGAGGTGCAGGACAATGATCCGTCGGCCGACCGTGTGGCGCTCAACAACAATTATGTGACAATTACCCCTACTACGATTGATTTTACCGACTATCGCCTGCTTGCAGATATGCAGGGATGGAAGTTCTGAGAATTGATATTAAAACAAATGCTATGAAATATTATCTCATTGTTGGTGAGGCATCGGGAGATCTCCACGCGTCGAACCTGATGAAAGCGATAAATGATGTTGACAGCAGTGCAGAGTTCCGTTTTTTCGGCGGTGACCTTATGTCGGCTGTGGGTGGAGAACGTGTAAAGCATTACCGTGAACTTGCATATATGGGCTTTATACCCGTGCTGATGCATCTGCGTACGATATTCTCCAATATGAGTATGTGCAAGAAAGATATTGTTCAGTGGAGCCCTGATGTGCTTATACTTGTCGATTATCCAGGCTTCAATCTCTCCATAGCGGAGTATGTACATAAAAATACCGATATTCCTGTATATTATTATATATCACCTAAAATTTGGGCCTGGAAGGAGCATCGTATAAAGAATATAAAACGCGACGTCGATGAGCTCTTCTCGATACTGCCGTTCGAGATTGATTTCTTTGAGAAAAAACATGACTACAAGATAAATTACATAGGCAATCCTTGTGTCGATGCCGTGGACGCTTTCTTGCGTAACTCTCCCGAGACACGCGAGGAGTTTGTCAAACGTAACGATATTCCCGATAAGCCTATCGTGGCGCTGTTGGCAGGTAGCCGAAAGCAGGAGATAACAGCAAACTTGCCGCTGATGCTTGAGGCTATGAAGAGCTATCCCGGCTACCAGCCGGTCATTGCCGGCGCTCCTGGTATTGATAAGGATTTTTACAAACCTTATCTTGAGGAGGGTGCATGCATTGTCTTCGGCGAGACATACAATATCCTCAATAATGCCCACGCGGCGCTTGTCACTTCGGGTACGGCAACCCTTGAGGCCGGAATATTCCGCGTTCCGCAGGTGGTGTGCTATGCTACCCCTTTGGCACGTCTTTACTCTTGGCTGAAAAAGCATTTCCTTAAAGTGAAATTCGTCTCTTTGGTTAACCTTGTGGCAGACAAGGAGGTGGTACGCGAGCTGGTGGCGGCTGATATGACTCTTGAGAATGTCAAGGCTGAGCTTGGCAAGATTCTGGCAGACGGAGACGGGAGGAAGGCAATGCTCGATGAGTATGATCGTATGTTGGAGATCCTTGGTGAAGCCGGTGCTTCTCAACGCGCGGCACGCAAGATAGTGGCGCTACTGAAAGAAAGGAAGGGTGTTTGATGTTTAATGGAGCGGTGATCTCACCTTGACTTTGGGCTCTTTACCTTAAACTTTCCGCATTAAACAAGAATATAACAGTGCAGGACGGCTATTGCCGTCCTGCACTGTTATATTCTATTGATTGTCAAATCAATCCTATAAAGCTAAGGTATGCTATCACACTGGGTGTAGCAAGAATGGTGCTGTCGAAACGGTCGAGAATACCGCCGTGCCCTGGAAGCAGATTGCCTGAATCCTTTATCTGCATCTCACGTTTCATGCATGACTCGATGAGGTCGCCCAATGTCGCTGTGGCAACAACGATGGCTGCCATGCCCATCCACTCCCATATTGTCATCACGTCGAAGATGTAAGAGAGGGCTACCCCGGCTCCGATGGCAACAGCTGCGCCACCGGCAAAACCCTCCCAGGTCTTTTTGGGCGATACACGTTCGAACATCTTGTGGCGTCCCATTGTGCAACCTACACAGAAAGCGCCTGTATCATTGCACCAGATGAAGATGAATATCGAGAGCGGCAGAATATAGTTGTATGTCTCTCCCGGTGCTGCGCCCACTGTCGACAGGATGTTCAGCATGGCAAATGGAAGTGCGGCATACAATTGGCTCAAGGTGAAGTAGGCAAAATTGTCAAGTTTGCTGCCTTCGGTGCTGAATACCTGCTGTATGAACACATATACAACCAATGCGATGTATGGTGCAAACAGGGGTAGGGTCATCCGGGCATTGCAATGTGTAGCCACGAAGAAAGCGAAGAAAAGATATCCGCCGCCGAGTACAGCCCACCATTTGTTGAATGTGGTCTTCTTGTACTCTGCAATGAGGTTGCAGAACTCCCTTACAGAAAGCATTGCCACAATGAGGAACAGTGCTCCAAAATAACATTCTCCCAATAGCATCGAGCCTATAAGCACTATGCCGAATACAAGGCCTGTCGCTGCACGCACAAGAAAGTTTTTCATATCTTAATAGGTTTATGTGTTATAATTCTTCTTTGAATGTATGTTATTCGGTTTTGCTGCAGTCTGCCGGCTTTACCGGCTCTTCGCCCGGCATTTCTGCTTTATCTGCAGGGTTCTCTTCGGTTTTGTTGTCAAAGATCTCCTCACTGCGTGATGCCCAAGGGCGCTTGCCGAAGATCTTCTCCACATCCTCGGCAAATATAACTTCGCGCTCAATGAGTATCTTCGCAAGCTCTGCATGACCCTCCTTGTGCTCGCTGAGCAGGGCTTTCGCTCTTTCGTACTGCTCGGTAATCATCTTGTGAACCTCAACGTCAATGGCCTCGGCTGTCTTCTCGCTGTATGGGCGGTTGAAAGAGTACTCCTGGTTGTTGTAATAACATAGGTTCGACAGTCTCTCGCTCATGCCTGCGTATGCAACCATTGCGTAAGCCTGTTTTGTGACACGTTCAAGGTCATTCATGGCACCGGTAGATATCTGCCCGATGAATGTCTCCTCGGCAGCACGGCCGCCCAGAATGGCACACATTTCATCAAGCATCTGCTCCTTGGTGGTTATCTGACGCTCCTCGGGCATGTACCATGCCGCGCCCAATGCGCGCCCACGCGGAACGATGGTTACCTTGATGAGCGGGTTCGCATGTTCAAGGAACCATGATATTGTGGCGTGTCCTGCCTCATGGATGGCAATTGCCTCCTTCTCCTTTTGTGTCAGGACTTTGGTCTTTTTCTCAAGACCTCCTATGATACGGTCAATGGCATCAAGGAAATCCTGTTTGTCGATAGCTTTCTTATGGTTGCGGGCTGCAATGAGGGCTGCCTCATTACATACGTTCGCGATGTCGGCTCCCGAGAATCCAGGTGTCTGGCGCGATAGAAGGTCCACGTCAACCGACGGGTCAAGTTTCAGAGGACGCATGTGTACTCCAAAGATTGCCTTGCGCTCGTTGAGGTCGGGCAGGTCAACATGTATCTGTCTGTCGAAACGTCCGGCACGCAGCAATGCCTTGTCAAGGATGTCTGCACGGTTGGTTGCTGCAATTACAATGATTCCGCTGTTGGTGCCGAATCCGTCCATCTCGGTGAGCAGCTGGTTCAGGGTGTTCTCGCGCTCGTCGTTACCTCCCATTGATGGGTTCTTGCCACGAGCACGTCCTACGGCGTCAATCTCGTCGATGAAGACTATACATGGTGCCTTTTCCTTTGCCTGACGGAACAGGTCACGTACGCGCGAAGCGCCCACGCCCACGAACATCTCCACAAAGTCGGAACCCGACATGGAGAAGAACGGTACGTTTGCTTCACCTGCAACAGCCTTGGCCAACAGGGTCTTGCCTGTTCCCGGAGGGCCTACAAGCAATGCGCCTTTTGGGATTTTTCCACCAAGCTCGGTGTAAATCTTCGGGTTCTTGAGGAAGTCGACAATCTCTTTTACCTCCTGCTTGGCACCCTCCTGGCCTGCAACATCCTTGAAAGTTATTGTTGGGGTATTGGTCTTGTCGAAGAGCTTTGCCTGCGACTTGCCCACGTTGAACACGCCGCCCTGGCCGCCGGCTCCTCCGCTCATTCGTCGCATCATGAATATCCAGAAAGCGATTATAATGATGAACGGGCCGACACTCCAAAGGAAGTTGCTGAAGAATCCGCTTTCGCGCTCGTATGTCAATGTACCGTCGAATCTCGCCTTTCCGTTCTCATCGGGTTTCTTCATCTCAAAGATGAACTCGTCGAAATTGTCGGCAGAACCGATAGTGGTTGTTACCATTGGACGTGCATTGGCCCTTATCTCCGTTCCTTTGAAAATCCTGTCGGCAGAGTCTTTCTTTATGTATACTTCAACACTTCCATTGTCGTGGACAGTTATCTCCTCTACGTATCCTCGCTCTACATAATCCCTTAGTTCGGAGTATTTCACCTCCCTTATCTGCTCCTTGGTGCCGTTGTCGAAAAGGAGTGTGGAAAGCAATATAGCTCCTACAACAATGTAGAACCAGGTAAAATTGAATTTCGGTTTAGTTATATTCGCCATACGGTATAATTAGTCTAAATCAGGTACTGTTGTTATTTTTGCATCGGCCCATAGGTGCTCGATGTCATAGAATGTCCTTACATCGGGCAGGAATACGTGTACAAGAATGTCGCCGTAGTCCATGGCTACCCACTGACTGTTGCGCAGTCCGTCGATGGCATAGGGCTTCTTGCCGCATTTCTCGCGTACGGTGTCCGCTACAGAGTCTGTAATCGCGCTTACCTGATTGGGGGAGTTGCCCTGGCAAATCACGAAATAGTCACAGATGCTGTTGCCCAATTCGAGCATATCAACTATAACAATTCCTTTTCCTTTTTTGTCCTGTATACCTTCAACTATCTGCTCAATTACCTCTTGAGCTGTGATTTTTTCTTTTTGCATAGATTGTTCTTATTTCCTTTTGTTTTCTTTTATACTGCAATCATTGTGCCAAAGCGGTATTCTGCCAAAAGTATGACAAAATGTCTGTGATTGCGGTCGGTCAAGGATATTCCCATTCTTTGCAAAGATACTTTATATTTTCTCTAATTGAAAATAATAACCCTCTATTTTGGGCCGCCCGCCCTGCTTTTGAAACTTTTTTTGCATTTTGTGATAAAAAAAGTTCGAAAAATATTTGTATTACCAAAAAATGTTGTACCTTTGCATCGCAATTAAGCATTGGGCTATGGTGTAATGGTAACACTGCAGATTCTGGTCCTGCCTTTCCTGGTT
>CALCYA010000060.1 GCA_937906165.1 uncultured Bacteroidales bacterium | reverse complement strand
GCCGCACAATGGCCTGCAAACAAGCGGCCATGAGCTGGATTTTTAACGGTGCCGGTGTTTTATTGGAATTACCTATGCTATGAATATTGTTAATTGTGCCTTCATAGGAATAATATAAATAGGCTACAAAACTTCATATATAATCTTGATTCTTCAAAAACGAAGCAGGACGGCAACAAATACCGTCCTGCTCCGTATATAAAAAGAACCATTATTTCCCTGCGGCGAATTTCTTTGCCTGCTCCTCGATGAGTTCCTTGTCCTCGAAGTAGTTGATCTTCATTGCACGACGGACATCGGCAAGAGTGTCGGCTGCTACGGCACGTGCAGTCTCGCATCCCTGTTGCAGGATTGCATACACCTCGTGGATCTTCTGCTCCCACTCCTTGCGGCGTGCACGGATTGGTGCAAGTTCCTCCTCAAGTATTGCAATGAGGAATCTCTTTACCTTTACATCACCAAGGCCACCACGCATATAATGCGCCTTGAGTTCGTCAAGGTTAGGGTAGTCGGGGAGGTATTTCTCGAAGTGCTCGGGACGGCAGAATGCGTCGAGGTAAGTGAATACGGTGTTGCCCTCTACCTTACCAGGATCCTGAACGCGTATGTGGTCAGGGTCGGTGTACATTGACATCACATGCTGCTTGAGTTCCTCGGCTGTATCGGAGAGGTAGATGCAGTTGCCGAGCGACTTGCTCATCTTTGCCTTGCCGTCAGTTCCCGGCAGGCGACAACAGATGCTGTTGGTCGGCAACAGAATTTCAGGCTCAACAAGTGTCTCACCATAGATACCGTTGAAACGGCGTGCGATCTCACGGGCCTGCTCAATCATAGGCTGCTGGTCCTCGCCGGCAGGAACGGTTGTAGCGCGGAACGCAGTGATGTCCGATGCCTGGCTGATGGGATAGGTGAAGAAACCCACGGGGATGCTCGCCTCGAAGTTACGCATCTGGATTTCAGTCTTCACGGTAGGGTTACGCTGCAGGCGTGATACCGTAACAAGGTTCATATAGTAGAACGCGAGTTCACAAAGCTCGGGAACCTGTGACTGGATGAATATTGTACATTGTGACGGGTCAATGCCCACTGACAGATAGTCGAGTGCCACCTCAATGATGTTCTGGCGCACCTTCTCCGGGTTGTCGGCATTGTCAGTGAGTGCCTGTGCGTCGGCAATCATGATGAAAATCTTGTCATAAACGCCCGAGTTCTGCAACTCAACACGACGGCGCAGAGAACCTACATAGTGTCCCAAATGGAGGCGTCCGGTAGGGCGGTCGCCTGTAAGTATAATCTTGCTCATTTCATTTGCTGTTTTTTTATTTGACTGCAAATATACAAACAAACGAGCGAGAAACATCAAGCTTGCTTGAATGTTTTTTACTGCGAGTGCAGAAAATATTCGAGGTTTACCTCAAATATACAAACAAACGAGCGAGAAACATCAAGCTTGCTTGATTTTTTTTTACAGTGACGACGCGTAATAAGCGTTGTTTGCGACGACTGCTACTTTAGTAGCACCAAGGAGTGCGGCTTGCCGCCCCAAAGAAAATATTCGAGGTTTACCTCAAATATAGTAAAAACGAGCGAAAATTGTACAAGCGGGCGAGAATTAAGTGACGCGCTGACAAAATAATTGTAGAGAGTGCCGCGGCACTCTCTACTTGAAATATATTCTTATTTTTTGTCTCTCGCCCGTAATATTTTCATTCCGCTACCATTCTTGGTTGTTATGATAATGACACCTCCACGGCCTTTTTCCTTGTATGTATTGGCAGGAGCCGAGCCGGCCTTATAAGTGACGACATTTAATATGTCTTCCTGTTTTATTGTGACAATTTCATCCGGAGTACACTCATGACCGTCCACGAGGATAAGTGGTTTTGCCTTTACACTACCGGCTTTCGTCTCTACGAGAATGACTCCTTTACGGCCTTTATCTCCGTATAACATAACTGCTGTTTTCTCCTTCAAAACAGTCATACTCTTGATATCCTCTGCATTCATCTTTGAGAATGATTCTGGAGAGACTTCTGTCCCGTCAACAACAATAAGGGCTTCTACAGTATTTTCAACAATAATGCCATTGCCTGTCACTGCGCCGGATAAAACAATGCTTGCCTGGCCGTCGGTATAGATGACATGGTTCTTCTCAACCACATTGCCGTTCTCTTTATATGCTATCATATACTTCTGGACACGTTTGCCTTCGAGCTGCGAACCGTCAAAATGTGCTACTGCCTTCTTGTCGATTATATACTTGTCTACAGTATCTCTCTTTTCCTCTACAGCCTGTGAACTGATGGCTACGGCACAAAGTGCCGTCAATAATAAGGTTCTCATACGTTAAGTTTTTTTGGTTGTTAATTTATTGCTATGAATGAAGTACTTCCTTCTTCTTCTGATTTGCTCATGACGAATGTCTTTGTGCTTCCGTCGGCAAGCGTTGCCGTGAGCAACACACACTCCTGTACCGGCGAGGCCTTGATGGATGTAACATCCTCCATATTCAGATTCATTATCTGCTGCATATGCTCTGCGAGCTCTATCGTGTCAAAGGCTGCGTATGGTTCGGGCTCTTCCCGGTTGCCGTAGCTGAAAAAGAACAGCAGCACCACAGCTGCGGCAATGCCACCTGACCATAGCAGACGGTACTGTTTTTTCCTTTGTGTACGCGCAGGTGCCATATTGATAATGCGCTCATACTCCTTTGCGCCTTCCCTTGAGAGTAATGGGGCATCGGCATGCTCCATCATAATCATCCCGGCTACTGCCGCTTCGTCATCATCGGGCTTGTTCGCCGCGTAGTAACCGGCAAGCAGAGCCTCTTCAGCAACCGTTGTATCAGCCTCAAGATATCTTGCAATGAGCGCTGTGCGGTAATCTTTATCATTTATATCTTTCATAACTGTTTCTTTATTAGTTCCAACATCTGTTTTCTTGCTGCGGAGATAGTTGACTTTATGCTTGTCTTGGGTTTTCCGGTAACCTCTGCAATCTCTTCGAGCGTCATCCCTTCGTCATTCCTCATGCGCAGATACTCCCTCTGGGTATTGGTGAGCGACGCGTATATGCTCTTTTTAATGGTCCTCAAATCCTCCCTGTCGGTGAGTAGAGTAGCCTCGGCGCCTCCAATGTAATTGTCGTGGAGCAGGGACTGGGTGTCAAGATGAATCCTTCGGTAGTGCGAGATACAGATGTTCTTTGTAATCCTTGTAGCCATTGCCTCGACATTCTTTACTTCCTGCCCTTGCAGGGTGATGTTCCACAGGGCTACGAGTGCATCCTGCACCACATCTTCAGCCTCGATGCCCGAGGCGTAAGCGAAATTCCGCGCCACAGAAAGCAACTTGGGCCTGAGCTTTTCGGATAATATTTCAAAATCTGTTTTTTCCATTTGGTTTGCTTTTCTACAAACATGTCGCAAAACAAGGCGCAAAGTAAAAATAAATATTGCTTTTTTTACTCCTGCGACAATTACGTTTTTGACATATTATAATATATAAATGTGATCATACTCGTACTTTTTGAGGTATACAAAACAGCATATAGCACTATATTTGACTTCCAGAAATGTTTATTTTCCATAAAATTTGACATTTTTAGAGAAAAAAGTTTTGCATTTACCGAAAATTGATTTAAAATTGTCACAGAGATAAACTAACCATTAAAAAATTAACTTAATTCTATTGTTATGAAAAAGATTTTCATGTTGATCGCATCTGCCGCATTGATCGCTTGTGGCGGTTCAGCTCCAAAGGATGAGGCAAATGCTGTTGTTAACGAGACAGCTGTTGAGGAAGTTGTAAACGATGTTAAGGACGCTGTAAAGGCAGAAGCAACTGAGGTTGTTGAAGCTGTTGAGGCAGAGGTTGAGGCTGGAGCTAACTCTATTGAGGAGGCAATCAATGCTGAGGTAGATGCTGCAAAGGCTGAGGTTAAGGCTGCTGCTGAAGCAGTGAAAGATGCTGCAAAGGAAAGAGCTCAGGCAGAAGTTGACGCTGCAAAGGCAAAGGCTCAGGCTGAGGTAGACGCAGCTAAGGCAAAGGCTCAGGCTGAAGTGGATGCAGCAAAGGCAAAGGCTATTGACGCATTGCGCAAAAAGTAATTTATTTATAAAAATAAATGATAGCAGCAGCCATCTCTGGTTGCTGCTTTTTTGTATCCTGATTTTGCGCCATTTTTGGTTCACCTGCAAAGTCTGGGGGCTAAGCAAAAAGTTGAGTGATTTAGGAAAAGAGAG
>CALCYA010000059.1 GCA_937906165.1 uncultured Bacteroidales bacterium | reverse complement strand
ACCTTCGTGTATGTAACCGCAAACTGAACAAATGTACTTTTTCATAATTCTATAATTTTTTAAGCCGTTAATATTTTCGTTTTTGTTTTCTCTGTTTTTGTTTTTCATTTCTGAAACCATTGCAAAGATAAAACCATTTCAATATATTTTCCAACTATTTTCGGAAGAAATTTCAAAAACATATAGTTAAAAAATGTAAACAACCTCATACTCATACTGAAAAACATGAAAAATGGCAGAATTCACAAGGTCCGACACAAAAAATATTGAATTTTAAACTTAAAATGCTTGTATTTTGAAAAATAATGAGTACATTTGAAAGATTAATAATATAAAATTATTAAATAATTTACATTTTAAGTTAAAACAAACAAAACTTATAATACTAACTGTTATGAAAAAAACCTTCGGAAAAGAAATCAAGGTGTGGGCTTTAGCAGCCTTGACACTGTTCTCCGGCACAGCGTTCATAAGCTGTGACGACGAGGTAGATGCAGAGAACCGCTTCACGTTTAAAGGTGAGCTGATTTCAAACTATCTTGAAAACAACCCTGAGAGATTCAGTAGCTTCTGTACTATCCTGGACAAGGCAAAGATTGGCAAGAAGTCATCGGGCAGTATCCTGAAGACTTTGTCAACCTACGGATCCTACACATGCTTCGCCCCAACAAACACTGCTATTGAGAAATACCTCGCAAATGAGTACAATGCCTACATTGAGAGCGTTGAAGCGAACAAACTCGACCCGTCAGTACAGATTTACAGAACGGGCATCACATCACCATACCTTGAGGACATAAGCGACAGCATGGCAACAGAGATTGCCAAGAACCACATCATTGAAATGGGTTATATGACAACCGATATCAATGAGGGCGCATTTCCAAAGGTTACAATGAACCGCCGTGTAACCACTGTAGAGTGGATCACAGATGAGGCCGGCCGCGTATTCCCCTTGCTCAACAACAACTCACGCATCATAGAACAGGATCTTGAAAAAGAGAACGGATATGTCCAGGTAGTGGACGAAGTACTCAACCCATCAAGCAGCAATATCCATGAGCTTTTGGGCGAGCATCCATCATTCTCTCTCTTCTCTACAGCAATTCAGGCAACAGGCCTTGACAAACTGCTAAGCACATATGAGATAGATCCTGATTACGACAACACACTGCTCGGTCCCTCGTTCTCGAACAAGCCGGGCAACCCGCACTACCCCGAGGAACACAAACAGCGCTACACACTGCTCGTAGAGAGCAATGATCTGCTTGCCGACCCCTCAAAGAACCATCTGGGCATCTCTATCACAACCATCGACGCTCTTGAGAAGCTTGCTTCAGAATGGTACGGAACTGAGGCTTTGGGTGACTACAGCAACCCCAAGAACCCGCTATACAAGTATATACTCTACCACATCATAGACCGTCAGTTGCTTTACAGCTCATCAACAGGCCCCGGCGGTTTCCTGATGGAGGCATACGAGTGGATGGGATTCAATTCAGAAATCAACCTCCCTACAACATTTGACCGATATGACTATTTTGAAACATTGTTGCCATACACAATGATCAAGGTCACAAAGCCATTTACAAACGAAACCACATACATTCCTTATGGCGAGGCCGAGTCAAGCACATTGAGCAAGCAGATCATCCTCAACTACTCACAGGATATGGGCACACGTTGCAACAACCAGAATATGAAATATTACATAAACGTTGTTGTCGAGCCTGCACGTATCACAAAGACACGTCCGGGTCTTGAGAATTTCGACCAGAGCGCCATCAACGGTATCATCCATACCATCGACCGCATCCTCATCTACAATGAGGAGGAGATGGCCGGCAACATCCTCAACGAGCGTATGCGCTGGGACACATCTTCATTGTTCCCCGAACTCACAAACAATGGAGTACGCTGGTTACCGGAGGAGAACGTAACAGCTGGAGACAAAATTTATATCCCCGACAATTTCTGTACACGCCTCAGGCTCAGGAACAACCAGACAAACATCTACTACCTGCGCCCGCACAAGACAGGTCTCGAAGGATACTCAACTTACATGGGTGACGAAATCATGGTATCAGGAAAGTATGACTTCGAATACCGCCTCCCACACGTACCTTCAGGAAACTACGAGCTCCGCTTCGGTTTCAACCAGTCAGATGCCCGCGGTATCGCACAGTTCTATGTTGACGGCAAGATCTGCGGTATCCCGGTAGATATGCGCGAGGGAGCCGAGACCGAAGAGATGATCGGCTGGTTCGATGAATCAGAGATGAACGAGGAGGAGATAGACGCAAACGACAAATCAATGCGAAACCGCGGTTGGATGAAGGGCCCCGCAAGCGTACACCTCACACTTGAGAAAGAGAGCATGCGTGTAACAAAGAAGGCCGTACGCAGAATTGTCGGCACATTCCGTTTGAACAGCGGTGTCGACCACTGGATCCGTTTCAAGGACGTTCGAGAGGCCGGTCTATACAACGAGCTCAGCCAGGATTACCTTGAGCTAGTACCGACAGCCGTTCTAAATGACCCGAGCAAACCTGAGGACAAATATTGATACCTCAGGACCAATAACAAAAAAATGACGCCAAAAGCGTCATTTTTTTGTTATTATATATATAAACTTTCTTACAAAAATTGGTTTATTATAACAATAATTTATATTTTTGCAAAGATAAGTAAACCGCAGTGACAAAAAAATGGAATACGGGTTTGTAAAGGCAGCTGTGGCTGTACCGCAAATCAGCACAGGTGAGTGTCATTATAATGCTGGTAGCATCATATCACTCATTGACGACGCAGCAAGCAAAGGCTGCGAGATTGTGCTGTTGCCCGAACTCTGCCTCACATCAAGCAATTGCGGCGACCTCTTCGGTCAACCATTCTTCATACACGAATGCTGCAAAGCAATTGCAGCTATTGCGGAATCAACAGTAAAGCACAATACCATTGCCGTATTCGGTGCTCCGATACAGCATGACAACTCGCTATATAACTGCGCTGTGGTTGTACACAAAGGCAAAGTAGAGGGAATAGTTGCAAAGAATACACTCCAGGATGGAGAGTCGCGTTGGTTCGCAAGCGCTGTGACGATTCCTGCCGGAAGTACTGTTACAGTTGCAGGACAGACAGCCCCTATCGGCACATCACATATCTTCAGGACCGAGGAGTTCTCTTTTGGAATAGAGGTCGGTAGCGAGGCCGCTTCCCCCACCCCTGCAGGAGCTGATATGGCTGTTGCAGGAGCCGAAATCATACTTAACCCATGTTCGTGGAACGAGGAAGTAGGACGCCACAATTGGATTAAGACAAGCATAGCACAACAGAGTTCACGCTATAGAAGCGGATATATGTTCGCCAACAGCGGTTGGGGAGAATCGACAAGCAATGCCACATACTCGGGATATGCAGCAGTCGCCGAATGTGGAACCATCATTGCAGAGTCCACAAGATTCTTGTTAAAAGGACAAATCACAGTTACAGAGATTGACGTGGAAAAAGTGCGCAAAGAACGCATGACAGACGGTTCATTCGCACATAAAAGCAACACACCTTATATATATATATACCAAAGCACAAGCACGGGCCTCACTCTTACACGCAGCATAAACCCATTGCCTTTCATCCCAAGCAAAGAGGAAAGCGAAGCGTGTTACAATGATATATTCATGATACAGTCGACAGCCCTTGCACGCAGAATTGAGCACACTCGCTCGCAAAGTGCAGTAGTTGGCATTTCGGGAGGACTGGACTCTACCCTGGCATTGCTTGTGACCGTGAAGGCTTTCGACATATTGGAAAAGCCACACAGTGATATAATCACTGTTACCATGCCAGGATTCGGCACCACAGACCGCACATACACAAACGCCCTGAATCTGATGAAAGCTTTGGGTACCACTATAAAGGAGATTTCCATAAAGGATGCCTGCATACAGCACTTCAAGGACATTGAGCACGACATAAATGTACACGACGTTACATACGAAAACGCACAGGCAAGAGAACGTACACAAATTCTGATGGACATCGCGAACTGCATGAACGGCATAGTTGTGGGAACAGGCGACCTGTCGGAGCTTGCCTTAGGCTGGGCCACATACAATGGCGACCACATGAGCATGTACGGCGTCAACGCATCGGTGCCAAAGACACTTATGCAGCATATCGTACGCTGGATAGCCACCAACAGCGAAGACAAAACATGCAAAGCCACCCTACTTGACATTGTGGACACACCGATATCACCGGAGCTCACTCCTGCAGACGACGAAGGTAACATAAAGCAGAAGACCGAGAACCTTGTAGGCCCGTACGAGTTGCACGATTTCTTCCTATATAACTTCGTACGCAACGGTTTCTCTCCCGAGAAGATATTCTTCCTTGCCGTCAAAGCCTTTGAGAGCAAATATGACAAGGCAACAATAAAGAAATGGTTATCAACGTTCATGTGGCGATTCTTCACACAGCAGTTCAAACGTTCTTGCATGCCAGACGGCCCCAGAGTAGGAAGCTGCAACCTGAACGCAAAGAGTTGGACAATGCCATCCGACGTCAGTCCGAAAATATTCTCGGATTTATGCAACAGACTTGAAACAGTATAATAAACCAAAAAAAAACGAACCAATATGAACCACAAGACAATGAAGATGCTTAAAGCATTTGCTTTTGCAGCTATCGCATTTGTATCGGCTGGATTCTTTACAGCCTGCGATGACGAGATTGACGAGCAGAACCGCTTTACCTTCAAGGGTGAACTCATCTCCACATATCTGGAGAACAACCCTGAGCGTTTCAGCAGTTTCACAAACATCCTCAGCAAGGCCAAATTAGGAAAGAAGTCATCAGGCAGCATCCTGAAGACACTCTCGACCTACGGCTCTTACACATGTTTTGCACCTACAAACGAAGCAGTAGAGGCATTCTTGCAGAACCAGTACGAAATGTACCTTCAGGGTGAGAGAACCGGTATCCACTCTCCATACCTTGAGGATCTCACCGACAGTATGGCAACCGAGATTGCAAAGAACCACATCATTGAGATGGGTTATCTGACAACAGATATCTACGAGGGTGCATTCCCGCTCAGCACAATGAATCGCCGCGTCACAACCGTAGAGTGGATTACAGACGATGCAGGACGTGTATTCCCATTGCTTAACAACAGTGCCCTCATTGTTGAACAAGACCTTGAGATGGAGAACGGATACGTACAGGTGGTAAACGGCGTGCTCAACCCATCTAACAAGTTGTTGCCAGAGCTCATTGAGGCACACAAGGCATTCAGCATGTTCTCTGAGGCTATAAGAATCACAGGTATCGACTCACTGCTCAACATCTATGAGATTGACCCGAACTACGACAATACCCTCATCGGTGCAACACTCAGCTCAGAGGCTTCAAAATCACCTTATCCAAAGGAGCACAAGCAACGCTACACAGTTCTTATTGAGCCGGACGAACTCTTCCACAACAATGGCATCAACACTATTGATGACCTGACTGCATTTGCCGAGAAGTGGTATGGCACAGAGGCACAGGGTGACTATCAGAACCCCAAGAACGCTCTCCACAAGTTTATCCTCTACCATATCCTTGACCGTCAGTTGCTATACAGCTCTTCAACAGGTCCTGGAGGATTCATCATGGAGAACTACGAAAACCAGGGTTTCTCATCAATCGTGAACCTTGACCAGAACTTCGACAGCTACGAGTACTGTGAGACAATGCTCCCCTATACTATGGTTAAAATCACAAAACCATACACCAACGAGAAGTTGAAACAAGAGATTATAATCAACTATGCACAGGAAAAGGGAACAACATGCATCAACCCCGAGATGGCAGGACATATCAACGTCGTTATCGACAAGGCTTCTGTAACAAAGGAGAAATACGAGGACCTCAAGGACTTTGAGCAGGGCGCCCTCAACGGAATCCTCCACACTATCGACCGCATCCTCATCTACAACGAGGCAGAGATGGCCGGCAACGTGCTCAACGAGAGAATCCGTATGGACATCTCTTCACTGTTCCCCGAGTTTGTAAACAACGGCGTACGTTGGGATCTCCAGACGCCTGACACAAAGGTTACATATATCCCCAACGGTTTCTGCAAATATTTTATCATGAACAATGAGGATTGTAAGGTTTTCTATTTCCGTCCTCACCAGACATGGGGTAACTCATACGCCAACTATCAGGGTGACGAGTTCATCGTTGAAGGCAAGTACGACTTCCAGTACCGTATACCATACGTTCCCGAGGGTATCTACGAAATCCGTTTCGGTTACCCGAAGGGCTACCAGCGCGGTATCTGTCAGTTCTACGTTGACGGCAAGATTGCAGGTATTCCTGTTGACCTCCGTTGGAACGATGAGACAACAGCCATCATCGGTTGGGTAAGTGATGACGGCCTCACCGAAGATGAAATCAAGGAGAACGACAAGGCTATGCGTAACCGCGGTTACATGAAGGGCCCGGCAAGCATCGTGATGGAGAAGGAGACAAACGTGACAATGCGTTCAGGTGTACAGCCACTCCGCAAGATCATCGGTACATACCGTCTTGACAAGGGAGACCACTGGTTGCGTTTCAAGGATGTCAGCGACAAGAACGTGAACACATTCAAGCAGTTCGACCAGGATTATCTTGAGCTTGTTCCAAAGAGCGTCCTTTCTAACCCTGCTAAACCAGAGGATATATATTGATATAAAGATAACTTCACAGAATAGGGTGACCACTCAGGTCACCCTATTCTTATATATGATACCTTATATCGCAAAGGCACTTTATGTCATTTTGTCAAATAATCAGCCATTTTGTCACAAAAACAAGGATGGCGCGAAATTTGTTTAAAGAACATTGAAAGGAGATTAAAAAATGAACTTTAACAAATTTACTATCAAGGCCCAGGAGGCCATTCAGGAGGCTGTCAACATGGCAAGAGCCAACGGACAGCAAGTAATTGAGCCCGTTCACATTATGGGAGGAGTTCTGAAAAGCAATGAACAGATTGTATCTTTCCTTTTGCAGAAAACAGGCACAAACGTAAAGAAGGTTGAGACAGAGGTGAACAAGGCCGTACATTCACTGCCTAAAGTAAGCGGTGGCGAGCCATACATCAGCCGCGAGAGCAACCAGGTATTGGACAAAGCCGAAGAGATTGCCGACAAGAACGGTGACGAGTTTGTGAGCATAGAGCCACTCATTGTCGCCTTGCTTGAAGTAAAAAGCACTGCTTCGGAGATTCTCAAGCAGAACGGAGTCAACAGAGAGGAACTCGAGAAGGCTATTGGAGAGTTGCGCAACGGCGAAAAAGTGACATCCCAGAATGCCGAAGAGAGCTACCAGGCCCTAAGCAAATATGCAGTGAACCTCAACGATGCGGCAAAGAGCGGCAAACTCGACCCCGTAATAGGTCGCGACGACGAGATACGACGTATATTGCAGATTCTTAGCCGGCGCACAAAGAACAACCCCATACTCATCGGAGAACCGGGAACTGGAAAGACAGCCATTGTAGAGGGACTTGCTCACCGTATAATACGCGGCGACGTGCCTGACAACCTGCGCGACAAGCAGATATACTCACTTGACATGGGAGCACTTGTCGCAGGTGCGAAGTACAAGGGTGAGTTCGAGGAGCGCTTGAAAGCTGTAATCAACGAAGTTGTCAAGGCCGAAGGACGCATAATACTCTTCATTGACGAGATACACACCCTTGTGGGTGCCGGAAAGAGCGAAGGCGCCATGGATGCGGCAAACATACTCAAGCCAGCACTTGCACGAGGCGAGCTGCGTTCAATAGGCGCCACCACCCTCGACGAGTATCAGAAGTACTTTGAAAAGGACAAGGCACTTGAGCGCCGCTTCCAGAGTGTACTGGTGACAGAACCTGACAAGATGAGTACAATATCCATCCTACGCGGCTTGAAAGAACGCTATGAGAGCCACCACAAGGTTCGCATACAGGATGATGCGCTCATTGCAGCCGTAACATTGAGCGACCGTTACATAACAGAGAGATTCCTTCCCGATAAGGCCATCGACCTTGTAGACGAGGCCGCAGCGAAGTTACGTATGGAACGAGATTCGCTGCCCGAGGAACTTGACGAGATATCACGCCACATAAAGCAGTTGGAGATTGAACGCGAAGCTATAAAGCGCGAAAAGGATGAAGCGAAGCTCACCCAGCTTGCAAAGGAGATTTCAGCCCTTAAAGAGCAGGAGAAGAGCATGCGCGCCAAATGGCAGCAGGAGAAGGAGTTTGCCGACCGTATACAGAGCGCAAAACAGGAGATCGAGAGCCTGAAGTTCGAGGCCGACAAGGCAGAACGTGAGGGCAACTACGGACGCGTGGCAGAGATACGCTACGGCAGGATTAAGGAACTGGAAGAGGAAATAAAGAAGGCCCAGAGTGACCTGCACTCCACACAAGGCAGCAGCGCAATGATAAAGGAAGAGGTTACAGCCGAGGATATCGCAGACGTGGTATCACGCTGGACAGGAATACCTGTGAGCAAGATGCTGCAGAGCGAACGCGACAAGCTGCTCAGTCTTGAAGAGGAACTGCACAAGAGAGTCATCGGACAGGATGAGGCAATAACAGCCGTGAGCGATGCAGTACGACGTAGCCGCGCCGGCCTGCAGGATCCCAAACGACCGATAGGTTCATTCATATTCCTTGGCACAACAGGTGTGGGAAAGACAGAACTCGCAAAAGCTCTTGCGGCGTACCTCTTCAATGACGAGACCATGATGACACGTATCGACATGAGCGAATATCAGGAGAAATTCAGCGTCTCACGCCTCATTGGAGCGCCTCCGGGATATGTAGGA
Source organism: uncultured Bacteroidales bacterium (assembly GCA_937906165.1). Lineage (GTDB taxonomy): Bacteria > Bacteroidota > Bacteroidia > Bacteroidales > Bacteroidaceae > HGM04593. Next base: position 7,579 of record CALCYA010000059.1, on the reverse strand, counting down.
TATGACGAGGGCGGTCAGCTGACAGAGGCCGTACGCCGCAAGCCCTACTCCGTTGTCCTCTTCGACGAGATAGAGAAAGCGCATCCCGATGTATTCAACATCCTGTTGCAGGTTCTTGACGACGGGCGCCTTACAGACAACAAGGGACGTGTGGTGAACTTCAAGAACACCATCATCATCATGACAAGCAATCTTGGCAGCAGCTACATACAGGAGCAGTTCGACAAGATTACAGAAGAGAACAGGGAACATATCATTGAAGAGACAAAGGAGCACATTATGGAGATGCTCAAAAAGAGCATACGTCCCGAGTTCCTGAACCGAATTGACGAGACCATCATGTTCACTCCGCTCGACGAGCTTGAGATTGAAAAGATTGTGCGCCTGCAGATTGAAGGCATCAAGGCTATGCTTGCCGAGAATGAGATCAGACTGGAGGCAAGCGATGCTGCGATAAAGTTCATATCAAAGGCCGGATTTGACCCCGACTTCGGTGCACGCCCAATAAAGAGAGCCATACAGCGCTACTTGCTGAATGACCTCTCGAAACAGCTGTTAGCGGGAGCCGTCGACAAGGAAAGAGCGATAAAGGTGGATGCAGATGAAGAAATGCTGATATTCACCAACTGACAATAAAAACGGATGCAGATTCTTCTGCATCCGTTTTTATTATGGCAGGTTACTGTTTACTTTGAGACCTTTACACCAAGACGCATGCCGTTGAATCCCTCAAGCAATGTGCTCAGGCTCTTCACAAGCTGCAGTGTAGAAGATATTGAAGATGATGACGACGTCTGCGAATTGCCATACTGCGATACAGCCGCACTCAGATTCTTTACAAGAGCAAGCACCTTATCGGCATCAAAGGTAATGTTCATGCTTTTTGACATATACTCCACCGTTGAATTGAGCTTCAACTGGCCCATCATGAACGTAAAAGCAATACTCTTGGCATCCTCACCTATGACATATGTTCCGGCAAATGACTTGCCGCCGATGTTAGCCGTACAGGTTCCGTCCTCGGCAAAAGTAAGAGAGGCATTGCCCTTTTTGACACCAACTTTGAGAAGCAATTCATTCACTTTCTCCTCAACCTTTACTGTAACGAGCTTTGAGCCCAGCTCGGCAAGCGCCTCGTCGCTCTCAAGAACACAGGATGTACCCTCGTAGTTCCATGTACCGTAGAGCGCATCCGCAGTAAGTTTCTGACCACCTGTAACTGCGCCTATAATATCTGTAAGTATGTTGGATGCAGAACTGCCGGATTCACTCTTTGCACCACTGATAGAACCTTTCAGCTTACCGAAAAGTGCATCAAGGCCCTGTGCGTTGCCGTTGATTGACAATGCAAAAGCCATAACCAATAGCAATAAAGTCTTTTTCATATAGTGTTTGTGTTATTTGTATTGATTATTCAGCTGCCTCCTCAGCAACCTCTTCCTGTGTAAAATCAACCACGCCATTCTCTACAAGGATATTGTACCATGCGTAGATCTTCTTTATGTGAGTCAGGTATACACGCTCGCGGTCATAATCGGGCATAACAGACTCGAAATACTCGACGAGTTCCTCCGGTGTTGCAGCCTTAATATCAAAAGGAAGCACTCCACCCTCTTTTTCTTGGATCTTTGCAAAAACTTCACGCAAAGGAATCTCCTCGGTGTCGGTATATATTGCAATGTCATCAAGCATCACAACCTTGTCGCTATTGTATACAGGCATACGCTTCTTTGTCGCATCAACAGCCTCTACTATAAACATATTACGTCCCTGCGAAAGCAGACGATACAGACCGGGTTTTCCCGAGATAGTCAAAATTCTTTCAAACATAGATTATATTTTAATAATTGGATTTATCTTTAAAATTACCATCGGTTTGCGAAGATATGAAATCAAAACTGCACTGCAAAATTTAGACAAGGAAAATCAACGTATTTTACCTTGCAATTCTTCCAACAAGGCTTTTATCCCCGGCAACAGCGGCTTGCCATTATCATTGTATAACGAGTAATCGGACAACAGCAACATTTCGTCGGAAGACATCTGTTTCTGCATTCTGCTTATTACCTGGTTCCTGCTCATACCGCTTCGTGCAATGGTACGGCGGATACACGTCTCTTTATCGGCCCATACGACAAGGACCTTGTCCACAGACTCTATTATGCCCGATTCATACAGAACTGCAGTCTCAACAGCCACAAGCGGAGCATCATTAGACATAGCCCATTGTTCAAAGTCCCTTTTTACAACAGGATGAACAAGGGCGTTTACACGCTTTATATTGTCATCATCGGTAAAAATCCTTGATGCTACATAGTTCTTATTCAAGGAGCCGTCCTCATTGTAGCATTCACTGCCGAACATTCTTGTAAGACCTTTAATTATCACTGCATCAGTGACCATCAGTTCCTTGGCACGCCTGTCACAGTCATATACAGGCACACCCATAACATCCATTATGTGCGAAGCCACAGACTTTCCACTTCCTATGCCGCCCGTTATTGCCAGTTTAATACAATTTCCCATCAGATATTTGTTTTAACAGAACACCCCACTGCTGAGGAATTTTCCTGCGGCATACAAATCCCGGAGTGATTACAACATCCCTATCCTCTATTGAGAAGGGACAAGAGGATATCTTGAAGTATACACTGTCACTCTGCCCTCCCGTAAGTTCCACAAAATCGAGTTCAACCTTAAAATCTTCATCCGTCACCCTATCAGCAACTGCTGAAGGAGCAAGATACGACACCGAAACGGAGTCCGGGATATCATAATGATCACCAAGGTCAATATCAAAAAGCCTGTTGACAACATTCACATGGCGTGTCACCTTACGGCTTACATAAGGAGCAACCGTGAGATGCACATCTATTACATCTGGCTGGTAGCTGAAATATTTCCTACGTGGAAGAGAAAAAGAGAAGCATGTATCTTTATTGAGCCCTTTTATGACAAACTCCGGTAAATCTATACTCTCCCACTCCTTCACCTTCGATGATGGCGCCACCACCGTAATCTCCTTGACAGATGTCCCTACATCAACAAGTTCAAAATGCCTTTCTGTCTCAACATCATAATTGAGTTTCACAGGCAACGTGACCATCTCCCTCTTTACCTGCAACGTCAAATAGTCATCTTTAAAATGCAGGAATGTAGAAGAAGGTTTCAAAGCATTGGACACACGGTTCTCAAGTGCCGTAAAATGCATAGTAAGAGTACCGTTGTCATTGTCAGTCAAGTCATTATAGTCGATAGACAACTTAGGGGCTTCCCTGAATTTGTAGTCGAAGAGTTCACTGCCTTTGTCACGCACAAAAATCCCGACTGTGATATCGTCCTGATTCTCCAGTTCAACACCCTCGGGCAGATTTGTCACAATAACATCCACTGCTATGTCCGTCTCGAACCTCTCGTTCAGGGCATTCAGCAACCAAAGCGAGAATGAGACAAATAGGAAGCACATGAACACCAAAGCGTCGTGCCCGTTTATTTTATTCATGAATGACATCTGAAAGGATATTTTGTGTCGTGTTTAAAGAGGCTGCGCAGAAACAAGTTCCGCACAACCTCTCTATTATATAAAAGTGTGTACTATTATCATTTCACCTCCTGCTGGGCATCGGCCGAGCTTGGGTAGATAACCGAAATGTCTACACGTACAACAACGTTGTGGGCAACCTCGAGCATAACGATGCCATTCTCCATAGACTTGATCTTGCCATAGATGCCACCACTGGTAACGACCTCCTGACCTACCTGCAAACCATTACGGAACGACTCGATCTTCTTCTGCTGCTTGCGCTGAGGACGGATCATCATAAAGTACATAATAGCAATAATAACCACAAACATAAGGAGCGTACTCATCATACCGCCACCCTGTGCAGCTGCTGCATTCAAAAATACCATAATATCAGATTTTAAGTTTATACTGTTTTACTTGTTTATTTTACCTTCCTGACGGAGTTTTTTTGTAATGGAGTCAAGCAATCCATTGACAAATGAACCGCTCTTTGCCGTACTGTAGTACTTTGCAATCTCTACATACTCGTTGAGGGTAACCGACAAAGGAATGTCCTCAAATGTGAGAATCTCGGCAAGCGCTGTCTGCATTATTACAACATCCATGAATGCAAGACGCTGCATATCCCAATTCTTTGAAGAGCCACTCATGAGGGCACGGTACTCCTCGGCATTGGTTATAGCAGCCCTGAACAATTTACGTGCGAATTCCATATCGGCCACATCCTTATACTCGGGCAGCAACTGCTGCGAAGCGCCGTTCTCCTCCTCGAAACGCTTGATGGTCTTCACAACGAATGTATCCACAATTGACTTGTCATCATTCCAATAGAGGCTCTGTTCCTCAAGAAGCGTATCAAGTTCCTCGTTATCGAAGATGAACATCTTGTAGAGTTTTCTCCACAACTCCTTATCCTCTTCATATGAAGATGTCTCGGCCGCCATATAATCCAGATACACGTCACTTGCAACAATCTTGTCGAGCAGACGACGCAACAGGTCGGAATTGTCAACCCAATTGAACTTGCTTTTCTCGGCAAACTTCACCAACTGCTCGTTCTTCTCGAGCTGAGCAATGAAACGGTTATTGATAAATTTCAGGTTGGGATTCATGTCGCTTTCTGTAGGCCTCACCTTCATTGAAAGGAAAGAGATACGGTCGGCCTCGTAATGTGTGATACCCACCATCAACAGCAACATATGGTTGTAAAGGTCATAAGCCTTTGACAAACTGAAAAACACCTCATCTTCGGCAGCCTTTATGCTTTTTCCACTATTCTTGTAATAAGCATAGACAATCTGCACAACCTTAAGACGGATAAGAACTCTATTAATCATAAAACGCTTTTTCTGATTTTTTGCAAAGTTCGCACTAAAATGCGACACACGCAAACAAAAAAGAGTATTTATTTAAAAAAACATCCAACACAAGAAACAAGAACCGATACAAAAAGTTCGTCCTATATGTCATTTTGCAACATAAACAGAGCATACAGAACTAACAGAAAGAGTCGTTACAGCAAGCAATAAGTCCAATAAATCACAGAAATATTAAAATTTCTTTAACAAAATATTGGATTTATGAAAATTATTGTTCAAATTTGAGGCTGAAAGATACATTTTAGTAAAAAACACAATTACATTTATTACGATGGAAGACTACAAGAAGAGCGGTATGAATGAGAACGAAAAGGAGATTGTATATTCACAGACCATCAAGGCCGGTAAAAGAATCTATTACATTGACGTCAAGAAGAACCGCAAGGACGAGATGTACCTATCAATAACAGAGAGCAAGAAAATCGTCAATGGAGAGGGCGAAAATGCAACTGTAACATTCGAGAAGCACAAGATCTTCCTCTACCGTGAAGACTTTACAAAGTTCGCAAACAGCCTGAAGGAGGCAATTGACTTTGTTGTCGCAGAACAGGGTGAATATGTGCCCCGCTACACCGACAGCATTGAACCTGCACAGGAAAACAGCACAAGCATTGATATTGAATTCTAAATCAAACAATCATCATATGGTAGCTCTATTGCAGTGCAGTAGAGCTACTTTTTATAGACCTTACCATTCACGGCATACAAGCAAAAAACAAAGCAGTTTTGACGGTTTAAGCCCACAACATTTGTTTTTTCCACAAATTAGCCGTATCTTTGCACCCGCTTTTAGAGACATCGTGTGATGGCGAATTAAGCAGAATTATTAATCTTAATTTAGAGTAACACATTTTATCATGAAATCAATCAGCATTTCAGGTTCAAGCAGAACCGAGGTAGGCAAGAAGGCTACCAACGCATTGCGCAACGCAGGTCTCGTACCTTGTAACCTTTACGGTGTAGAAAAAGAGGCAAAGGCATTCAGCGTGCCAGTAGAGAGCCTCCGCAAGCTCGTTTACACTCCAGACATCCACGTTGTTGACCTCACAATCGACGGCAAGGCTGTAAAGGCTATCATGAAGGATATCCAGTTCCACCCAGTAAAGGATACTATCCTCCACGTAGATTTCTATCAGGTAACAGATGAGAAGCCCATCGTTATGGCAGTTCCTGTTAAGCTCGAGGGTCTTGCAGACGGTGTACGTGCCGGTGGTAAGCTCGTTCAGGTTCAGCGCTACCTCAAGGTTAAGGCTGTATACACAGCAATTCCCGAAATCCTTACAGTAGACGTGACATCACTCGGCCTTGGCAAGTCAATCAAGGTTGGCGACCTCTCTTACGAGGGTCTTGAGCTCGTTACAGTTAAGGAGTCACTCGTTGCTTCTGTCAAGACTACACGTGCTTCAGCAGCAGCCGCAGCAGCCGCTAAGAAGTAATTGAACCCGAGCAAATGAAATATTTGATTGTAGGATTGGGCAACATCGGAACAGAGTACGAGGGAACCCGCCACAACATCGGTTTTACAGTATTGGATGCCTTTGCAAAGGCATCCAATACTTCTTTTCAGGACAAGCGATACGGATTCGTAGCAGAAGCATCGGTGCGCGGACGCAAGCTCATCCTACTGAAGCCTTCGACATACATGAACCTAAGCGGAAACGCCGTACGTTATTGGATGCAACAGGAGAAGGTTCCTTTGGAGAACGTGCTTATAATTGTCGACGACCTCGCCCTTCCCGTAGGGGCACTGCGCCTAAAAGGACAAGGCAGCGACGGAGGCCACAACGGACTCAAGCACATTGCAGCAACACTGGGAACAACAAACTACGCCAGACTGCGCTTTGGCATAGGAAACGACTTCGGCAAGGGACACCAGGTAAACTTTGTACTTGGAGCATTTGACAGCGAAGAACAGAAAGCCGTTGACGAACAACTGGAAACCACAACCGAAATAATAAAGAGCTTCTGCTTCACCGGCCTTGCCCGCACAATGAACCAGTTCAACAAGAAAGGCAACGGCAACAAACCACGCGAGAACAATGAGTGAACAGGCACGTATAGACAAATGGCTTTGGGCAGTGCGTATATACAAGACACGCAGCATTGCAGCAGAAGCATGCAAGAAAGGCCATATAAGCATTGGCGACCGTACAGCGAAACCAGCACATAATGTGCGTGTGGGTGACATTGTCAATGTAAAGAAAGCCCCTGTGACATATTCATTCAAGGTGCTGCAGTGTGCAGAACACCGTGTAGGAGCAAAACTTGTACCTGAGTTGATGGAGAACGTAACACCACAGGAGCAGTACGAGATTCTTGAAATGAGCAGGATGAGCGGATTCGTGGGTCGCGCACGCGGTACAGGACGACCCACAAAGAAGGAACGACGCGACCTTGATATGTTTGTTGAAGAGAGCTACGACAGCGATTTTGACGAGTTCGATTTTGACGAGCTTTAAACCCAGAATCATCCGGTTGACCTATAACTTAAATATCCGTGCCACGCACAAACGCTTGGCACGGATATTTTTTAGCATACCGATGATAATCTTTGGAAAGATATGTATACCAGATAATTACAGAGGTTTTATCCTACTTTTTGTCCACCTTGCCCAACCTGCGGCTCACCGGCAAAGTCTGGGGGCTAAGCAAAAAGTTGAGTGATTTAGGAAAA
>CALCYA010000058.1 GCA_937906165.1 uncultured Bacteroidales bacterium | reverse complement strand
GCCAACGGTTCCATTCCTTTTATAATCTCACTTGCAGGAATATCAACAGTACCTATTATCTTGCCTTGTCCGCAGATACCTAATGATACGCTGTCCGTTGTAAAGCCCTCAACCTCTCTTGCCTGGAATGTACGCACATAGGGAGCATTCACATTCATACTGTCCTCGGAAACGAACATATCGAAGAGGCTCTTGGCATAAACTGTTGTTGCAACATCGGCCTTTATACCTAACCTTGTTACCATATTCTTGAACAACGAGTCGGTTGTCGAGAAGTAGTAATCAAACTTTTGTTCATTGCACACAAGGAAAGCTGTTTCAGTAAAATCGTGCTCGTATCTTAAATAACTGTCAGGGTTATAGAATTTAGGGGAAATGACAACTTCTCCTTCTTCCATTTCAAGATACAGGTTCTTGTTTTTAGGGAAATCATCGGAATATGTACCATTATCGCTATGGAATTCATTTTTTATAATCATTATACTGTCACACCACGTGGGTGCTTCCTTCTTGAACCCGCTGTTTATCCTGTCGTGCAGTTCGTCGCGACGGTCGTTATAGTTGAAAATATAAGATAGCGCAAACAACGCAATGGAGATAATGATGTAGATGTTTCTGTTCATTTCTGTCATGTTTTGTATTTGCAAAAGTATTCTTTTTGGGCACTATCGGGCAAGGAATAGAGGCAAAATCGCATTTTTAGCCATCTAAAATCAACTTTTTAGACGTCTAAAGAACTGTTTTTAGATAGAATATTTTGCTGTGGGTGAAATTTACTTTTCATTTGAGTTGAAGTTTTCTTCCGAGATGAAAGAATGAGAAATCAATGTACCCTTGTAACAAACAGGCGGTTTGTCCGTCTTATAGTAAAAGTATATTGTTAAAACATAATTAGATTATATGAAAAAACTATTTTTAACCTTAATCGTTGCTTTTGCCTCCCTGTGTGGCTTTGCACAGGATGTTGAACCATCCAATGTGAATTTTTATGAGGTAAAGGGCAAGTTGAAGAATGTGCCTAATGGTACCGTGCTCCAACTTTTTAGGTTCGAGGGAGAACGTGGCTTTTTCGTTGGAACTTCCAAAGTGGAACATGGTGAGTTCTATTTTAAATCGACTCCAAGCGGTAGCGGTGTGGAGATGTTGATGATTGGTGGCTTTATGAATGAGGGTTTCTCTCTATTAGGAACGTGTCTTTGGGCTTCGGCTGGTGACTCTATTCTTGTTGAAGGTGAGGATAATATGTTGTTCACTTGGAAGGTGACGGGTGGTGCTCCCGAAAATGCAATATGGGCAGCCTATATTCAAACGTCATACAAGGAGTGGAAACGCTATGAGCAGATATTGTTGGAGCAGAAAGCCCTGAAACCGCAGTTTGGTTCAAATGAGGATGCCGTAGCCAAGTTTATACAACTTGAAAAAGAGAGTGATATGTTGCAGCAGCGTATATGTGCGAATGATTTTAAGATAATGAAGCATACGGCTGTAGATGATATATGGATGGATCGTTTTTGTCACTCATCATTGGTTGCAAGTCAGTATAAAGATAAATCTTGTATCAAAGAGCTGAAGTGTTTATATAATAAGTTGACCGATGAACAGCGCAAACACCCTCAAGCGCAGAAAGCCTATGAAAATCTTTATCCTAAACAGACTGAGTTGGTTAAGGCCTTTGACGGTGAACTGACCGACCTCGACGGCAATAAACACTCGCTTGCCGAGCTGAAAGGAAAATACATCCTGCTCGATTTTTGGGCAAGCGGTTGTGGCCCTTGTATAACTGCATTGCCCGAGCTTGCATTGGTGTCCGAGATGTATAAGGACAGGCTCTGCGTGGTGAGTGTAAATATTGAACCTGTGGACAATTGGCGTGAGGCACTGAAGAAACACCCCATTGCCTGGTACAATTGGAACGACGGCAAGGATGGTACAGGAATATATGACCTTTACAATGCCAATGGTGGCGGCATTCCTCTCTTTGTGCTCATCTCCCCCGATGGTTATATTATCGATAAATGGTATGGTTATGGAGATGGAGCGATAACCAACCAATTGAAAGGTAAAATTGAATAAACTATATGAAGAAACTTGTATTAACCCTAATCGTTGCATTTGCCACCGTATGTGGCTTTGCACAGGAGAAGGTGTGGGAGAATCCTGCTGTTGACAGGAACTGCCTTATAGAGGGATTTGTCTCTACGCTTGCCGAGATAACGCGGGTTGAATTCACCAAGGATGAGACACGGGTATATATGTACCTTTCCCTAAGTCCCGACAGATGGTTACGTTTTTCGCGAAGTACGTATCTGCAGGCCGATGGCAAGAGATATGCGGTACGCAGTTGTGATGGGCTTGAACTTGGCAAAGAGACATTTCTTACCGACAACGGCAAGGCTGATGTAGTATTTCACTTTGAACCGTTGCCGCTCAATACAAATAAGTTCGACTTCAAGGAGGATAATGCCGAAGGCGACTTCTGTATTCTTGGTGTACAGAGTGCAGAGAGCATAGCAACACAGCTGTTCCCCTCGGTGTGGAGAAACTGCAAGAGCGGTGACTGGGTGATTGCTTTCTACGATGAGTGCGCAATATACGATTGTCGTTTCTGGAAATACAAGGAACGCAAGCATAAAGGCGACAAATATGAATTTCTGCTTGAGAGTGACGGAGAGGAACTGGACGTAAAGGTCGGCAAAAGCAAAAAAGGTCATCGTAATATAACTATAGGCAAAAGAAAATGCGAGTTTGAAATTATAAGCACCATCACTTTGCCCGACTATGCCCACAAGGATACGGTAAGAGGATTGAAGGACAACGGCTACCAAAAGGTCGATACTGTTACACTGACAGGCTGGCTCAGGGGTGCTCCAAAATATAAAATAGAAAGGGCAAACAGTCTGTACACAATATTAATCGAGAACGTCCTTAAAGGAAAAGAGGAAGGTTTTTCTGCAGCGATGGACTCGCTTGGCCGCTTTACTATAAAGATTCCGTTGCTGAACACCTCGGAGGTATTGATGGATTGGAATATTACCTTTCTACGCAACATCTTTGAGCCAGGTGAAACATACTTTCTGCTTTATGACCTTGAGAAGGGACATAAGCTGTTTATGGGCAGCAACGCACGCCTGCAGAACGAGATACTCGCACATCCGATACCATGGTGCGGATTCGAAATTGATTACGAAGATGCCGGCAAAATAACGGCTCCTGATGTTATGCAGAAGTACTTGCCGGAGCTGGAGAAGACTGAAGCACGCTTCGCAAGGCTTGTTGAACAGCATCCCTCGCTTTCGGAGCGTTATATCCAAACCGTAGGTGGCAATCAAAGATGCCAGTTCGCAGCGGCTATGACACAGGCAAGTTATTCATTCAAGGAGCGGAGAGTGACAAACGAGTATATGGATTTCGTGCACCAATTGCAAGAGACACTCCCCGAACCGGCATACACTTTCTGTCGTGACTACGGCACGGCGTTATGGGACGTGGCAACTTTACTGAAGAACCAGAAATACGCTTACGTGGTTGATGACAATGGAAAAAGGATGATTAAATTCGACAGGATATTCCCGTATATATTGGAGCGTTATCGTGATGCCGGCAAGATTGAGATTACGGATGAGGAACTTGTTGTCATAGAGGAGTGGGCAGAGGCATCTCATCTTCTTTACAGAGAATTGGAAAACATTCCCGGTACCGAGGAACGTAGCAGGCTTGAGGATGAGTTCTATGAGTCGGCGTTATCAAATCGTGCAAAAAGCATTCTTAGAAGGGATGGATTTATGAAGATAATTGATACCGAATTACCGACTATTCAGATGTATGCCATAATGGATGTAACCGAACCGCTTGGATATAACCGCGTGCTGAGAGAGATTCTTGCTGTACGTTGTTTGCATATATCGCTTGAACGCGACAAGGAGCCTCTGCCGCCCCTTGCCTTGCAATACATCCAGGAGAACATTACCTTTGAACCATTGAAGGAGAGCATCCTGCTTGAGAACGATAGACTCGTTGCCATAATGAACGGCGAACAGCATCACGCTGCAAGCCTGCGTAGCCACAACGATGTTGCAGGCCTTTCCGATGGCGAAGAGATACTGCGCAAGTTGCTTGAGCCCTTGAAAGGAAAGGTTGTCATCATTGATGTATGGGGAACGTGGTGTGCCCCTTGCAGAGAAGCACTGTCAGAATCACAGAAGGAGTATGCACGCCTGAACAAATACGATGTCGCTTATCTCTACCTGGCAAACCAAAGCCCTATTGAAACGTGGGAGAACACGATAAAACTGTTCAATGTCACAGGTGAGAATGTCTATCACTATAATTTACCTGATATACAGCAGCGTGCAGTTGGGGAATATCTTAAGATTGACGGCTATCCGTTCTATAGAGTTGTGGACAGGAGCGGTAATATACTTGACATTGAAGTAGATGCTCGCGACCTCGATAAACTTGAAAACATTATAAAAACACTATGATAATATGAAAAAACTATTTTTAACCCTAATCGTTGCATTTGCCACTCTGTGTGGCTTTGCGCAAGATAGCATAAGTAATAATAAGAAGCTCCATTGCCACATTGAGGGAGAGGTAAAGGAGAGTTCTTTCACTCGGATATTGCTCATTATTGGTGATGGCGACCCAAGGGTAGTGCCCGTAGATACCATCTTGGTAAAGGATGGGCATTTCTCTCATGACCTTTATATCGACGCTCCTGAATTCTATCAGCTGTTTGCTTGTGAGGATTACAACAATGGTTGTTGGATGCCGCTGGATTTCTTTGCCGAGGAGGGAGATATTCATGCGACGTTCTATGGCTATGCAATAGACGATGCTCCGCTTCCAGCTATGCGTTCCGAGACACCGCTCAACAAAGAGCTGATAGCCTACAATAAAGACATTGAAGAAAGGTTCTACTTGCCTATGAGACAGGAGGAGGCTGCTTTGGAGAAAGCAGGAAAACTTTTAACAGCTGAAGGGGCAGCACTCAAGAAACTGTACGATGAATGTGAAGACCGCGATTCGTTAAATAGCCTTAGCGAGAAAATAGAGCTGTTAGAGAAAGAAAACCGCCTTTATACGCCGGAGTACAAGGTATTTATGGCGAAAGGAGAAGAGTTAAGAAAAGAGGAGTATGCATATGAACTTGACTACATCACGAACAACCCGAACCTGGTAGGACTTTATCTGCTCAACCAGGTAAGATACAGGCTTTATAACAAGGACAATGCCACCAAACAGCCATACGTGGATGTGTTCAAGCGTGTGTATGATGCCAGGTATCCCACAAATAATATGGCAATAGCCTTGCGGAATTGGGTGTCATCGATGGATGTGCGTGTAGGCTCACGAGTAATTGACTTTACTCTTCCTGACCTCAATGGAGAAAACCACACGCTCTCGAAAGAGATTGAGGGCAAGATCGCAATTATTGACTTTTGGGCATCCTGGTGCGGTCCCTGCAGACGTCAATCGATGAGCTTTATTCCATTGTACAACAAATACAAGGATAAGGGATTCACTGTCGTTGGAGTTGCAAGCGAATTGGAAAGTGAAAATATGAGGTTAGCCGTGGAGAAAGACGGTTATCCTTGGCTCAACCTGTTGGCACTGCGAGGTGTGGACAATATTTGGGAACGGTACGGCATTAGGGGTGGCGGAGAGGTGTTCCTTGTAGATAAAGACGGAACTATTCTTGTAATAGGAGCAACCGCCGAGGAGGTAGAACAGATACTAAAAGAAAGATTATAATTTGTAAGCATAAAATGGTTATGAAAAAACTATTTTTAACCTTAATCGTTGCCATTGCCACCGTATGTGGCTTTGCACAGGAGAAAATTTGGGACAATGTTGTTGTGGGCTACAGAACAAGCACTGTCTTTGATATAAACAAAGTGTGGTTTTATCCCGACAGGACTGATATTCTCTTGCATATTGATTTTCCCGCGGGTTTTCAGGCGGGTATAGCACTGGGAACTACGCTCGACGACGGTGTAAACAGTTATGCCTTGAAAGGAAAGACGTCGAGTGAGTACGACGGCGCGATGTGTGTGGAGTATGATGTTCCTTTTGTGGTTCCTGCAAGCGGAGAGGTCGATATCCTGCTATCTTTCGAACCTCTGCCCGCAAATACAGAACGCTTCACGCTTGATGGACGCGTTGGTTGGGTTGTGCAGAATATACGCAGTGCAGCTACCTTGCCGAGTGGAATAACCGACACCTATTGGCGTAACAATGCTACAGGCGATTGGCTCATTGGTTTTGCCCGCGAGCATGTTATCTACGATTCACGCTTTTGGGATATAAAGTCAATGACAGAAAAGCGTGGCGGTTATATACTCACCGTTGGGAACGGCAATGAGGTGCTCGACATCAAGGTGGGCAAGATGAAGAAAGGCATACGCACAATCAAAGTAGGCAATTCAAAGGCTGTAAAGTGCAGCCCAATAACCACTGCCACATTGCCCGATTATCCTATTAAGGACAATCGCGTAGGCTTCAAGGACAACGGCTACCGAATGGGCGACAGTGTTACAATAATCGGCTGGCTAAAGGATATGCCTGCCGAGGCCTTGCAAAGAGGCGGAAAAGAGTTCGAGGTAATGGTACATAATGTTGTTACACGCGAACCCGGCGGTTTGTCATTGTATGCAAAAATGGATTCCTTGGGACGTTTCACACTAAAAATGCCGTTACAGAACACCTCGCAGGTGTTTGTTGATTGGAAAAGAACAATGGTGAGTACAGTGCTTGAGCCGGGGGAGACATATTTCTTTCTCCACGATTTCGGCACTGGGCAGAAACTCTTTATGGGCAACGATACACGTCTGCAAAATGAGTTGACAGCCTATCCGGCTTCATTTATGAACGAGCGCATAGAGCACGACCCTGCCACGCAGGAGCAGGCTATGGAGTTCTTGCAGCACGTAAAGGAGTGCGGACGTCGATATAATGCCGAACTGCAAAAGAGAGTAGAGGAGCACCCCATGTTGTCGCGCCGATATATCGACTATCTCACAGGCTATTATCGTGCAGGGATGGGCGAGAGCCTTATGCAGGGGATGTACTGTGTTGAAGGCGACAAACTGCCGGCAGAATATATTGCTTTTGCCGACTCTCTTTGGAACAGTATGATTGCACCATTATCTACCGATGGGTTTTCAACGCTGTGCAGTCCCAAAAGTCTCTATCGCGACTATCTCCGTTTCTTGACGGATTATATGAATTATAAAGTACAGAATATGCCAGAACAGGAAGGCTCTGTGGGAAAGACATTGCAACGTCTTGCAGCATGTGGAACAATCTCGCTCGATGAGAAACAGGCATGTGCTGTGAATAGTTACGACAGTGAACTTGAAAAGATGAAGGCACAACTTGCAACACTTGACGATGACGCGGAGAGAGAAAAACTTATAAACGAATTCAACAATAGTGAAATCATGTATATTATAAACGATGTGTGGAACAGTAATGCCGATGCAATAATAAGGGAATTTGCTGTCAAAATTCCGCAGCATGCGATAAGCAGTCTGCCAAACAACAAGGAGATATACGATATTTATATGGCCGGAATCATCTGGAACGAAATAAACAACCGCCGCATTCCCCTACCGGCAGATGTGATAGAGTGGGCAGAGGAGAATATAACGGTACCGGCTGCGAAAAATGCAGTGCTGGAGATGCAGAACAGATATCTTGCTTTGCAACGTCGTGCGCTCTCCAATGCCGAA
This sequence comes from uncultured Bacteroidales bacterium, assembly GCA_937906165.1. Classification (GTDB taxonomy): domain Bacteria; phylum Bacteroidota; class Bacteroidia; order Bacteroidales; family Bacteroidaceae; genus HGM04593. Next base: position 32,369 of record CALCYA010000058.1, on the reverse strand, counting down.
AGTCTGAAAACCAACGACGAGGTTAAGGAAATGAGCGACGGTGAGAAGATTCTACGCAAGCTCATCGAGCCATACAAAGGCAAGTTTGTATTGGTCGATGTGTGGGGAACATGGTGCAGTCCCTGCAAACGGGCTCTTTCGCACAGTAAGGAACTGTATGAGAGAATGGCGCCGTATGATATGGTGTTCCTTTACCTTGCCAACCGTAGCGATGAGGATAGCTGGAAAAATGTAATAAAGGAGTACAATGTCACAGGCGAGAATGTAGTGCATTATAACCTACCCGAAGAACAGCAGCGCGCAGTCGAGAGTTTCCTTAAAGTAAACCAGTACCCGACCTACAGGCTAATCGACCGCAACGGAAATTTGCTCGATGTCAATGCCGACCCTCGTAACCTTGATGCTTTTGAAAACCTTATAAAAACGTTGTGATTACAAGAAAAAAAAATAACTTTGCTGATATTAAAACATTCCGTAAAGTGATTCCTTGTTCTTGTCATAACAAAACCCGAAAATGAAAAGGTCTATAATATTTACATATATACTCATCAGTACTTCCTTGTCTGTTTTTGGTCAAGACTCTCAAGACTCGATAGCTTACCGGGTGCAACATCTGCAGGAAATTGTAGTGAAGGCACCTCATCTTACTATAGAGGATGACCATATATGTGCATACCTATCAGCACAACAAAAGAAACATGCCCGGGGTGGTTACGATGTACTTAATAGTATGATGATTCCCGGCTTGATGGTCGATTGTCAGAAACGCGAAGTGACATCTCCCTTTGGTATGGTCAGTTTATATGTAGATGGTAGGCCTGCGGATGTACAGGAAGTACAGACATTGCGAGCTAAAGACATACAGAAAGTTGAATACTACGACCTGCCTACAGGCAAGTTTGCAAACGATAATGCGAGCATAAATTTCGTTATGAAAAATCCCACCGAAGGGGGCTACACACAACTTGACGCGATGCAAGGTGTCGGCTACTTGCAAGGGGATTATAATTTCATCACCAAGTATGCAACTCCCAAATATAATTTTAATGTATGGGGAGGATACAGGCTAGAGGATCCTAAAGAAAAGCTGACTGAAAGTGAGTATTATAATTTCCCTATAGAACCGTTGATAAAAAATGTTGCTTGCGATGACATTTCACATAGGAATGACCATGCATACGGGGCTGCCAGTGTTAGTCATAGCGACAATAAGACAATCTGGATGTTACGTGGCGGTATTGATAAAGACTGGAACAAGAAAGTTGTCGAGGATGGCACGGTAACTTACAGTTCACTATTCCCTAATGCGACTCTAACTGATAAAGTTACAAACGACAATCTCAAGACCTCACTGTATTTTTACTTCCTCAACCGGATTTCGACAAGTCAGTATATCGAGGTTGAAGCGAATGCTTACTATGCCAACACAAACTTCGATCAGAATTACTCAGAATCGGACGAGACCATTATCTCCAGTGCCGACGATGATTATTACTATGCTAATGTGAAGGCCTTGTACGGTCATGCTTTTAAAAACAACCATAATCTGACAATCACCCTTAATGAATTCTACCGTAATAGCCGGTCTGAATACACTCTTCCATCTTATCATGTACAGAAACTCTATTCTTCAGAAACCGTTTTGTTTGCCAACTATTCCAAAAGATGGAAAAATGGATGGATGTTCAGTATTACCCCGGGAATATCTTATCAGATATATCAGCTAAAAGGAGAAGAGGCTGTAGGCCATCTGAATCCTCGTCTGAATGCAATGGCTTCATATATGAGAAATGACGGGCATCGACTCCAGTTCCTTTTTGCATTGGGCAATACATACCCGACACTCAATACAGTGAATAATGCCACTTTGCAACTGGATCGTCTAATGACAAGACGTGGTAACCCCAAACTTGTAAACGCAACACTTCTTCAGCCGAGAGTTACCTATACCGTTTCCAAACCAAAGTGGTCTTTGTCCGCAACACTTCAATACTTGTATATCAATCATTTGATTACAAACAGCTATTCCATTGAGAACGGGAAAATAATAAATTCGTATGCAGATGCTACAAGATACCATCGTCCTTCGCTTGATTTCTCTTTGGTATTCAAGCCATGCGAACAGTTCAATTTGAAATTTGATGGAGGTTACAAACATACAAAACTATGTGGTCTTGTTTCAGAGAGTCAGAACACTTGTTGGGGTAATCTGTATGCTGAAATTTATTTAGGCGATTTTCTCATTCAACCGTTTGTAGCAACACCTCAAAAAGATATCGTCAGCAACCAGGTGCTCTGGGAAACACCTTGGATGTATGGAATTTCCGGCAAGTGGAGCCGTAGCGCTTTTTCTGCCGAACTCCAAGTCAATAACCTGTTTCTGTCCGGACAAGAGACAAAAGGGGTACTTGATGCGGATGTATATCGTTTGATTACAAGTTCCGTAGATGCAAACTACAATGCATACGCTACACTCAAATTGTCATATACATTTGAATATGGTAAAAAGGTAAGCCGTTCACCGAAATACCAAACAGGACGAGGTGAAAGCACTATCATAGAAGGTCGATATTAGTTGTGAAGTTGGACGAGACAGAAGAAAACCTGCTCGGTGTCAATGCCGACCCACGTAACCTTGATGCTTTGGAAAACCTCATAAAAGCGTTGAAGAAAGAATAGAAATGAGAGACAATATAGACAAATTCTTGAACAGGGTATTGTATTCATTGTACAATCTGATGTATTTCTCCGGATTACCTATATATGCAGCAGTTGAATTATTGGTGCAACGACCGTTGTATTGCTTGCCCTTCTGGAAGGGACATTTGAAAAAGCAATACGGGATTAATTCATTCAAGGAATATAAGGATAGGGCGAGAAGTGGGTTGTATAAGACTTTAGACCACCCTGCATCGGGGTTTACACTATACTGTCTGACCGGTCTTGCATTGCTGTTGTTTGCTTTACCTTTTTATTTGGTGATTAATATTTGGATGATTTGCTATGGGCCACAAGCATATGACATTGTAGGAAGGCACTTGCTCCTTGTTGTCGGTTTGGGAATTGTTTCTTCGTGGATCGTAGGTGAATTGGTATATTGGAAGAATGACCGCTATTTGATTCATTTTGCAGTTTTTGAAAAAGAGGGTAGAAAAAAGAAGATAGCTTGGACTATTGGCACTACTCTTGCTTTATGCCTACTGATTGTAGCCAACTTTATGCTGATGTGGTACTATGCTTTTCTCTATGGTTGAGTTTGAGTGTGCTGCTTTAAATGACATTATCAGTATTGGTATAAGGTGAAGTGATTACAAGGATTATTCTCGTCATATTTTGATGCGAATAGCTTGTTTTTTCATCGATTTCCTTCTTTTTTTATTTTTTTTCAGTTTTGCTTGTAACAAATTCGCATTTTTTCCGTCTTTAGAATGAGGAGTGATAAAAAAGATACACTCACTGAACCATAAATATAGACACAAACGAGCGAGAAATATAAAGCTTGCTTTAATATTTATCACAGCGAGTGCAGAAAATATTCGAGCATTAGCTCAAATATAGACACAAACGAGCGAGAAATATAAAGCTTGCTTTAATATTTATCACAGCGAGTGCAGGCTATGTTCGCAGTTTACGCAAATATTGAGATAAAGTGACACACGCAGAATTCAAAAGGCGGTTCTTGCCGCTGCAAAAGATGCTCTATCGCGAAGCATACCGTATGCTTTGCGACAGCTTTGAGGCAGAGGATGCTGTGCAGAATCTCTATCTGCGTCTGTGGGAAAGAAAGGAGGAACTTAAAAATATTGTTGCGACCGAGGCTTATTGCCGCAAATTGCTGAGAAACATATGCATCGACCGTTGGCAGGCAATGAGAATGCATGACGAGGTCAGTGAATTGCAGACTGACAATATTGTTGTCGATTCCCCACCTGATATTGAACGGCGCGAGGCCGATGAATGCCTGGAGAAATTTCTGGCCGGCCTTCCGGAGCAGCACTGCCGGGTGATGCAGATGAGGATGAACGGATGCAGCTTCGAGGAGATTGAAAGCGTCACCGGGCTCTCGGCAGTGAATATAAGGGTGATTATATCGAGAATAAGAAAAAAGTTCAGACAATATTATATTAATAAGGAGTGATTATGGAAGAAAAGGACCTTAAGAAAAAGATAGAGCAGTTCTTCAATGCGGAGCTCTCTGTTGAAGAGGAGCGCGAGCTGTGCCGTTTTCTCCGCGAGAACGATGTTCCTGCCTGTCTCCAAAAGGATAAGGAGGCGATAATTGCGCTTTGTGGTGATGATATTGATGTGGAGCTGCCATTGGGTGCCGAGGCGCGCCTTGAAGCGATGCTCGATTCTCTTGCTGCCGATGAAACAGAAGAACTCCCGCAGAAAACGACGGTGAAGGAAGATAAACGGCCTGTGCTTAAGATTCCACGCTTTGTGTGGCGTGGTGCTGCTGCCGCTGCTGTGCTGGCTGTAGGCTACATCTTCATTGATAAGAACGTGCACTCTCCTGCAGTTGAACCGGATTTTCAGGTTACGGCATCGGCCGAGCTTCCCGAGGAGGATACATTCGACAATCCCGAGGATGCAATGGAGTGTTTCAAGGGCGCATTTGAAAATATGATGCTGGTAGTAAATACAACACACAAAAATTCACGCAAAATGGAGAACAACTTGAACAAGGCTGTTGCTCCGTATAAAAATATGATAAAAATAAACATTCAATAATGGAATTATGAAACGGTATATTTTAACAACATTGTTTACACTCGTGCTTTTTACCGGTTCTGTCTTTGCCGCAGGGCAAGTACCGCAAAACGATGGAAAAAGCGAGGCCGAGACATATATAAAGAAAGTGGCAAAAATAAAGTCCGATGAGATTGATTACGCATATATCTCGTCGAGCATGTTCAGACAGATGTTCAATATGCTGGGGGCAGATGTGCAGTCGGAGTTGAATGATATTCCCTTGCAGTTGACATCAATAAGGAGCATGCGGCAATTTACAGCCACAGGTCCTGAGGGATACAAACAGCTTTCACAGGTCATGGACATATTCCTGCAAGAAGAGGAGAGTGTAATGGGTATGAAGCTAATGGCGCTGAACAGGGAGAATGGAACGATGACTGCAATATACGGCGATTCAAATAGTACTCTTGTGATAAATGATGAGGGCGATGAATTATCTGTGGTATTCATTGCCGGGCTTTCTTACGATTCATTCAAGGCTCTAGGCGAGAATGGAATAGAAATCGGATTATGAAATATAATAGAATGGTATTATGAAAAAGACAATATATATACTAATGGCACTTTTGCTTGCCACGAATGCCTATGCTCAGGTCATAGACCAGGGAAAATTGAATAAATTCATTGCTGAGCTCAAGGCTCTCAATGGTGAGCATGTGACTTGTGTGAATGAAAATTCCGGCTCTGATACATATCTTGAATATCCTTCGGACCTTCTTGTTTTAGAGGTGAATGGACTGAATATGTCTGTAACCGGCCTTGAAACTTCCGATACAACATTCCGATACGTATCAGCAATGTCTGAAGACAATATCGGTTACAACCTTATCAATGGCGTATTTGAAAAGTATTATGATGAGGAGTCGGAGGATATATTCGGTATCCCGCTAATGGCATGCCAACGCGAAGATGGAGAACAAGAGTCTCTTTTTGTATGCAAAGGTCACACGTTGCTTGTAAGAGATAGCGGCGATGATGTCATGATTCTTTATGCAACCATGAATATTATGGAGAGAGTGCAGGATGCGATGCGCTCGGTGATGGAGATGACCACTGAAGATTTTGTTGATGTTGATATGTTCGGAGGAATGGACTTCGGGGTACATACAAATATGGATGAACTTAGCAGGCACCCCGATAATCCTTATTGCCCGAGTGCTGACGGCGAGTCGATAATGGCGCTTGCACGAAAGATTTTCAATGACAATACAGAACTGCTTGAAAGCAGGCTTGCCAAGGCTGAAAGTGAAGAAGAACGTGAAGAACTGACTGCAGAGATTGCCGCATTCAAGGAGGAGATGAGCGAACACCTGGAGGATTTGGAGCGTGAGCTTGAGGAACTTGATGTGCCCTCGTTCATTGAGATAATACCTGGCAGCGATGAGTACTATGTGGCAATACCTCAGGTTCCTGCTCACTTGAAGGGGAAACAGAAACCATACGCAGCAAAGGGCATATACGACTGGATAAACAGTTATAACAGTTTCATAGCCGGTTACAAGTTTGGTCTCACCGATATTATATCGTGCATAATAACCCCGCAGGATATTGCAGAGCAGTATGTCATCAGGCATTATCCGCGGAACAAATGGTATGATGACGGCTTTACGCTTGAATACAAGGAGTTTGCAGCTGTTGAGTATCAGGGCAGCATGCCTGCTGTGCTTTACAGCTTCTCGCAGAATGAACAGGGTTACAATGAGATGTTGAGGGAGTACGGTGACTTCTTCCGCCGCAAGCCGGGCGAGAAGGTAATGGGGCTCGAAGTGACACAAAACAACGAGAACAATGGAAAGCGTTTTGTACAGTTATGGGGCGAAGGCGGCATACTTATGTGCCTCTACGACTCTCCTGCCGATAAGCATTTCCACATGAGCATAATAATCGGCGGTGTAAGCGGCTTTGAACAGGCTGTGAATGAATATTGCTTCGGTGGCGAGAAGGACTTTGCAAAGAAGTGCAACATCATAATCAACAGTGACCTCAGCGACAATTCATACGGAATACACTTTACCGAGGATGAATATTTCTATGCGGGCAAGTCGCACAAGAACGGCGTGCATATTGACTTCGGATATGCAAGGATGTTCTCGAAATAGAGTACAGAGAATAGAGTACAGAGAATAGAGTACAGAGAATAGAGTACAGAGAATAGAGTACAGATAAAAGAGAACAGAGAACAGAGAACAATACTCGCGTACCTGTCATCCTAAAGCGCAGCGAACCAACGGTCGACGCCCGAAGGGGCTAAAGTCAAGGATCTCAAGAACGCCAAGTACAGAGTACAGATAACAGAGTACAGATAACAGAGAGCAATAATCGCGTACCTGTCATCCCGACAGAGCGAAGCGACGAGGGATCTCTCCTCATTACAATCGTCGAGATGGCATTCTATTGAATAACAGAAACAAATTATTAAACAATACAACAATGAAAAGGAAAATTTTACTGACACTGGTGCTTGCTGTTGCAGGCATGGTGTCGCTTACAGCACAGACTACAGCACTTGTAACCTACAACGGCGGTTACTTTTTGAAGAACGGTAAGGAATGGATAGAGTACCGTCCGGCCGACAAAGTGGAGCCCTGGAACGAATACAAGCAGTACAAGGAGGATGACAAGTTCTTCTATCTTGAAAGCAAGCGATGCAATGTTTCCGTTCCCAAAATTTCACATGACAAGATATATGTCGACCGCAAGAAGAACGGCAACTGGGAGGTTGTATACAACACTTTGAACGTGCACCTTCTTTGCCCCGAAGGCGATGCCCTGTACTACACTTACAGGAACCACAGCATGAAACACTACGAGTATGACGGCTATTTTGTACGCGACAACATGAATTGGCGCGAGTACCGTCCAAGGCTCAAAAGCGGTGTATGGGCGGAGTTCAAGCAGACTGCTGAAGACTATAGATATTTTACTCTTGAAAGCACACACAATATTGTGTACATTCCAAAGACAACTGATGACGACATTGTAATCAAAGATAAGGATAATAAAAACTGGACGGGCGGCTATGCGATACAGGCTGTATACGACCGTTCGGCAACCTATCCCTACAGCTTCTACTACGAAAAGAGCGCACGTGTAAAAGGAAAGGACAATTATGAACTTACTGACAACACTGCACGCATAAGCCTTGACAGCAAATGTAATATACAGGTGGCTCTCGGCGGCAAGCACTATGATTTTACCTATACCGATATTTCAATTGCCGATTATGACGGCAAGGAGGCAATCCTTATAACCATTGACAAGAAGAACAGGATATGGCTTTTCGACGGTACTGCACGCCTGGAGTGCAAGACGATAGGCAAGAATATGATTCTGGTGGGTGCCAAAAGCAGCAGGGTGATTATGGAGCAACTCAAAATAGGTACCTTCAGAATGTAAATCTTTAAATCGTCGGGCAAATACATTTGAGAGATTTTGCATTTTGTGGCAAAATGTCTATTTTTGGAAAAATAAAAGAAATCACTATGAAAAGAATTGTTTTTGCTCTCTCGGTATTGTTTGTGGTGTTCTCTTTTACGGCCTGTGTCAATTCGCAGACTCCTATAAAAGAGTTGGAAAAGATTGTTCGGGAAGTTGAAAAGAATTATAATTCATATACCGAGGAGGATGTGGAAAAGGTGCTTGCCAAATTGGATGTCCTTGAGAAGGATTTTGAGAAATATGAATATACCGATGAGGAGTTGCGTGAGATCGGTCGCTTGAACGGCAGAATGAGTGCATATCTCACAAAAGCAGCCTTGAATAATTTGGGCTCATCTATGGGTGATCTTTTCCAAGAGTTGGGAGGTGGCATTGAGGGCTTTATGGAAGCTTTCGGTGTAGAGAATCTTGATTTGGATATTGATGAAGGAGACCTGTCCGATGAGGAGCTGCGTGAGGCTGGGCGCAATGCCGGCAAGCAACTGGGCAAGTCGGCCCGCGAGTTTGCCATAAAACTCGGCGCTGGAATGGAGGGCTTTGCCGAAGAGTTCGAGAAGGAGATGGAAGAGGTGATGGAGGAATTGGAAAACTGAAGGCTATAATATAATAGTTGTCCATTGATACAAATAACTACTGCGATGAAACAGACTCTCTGTGCTGTTGTAGCACAGAGAGTCTATTTTATGCTATAATGGCCTCTTTTTCAACCATCACGAACTTCTCACAGCCGAAGATATGCAGTTTGAGCTCTTCCATAATATACCTTATCGCAAGTTGGGCACGTACGGAGTTTCCTGCGCTGTCTATTGGCGGCGAAAAAGCGGCGATACCGAAGGCGCCGGGAAGCACACCCATAATACCGCCGCCCACGCCACTCTTGGCTGGCAGGCCGCAACTGAACATCCAGTCACCCGTACGTTCATAGAAGCCCACCGTTGCCATCAGCGATGTGATCCTGCTTGTCAGGTTGCCGGGAAAAACCGTCTCCTTTGTCTTTGGGTTATATCCGCCGCAAGCGATGGTTGCAGCCATTGTTGAGAGCTGTGTTGCGGTGACACCCAAAGAGCATTGGCGCGTGTACAGGTCGAGCGATAATTCGGGCTCGTCGTATATGCGGTTGTAACTCTTCAGTAGCCAAGCAATGGCGCGATTGTTGTGGTTGCTGACGCTTTCCGACCTGTACAGTTCGTCGATGAGCGTAACCTCGCTGCCACACAGTTTTTCGATATTCTCCTTTATCGCCTCCCACTTCCCGCGGCTGTTGCCCACCGGGCTCACCATGCTCACGGCGGATATTGCTCCTGCATTTACAAGCGGGGTAGAAGGATGCTCGTTTTCGAGCAGGATGGCAAGCACCGAGTTGAATGGCATTCCTGTGGCATCGGCACCAATCATATCGAGCAGCGTCTCACAGCCATACTCCTTGAGTACAAGGATTGCTGTCGCAACCTTTGATATTGACTCTATGCCGAAACGGTAATCACAATCTCCCACGGTTATTGTATCGCCGTCGGGCAGGCACACTGCAATACCGAAGAGCTTGCTGTCAATGTTGGCAAGGTAGGGTATATAATCGGCATTGTGTCCGTCATTCCTGTCCTTGAACTTCAAGTAGGCATCGTGGACGGCAATCTTGAGCTCATCCTTTGTAATCCTTCTATCCCTTTTCATAATCTTATCAGTTATCCTTTACCTGTGTGAGTATATACTGTACCTTTCACTTTGATATTGCTGTCGATGCTCTGGCGCGACGGTGTGGGGTACTGCAGCTTGTCGAGCTCGGCAACAGCAGCCTTGATGTCGCCCAAAAGCTGGTCGGCCATGTCGCGGCTGAAGCCCTGACGCACTACAATACGCATCACAATGGTCTTTTCCAATGTTGTCGGCAACGTGTAGGCCGGTACCATCCAACCGTTCTGCCTGAGCTTGTCCTGCAAATCGTAAAGTGTCCATTTACACTGCTTTGCATACTCGCCCTTCATCTCCCAGATGAAGAGTGGATTGGTGACCTCGCTGCTGTAGTTCTTGAAAGGCTTCATCTTTCCTATCTCACCGTGCAGATACTTGGCAATCTCCATAGAATTGTGCTGGATGGCCTTGTAGCCCTCATAGCCCAGACGTATGAACTGGTAGTACTGGCCCAGAATCTGTGCTGCCGGGCGCGAGAAGTTAAGACCTACCTGTGTCACCTCGGCTCCAAGGTAGTTGACACTGAACGACATGCTGTCGGGGAGGAACTTCTTGTCTTTCCACACAATCCAGCCAAGGCCGGGATATACAAGACCGTACTTGTGGCCGCTGGTGCTTATTGAGAGTACCCACTTGAGGCGGAAGTCCCACTCGAGTTCAGGTTTGAGGAACGGCAGGATGAAACCGCCTGATGCAGCATCGACGTGGATAGGGATGTCGTAACCGGTCTTCTTGTTGTAGGCATCGAGGGCATCGTTGAGTGCCTTGACATCGTCGTTCAGTCCGGTCCATGTGACGCCCATGATGGGAACTACACAGATTGTGTTCTCGTCGCACTTCGCTATTGCCTCTTCGGGGCAGAGTGTGAGCTTCTCTGCTGTCAAGGGCACCGTGCGCATCTCAATCTGCCACAGCTGCGCGAACTTCTCCCACACTACCTGGTAGGCCGAAGAAATGACGAAGTTGGGCTTGTCAACAGGCTTGCCTTCTGCCATACGGCGTTTCTTCCAGCGCTGCCAGGCTGCCACGCCACCAAGCATGCAGGCTTCGCTTGAACCTATTCCCAATGCTCCGGCTTTCCATTTGGCCTGCTCGGGGCTGTTCCATAGGTTGGCGATGATGTTGATGCACTTTGCGCACATTACCGCGATACGGGGATACTCGGTCTCGTCGATGTAGTTCACGGCTATGGCATCGTTCATCAGCTTGGTGGCGTACGGATCCATATATGTCGTTACAAAAGTCGCAAGGTTGAGTCTCGGCTGTGTCTGCGCGAATGTCTCGTCCTTTACCATGCGGTAGGCAATCTCCGGAGTGGTGGGGTGTTGCGGAATCTTATCTACGGGTGAGCTCTTGAGCATCTCCTCTGAACCGAACACTGATGTGGTCATACAATCTTCCTGTTTCATTTTCTACAGTTTTTAGAGGTTAGTAAATTGGTTTCGTATGTGAAGATGAAACGCTGTTGTACTCCGTTGGGTTCGCTGTTTCATATTTTTTATGATGATGCAACATTTTGTGCGGTGCGGTTGTTAGGCTTCTGTACAAAGAGTGTTTTACCTATGAGAAAATTTGAAACAGGAAAAGGGTATATTACCCTATGGGCGCTGTTGGGTATATGGTCGGTATCGGCACTGACTTCTTTGCCGGGTCTTGCGGTATCGCCGATATCAGAAGAGCTTGCAGTTATTTTCCCGAAGGCATCGGAAGTCGATATCCAGATGCTCACCACATTGCCGTCGTTACTTATAATCCCTTTTATATTATTGGCCGGTTTTATAAGTGAAAGAGTGGGGTATATACGATTGTTATATATTGGGTTATGGCTGTTTCTTTTAAGTGGCGCATTATACTTTGTATGTGGTAGTATCACGCAGTTGATAGCTGTCAGTGCCTTTTTGGGAGTAGGTGCCGGAATCATTGTTCCGTTGTCTACAACTCTCGTCTCCAAGTTCTTTACGGGTGCCGAGCGCACGCGTCAATACGGATATGTTTCGGCAATAACAAATATAGCCCTGGTATTGGCTACAGCTGTCACCGGTTGGCTTGCCGATGTGCAGTGGCGCCTTCCGTTCCTGGTGTATCTGCTGCCTGTATTCTCGATAATACTGCTGCCTGCCATAAAACGTAATGCGGCCTCTGCAGGGGCTGATGCACAACCTGTTAAGGAAACGGAAACTACAGGTAATGGCATCAACTACCGTTCTTTGTCAAAATACATGCTTTTCTACCTGCTTATAACCTATCTTGTAATGGCGGTTAGCATAGACTTGCCTTTTCTTTTGGGAAAGCTCGGGCACGACAGTGCTGTAGCCGGGCTTGTGACAGCGGTGTTCTTCCTGTCAATGATGACTCCCGGGCTTTTCATAAACCGTATTCTTGCACTGCTCAAAGGTAATATATTGTGGGTGTCTTTGTTGTTCATAGCGCTGGGTCTGCTTGATATATCCCTCAACAGCTCGTTGCTGTTTATTGTTATCGGTTGCATTGTGGCGGGCTTCGGTTATGGAATGGCACAGCCTTACATATATGACGCGACAGCATCGTCGGCATCGGCAAACAAGGTCACTACAGCGCTTGCGCTTGTGATGACAATGAACTATGTAGCTATAGTGGTATCTCCTTTTGTGATAGAGCTTTTGCAGGATTTGTTTGGAGTTAAGGGTGAAGCCTCTTCTTTTCTTTTGAACTCTATTGTCGGCTTTGTGTTTTTAGTGCCTTTGGTGTTGAATCGTCTGTTTGTGAAACGTTGACTTTCCTCTTATGAATGGTTATAATAAAGGTTCTGTAGCGCTGTTCGTGGCGCGTGTGTTCAGTGGATTGAACGTGAATGCTCTCGGCTATCTGTTGCCGCTGTGGATTGCTCCGTTGAGTTGTGTTTCGGTGCGTCTGGCTTTCGGAGCTGTTGTCTTCTGGATTGTCTCCATCTTTATAAAACCGGAGAATGTGGGGCGCAAGGATGTTTTCAAACTGGTTATCCTCGGTGCTTTCGGTATTTTCGGTTATATGTCACTATATGCGCTCAGCATAAGTTATACCACACCTGTGAATTTTGCAATATTCAATGCCATGCAGCCTCTTTGGGTGGTGATTGTCTCTGCTGCGGTTTACCGCGAAAGTGTGGACGCAAGGCGTCTGATGGGATTGGCTGTGGGTTTTGCAGGTGCAATGCTTTGCATTCTCTCCGAACCGTCCAAGGAGGTGGCAAGCAACGCAATGCTCGGGAACATGCTGGCTATCGCAGCGTCGGTCATATATGCTGTATATCTCGTTTTTTCGGCACGTATGGTGGGGCATCTCTCCAGTGTTACCATATTGCGCTACACGTTCTCTTCAGCTGCCTGTATGTCGTTGATATTTACATTTTTCGTTGGATTCAGCGCTCCGCTTTTCACAGGCGGTTTCCATGTGAAGCCATTTTTGGTGCTGCTGTTCGTGCTGTTATTCCCGACAGTAGTTACATATTTCCTCATTCCTATCGGATTGAAATATCTGAAAAGCACGGTTGTCGCTCTTTACGGATATGTGACTCTTATAGTGGCTGCGTTCGTCTCTTTCCTCACGGGAATGGACCGCTTTGAACCGGTGGTATTGTTGTCTTTGCTGCTGATAGGGGTTAGTATCTATCTTGTAAGCACCGTTGAAGGGCCTCGCGAGGTGAAAAATGGATAAAAAGCGATATTTGTACTGTCAATAAATGATTATTTATTAAAAAGTAATCGGGATTTTTGCTATTTTTGCATTTATAATGCGGTTGTATGGAATTGTGTCTGTTTGGGTGCATGGTGTCTGCCGCACGAATCTATTATTGTTGATTACACGTACAAATATATAAATGAAAAGATTTTTATTCTTTCTTATGGTGTTGTTTGTTGTTGTGGCGGCCTTTGCTGCACCGGCACGTAGAGCACCATTCAAGGCGAAACAGTCCGACGGTACTATGCTTACTGTGGTACTGACCGGAGACGAGGCGCTGCACTATTATATGACTGTCGACGGTAAACCTCTTGTAAAGGAGGCCAACGGCGATTTTTCATATGCCACATTCTCGACAGAGGGTAATTTCGTCTCGACAAAGTGTCTGGCACACGACGACGCTCACCGCACTCTTTACGAGAAAAACCTTATTGCATCCATCGATTATCCTTCAATGGATGCAGCTATAGAAAAGGCTTCTGCTGAACGCTCTGTAAAGTACAGGACGGCTATTCGGAAGGCTGCTTCTGTTCCCACGACCGGTGAGGTGAATGTGGCTGTGTTGCTTGTGGAGTTCCCCGATTGTAAGTTCACATATAAGAAAGAGGATATCGAGAATATCCTGAATGCATCGGGGTATGTATACGAGAATCCACTGGTTAACAGTGTGGGCAGTGCACGTGACTATTTCATTGCGCAGTCCGATAGCCTCTTCAAGCCCAATTTCATTGTTTCGGATATCGTTACTCTCGATAACAATATGGCATATTACGGAGCAAACAAGGCCAATGGCGATGATACAAGGCCCAGCTATGCCATAAAGCACGGGATCCAGAAGGCTGCCGATGCAGGCTATGACTTCTCTTTGTGCGACAACAACGGTGACGGCGAGGTTGAGTTTGTATATTGCCTTTATGCCGGCTATTCCGAGTCGTCTGGTGCTGATGCAAATACCATATGGCCACATCAGTGGAAACTGAGCTCGCAGGCCGGTTCAATCACGGTCAATGGTGTCCGATGTGACACATACGCTTGCAGCGGTGAGCTTGTCCTTAACCAGAAATATGAAGCGGAGATAGGTAAGGTGCTTGCAGGAATAGGACTTATCTGTCATGAGTTCTCCCATTGTTTGGGTCTCCACGATATCTACGATACCAAAGGTGCCGGCAATTGGGGTATGGATTATTGGGATGTGATGGACCAGGGCAACTATGTGGCAGAGGGGTATGTGCCGGTGGGGTACAGCGCATATCAGCGTGACGCCTGCGGGTGGAGAAAACTCATAGAACTTGATTCTAAAGGTCATTACTCAATGGAGGCGCTCACGCGTGGCGGCTCGGCCTATAAGATTGTCAATGAGGCAAACAGCAACGAGTACTACATCCTTGAGAACCGCAAACGCGAGGGGTGGGACACCTATCTCTTCGGTGAGGGTATGCTCATAGTACACGTCGACTACCTTGAATCGGCGTGGAACAACAATACCATCAACGGCACTGCTGGGCATCCGCGTTACACGCTCATCCCGGCAGACAATGAACTTTTGGTTTACGGCAAGGTAACTGCCCAGGAGTTTGTTGAGAGTCTCAGGGGGGATGTATGGCCGGGAACAAAAGGTAATACAGAACTCACCAACAGTTCAATCCCGGCAGCCAAAGTCTATGCCGGCGGTTATATGAACAAGCCTGTCACAAATATACAATATGTGGACGGAGTTATATCCTTCGATTTTCTTGCAGGTGTTTTTGAATCGGCCCCACAAGTATTGCCTGCAACCGATGTCAATGAATCGTCATTCGTGGCAAATTGGGAGGCTCTCGAGGGTGCTTCGGGTTATAATGTGGAGCTGTACAAAGTGACTGAAACTGCTGCCGGCGAAGGTGATGCTGTGGCTCTGCTGGAAGAGGATTTTATGGAATGCGTCAAGAACAATACGGATATCTCTTCAACCATCAATGATTATACAATTTCAGACGGTTGGAGTGCCGAGGGTGTTTACAGCGAGGGCGGAGCGCTACGTGTGGGCAGTTCTGTTGCCGCAGGCTCGTTGAAGACTCCCGTGTTGAATGCCGACGGCAAGGTGACAGTCTCTTTTACCTCTTCTTTATACAGCTCAAGCGATATTGAGCCTCAACTTACAGTGAGCGTTGTGAGTGCTGTTGACGGTGAAGTCGTGTATTCCGAGACATTTGTCCCAACTGCATCAGAGGTTGTATACACGCTTGTTGCGGATGTTGCAGGTGAGTTCCATGTGTTGTTTACTACAGAGTCTGATGCAAATGAGAAACGTGTATATCTGGACAACATTTCAGTGCGTGCAGCAAGCGACGTTGTAATGGAGCTTGTGGCGTCTGTTGAAGGTGTAGAGGCTTGTAGCCGTCTCTTTGATAACCTTGAGGCCGGTTGCAGATATTCTTACCGTGTACAGGGTGCTGACGGTTATGGAGCTTCCGACTTCTCTTCATTTGAGACTGTTTCTCTTTTGCCTCTTTCGATAGAGGACTCCTTTGCTGATGCAGACTTTGTTGAAGTGTATACTCTACGTGGCGTAAAGCTCTACAGCGGCCGTATGGACGGAATTGAGCTTGCAGGTGGTATCTATCTCATCAAGAGCGGTACAAAGGCTTTCAAAGCTGTTGTAAAGTAACCATGACATAACGGATTTGGGCAGCACCGTGCTGTCCGTTCTATGGTAGAGCAGGTTGCACGTTGTGTGCGGCCTGCTTTTTGTTTTGTTGTAGAAATGCAAAAATGAATGCCTGCATTTATAATGGTTTTGCTTATCTGTTTTATTTAACGTGAGTTCGATATAAGCTAAATCAAATCGCGAACCTGTCATCCCGACAGAGCGTAGCGACGAGGGATCTCTGAATCCGCGAATAATGAGATTTTTTCGGGCAAAGCCCTCAACAACACGTCTCACACAAGGTTGACTTTGGCCCCTACGGGCGTCGATCTTCGATTCGGAATGACAAAATACGCTAAATTTTAGTATAAATTCTTATATCGAACTCACGTTATTTAATAGGAGTTCGAAAGTCTTTGTCTGTTTCTGCGTCTCTTCTTGTGTTTGCTGATACAGTGCACCGGCTCTCTTCTTGGTGGGTGATAGTAATACGGGGTGCTGTATCTATAGTCGTTGTTTCAGGTGTAAGAACTCATTTTATTTCTTTTTTATATTGTAGGCCTAATGATGTGGCGATAAATGCCATTTTCTTGTTCTACAAACATCGATTTTCTATTTTGTTATCCTTTCGATAGTGGGATTTTGTTTGTAATTATCTGTAAATCAATTAATAACGCGAATTATTATTGTCCGAGAATTGAAAAAAAACAAATACTTGATAAATTGCCCGCGAATATTGAAACAATATTAAATTTTGGTCAATTCAGATGTCAAAGAAGTGATGTAATCTATAATTATTCAAGATTTTATTAGAATATTTGTAAATTTTAGTGGTGGCTTGTAACGGATTTATTAAAACATTTGTATAATACGAAACGAGTGGAGTAGAGGTTGTCTTTCATGATTTTGTATCTGCTACAAAGGTAAACGCCTATTCCTGTTGCCATACTTGCAAAATAACAGCAGTTCAGACTCTGTTATCAACACCCTGTTACTAACCTTGTTGATACTTGTATGCAAAAAATATACATTGAGTGTCTGTGTATTATAATCTATTTAAAATCAGTGTTTTAATCTCTATTTTATCATGTTTAGCTATAAGTAAAATGCGCTTTTGGCGGTGTTGTGCTGTAAAAACTGCATAAAATGAGCGTTTTATAGTAGTAATTCTTTATAAACCAATATATTATAAAAATAATGTAATGTAAATTATATATATTGGTGTTTCTCTGTTTGTCAGACTGCTTGCATCTTTTGTTGGGTAAGATGGGTGAAGTGTAATCAACTTTTGTCAAAATGTAACAATTGTGATTGAATTTATAAATGTATTGCTGTGTTATTTGTTGTGTGGTTGTTGCTATATTTTAATAGTTGTTTGTTTGGAAAAATGTTTTTATCTTTGTAAAAAGTTCGCTCGCGAACAAATGTATACAACTTTGAAAATGCATAAAACATGAACGAGAGAGAAAGGATAGAATTGCTGATGAAGTGCTATGAGCTGTCACCATCACAGTTTGCAGAGAAAACTGGAATTCAGCGTGCGTCTGTATCGCATATCCTCAGCGGTAGAAATAAACCCAGTCTTGAGGTCCTGCTGAAGATTTATGATGCTTTCCCCGAGCTGGATCTCAAATGGCTTATGACTGGTGCCGGTGATGAACCTGTAGCTGCTTCCAAAAGTGCAGTATCTGCCGTTCCGTCTGTTGAAAACACTCTTTTTTCACAACAAGAGCATGAACAGCCTGAGTTGCAACAGGTGATGAATGTGGTGCAATCACGTCAGGAACAGGCTCCACAGCGTCCTGTGCGCCAACAACCGCAACAAAGGGTTGTTGTGGAACGTCAACCTCGCCGTACTGCTGTTGCAAAGGCTCAACAGCAACCTATAAATGAAAGACGTATAAAAGAGATACGTATTTTTTACACAGATGGTACGTACGAGACTCTTTTTCCCGAAAAATGATGTTTTCGGTTCGAATGACACGGCAGAGGATTTGAATATTAGTGTTTCTTGAGATCCTTCCAGTCGTGAGAATGGCAATTGCTCGTACATGTCATCCCGATACGTGTGAGGAGTATATTTCTGCTGCTACCAGCTTCATAGCAACAAACATACAAGGCCGGCTTATGCCGGTTTTGTTGTATGTTGGATGTTTTCGGGGAGGTTATAGGCTTGTTTATCCGCATCTGTGAATCATGCAGATAAAATATTTCCCCATAAAATGGGAAGTGCATCCAAAAATATGCTATCTTCGCATTTATAGAATAATGTAACATAAAAGAACATACAGATTATGAAAAAAGTTCTTGTCGATTTGACAATAAAAGAGGTGCAGCATGTCAATGCCAACTGCGTGTTGTTGGTAATGGGCTGCGGGCAGCCTCTGCCCGCGACTTTCCCCGGACAGTTTGCGGAACTGCGTATAGATAACACACCTACAGTAATGCTGCGCCGTCCTATCTCGGTGCACAGTTTCGATGCAGAGAAGAATGAGGTGGGCTTCCTTGTGCAGCTGGTGGGTGACGGTACACGATGGTTGGGTTCTCTCAAGGTTGGTGACAAGGTCAACACCCTGATGCCGCTCGGTAACGGCTTTACGCTTCCAGAGTCAGCAGGCAAAAGATATCTGCTTGTGGGTGGCGGTGTAGGTTCTGCGCCTCTATATTATCTTGCCCAGGAGCTCAAGGCTCGCGGCTGTGACTTTACAATCCTCATCGGTGCCCGTTCGGCAAAGGACCTGTATCTGCGTGAGGCATACGAGGCTCTTGGCCGTGTAGAATATACGACAGAGGATGCTACTCTCGGCGAAAAGGGTTATGTTACAAACCATTCCGTGCTCAACGAGAAGTTCGATTATATCTTTACCTGTGGTCCAAAGCCGATGATGCTTTCTGTAGCAAAGTATGCCCGTGAAAAGGGCATCGGATGCGAGGTGTCACTCGAGAACAAGATGGCTTGCGGCCTGGGTGCCTGTCTCTGCTGCGTAGAGGATACAAAGGAGGGACACAAGTGTGTGTGTACAGATGGTCCGGTATTTTCAATAGATGAACTCAAATGGTAAAGACAGATGTAAAAATAGGCGGTCTTGAACTGAAGAATCCTGTCCTGACCGCATCGGGAACATTCGGCTACGGTATTGAGTTTGCCGATTTTGTAGATTTGAACAAGTTGGGTGGTTTTATTGTAAAAGGTACAACCTTGCACCACCGCGAAGGTAACCCTTATCCACGTAGCGCGGAGACTCCTCTGGGCATGCTCAATGCTGTGGGCTTGCAGAACAAGGGTGTTGATTACTTTGCCCGGAACATATATCCACAGCTCAAGGACCTGGATACAAATGTTATCGTGAATGTATCGGGTGCCTGCATCGAGGATTATGTGGCATGTGCCGAGAAGGTTGCTGCGCTTGACAAGATTCCTGCAATTGAGCTCAATATCTCTTGCCCTAACGTAAAGCAAGGAGGTATGGCGTTCGGTGTTCAGGCCGCTTCGGCTACTGAGGTCGTTTCTGCTGTGCGTAAGGCCTATCCCAAGACCCTTATCGTTAAGCTCTCGCCCAATGTGACCGACATTACAGAGATTGCGCGTGCCGTTGAGGGTGCCGGTGCCGACAGTGTGTCGCTCATCAACACTTTGCTCGGTATGGCAATTGACTCGGAGAAACGCCGTCCTGTGCTCTCTACAATCACCGGTGGTATGAGTGGCCCCGCTGTGAAGCCGATAGCATTGCGTATGGTATGGCAGGTTGCCAAGGCTGTGAAGATTCCTGTAGTGGGTATCGGAGGTATCACAACCGGTGCTGATGCCATTGAGTTCCTGCTTGCAGGAGCAAGTGCCATAGAGGTTGGTACTGCAAACTTCATGAATCCGGCAGTTACAGGTGAGATAGTAGATTACATTGAGGATTACCTTGTACGTCACAAGATGAACTCTGTAAGCGAGCTTATCGGTGCGCTTGAGGTCTGAATGTAATTCAATGTTTCTTCCTTTTCGGGAGATTGTCATATAAAAAAGATAGCAACCGCGGTTGCTATCTTTTTTATATGAATATACATTTGAAACACTATGTTACTTTTGTATATACAAATGTAATATGTAAATAATTTTTATTTTACTTTAAGAGGTCGGGGCGTAAGCGCTTTGTGCGTTCAAGTGACTGCTCGAACTCCCATTGGCGTATCTTTGCTTCGTGTCCTGACAATAAAATTTCTGGGACTTTCCATCCGTTGTACTCTGCAGGGCGTGTATATACCGGAGGAGCAAGCAAATTATCCTGGAAAGAGTCGCTCAATGCCGAAGTTTCGTCCGAAATTACGCCCGGGATTAGGCGAATAACAGCGTCGCATATTACTTCAACAGCCAATTCGCCACCCGTTAGAACGTAGTCGCCAATGCTTATCTCTTTGGTTATCAAGTGTTCACGAATTCTGTGGTCAATTCCTTTGTAATGTCCGCACAAAAAGATGAGATTTTGCTTCATTGAGAGGGTATTTGCCATCGGTTGGTCAAAAACATCACCATCGGGGCTTGTATAAATGACCTCATCGTACTCTCTTTGTGCCTTCAGCTGCTTTATACAGTTGTCAATAGGCTCAATCTTCATAACAAGCCCTGCGCAGCCACCGAATGGGTAATCATCTGTCTTGCGGTGTTTGTCTGTTGTATAATCACGTAAATTATGTAAACAAATTTCTGCGTATCCGTTACGTTGTGCACGCCCCATAATTGATGAATTGAAAAAGCTCTCCATCATCTCGGGAAAGGTGGTAATTATGTCAACTCGCATCTTGAATATATTTTTGTAAATTGTTTTTTCTGATAGAAACAGATTTTCTATTTCTTTGCGAAGATAAGATTTTTATTTGAGAGCAAAGGTATCTTGGCGTACAAACTTAAATTAGTAAGACAGCATTTCGATTTTTTCCACCGATTGTACATTTGCATCAAAAAATGAAAATCTCACGAGGTTTAAGAAACAACAATCCGCTGAACATACGGCGGAACGGGACAAAGTGGAAAGGATTGTCGGAAATACAGAGTGACAAGGAGTTTTTTTCTTTCATTGATGCAAGTTGGGGTTACAGGGCTGCGTTCATAACCTTGAGGAACTATTTTCTGCGTCATTCGCTGAAGACCCTGCGCGGTTGGATAAACCGTTGGGCACCGCCGGTGGAGAACGACACTGAGAATTATGTGCGGTTTGTAGCCGGGAAAAGTGCAGTGGATGCCGATGCTGAACTATGCATTACTGACGCATCGCTTATGCAAAGGATTGTATCGGCAATGTCTTGGATGGAGAACGGAGTGCCGGCAAAGCCCCAAGATGTTAAAAAAGGTTGGCAACTTGCGTTCGGATAAACACGCTTTTAAAGGCCATTTAAACCGCTTTTTAGAGCTTTTTGCTTTAAAAGGCGGTTTAATGCGCTTGTAGAGCTTAATAATACTTAATTTTTTTGCCCCATTCGGCAAATTTGATTAATTTAGCGATGTTTTATATCAATAAGGTATATATAAAGCGAGATAACAAACGAAATTTTAATTAATAATATTTATTTTAGATGATTGAGAACGACAGAATTATTAAGGTCAATGTAGAAGAGGAGATGAGATCATCTTACATTGACTACTCAATGTCGGTAATTGTAGCACGTGCATTGCCCGATGTTCGAGATGGTTTGAAGCCCGTTCATCGCCGTATCATCTACGGTATGATGGAGCTGGGAAATACATCGGATAAACCATACAAGAAATCGGCCCGTACGGTCGGAGACGTACTCGGTAAGTATCACCCGCACGGTGACTCTTCTGTTTACGGTGCTCTTGTACGTATGGCCCAGGATTGGGTGATGCGTTACCCTCTGATTGACGGACAGGGTAACTTCGGTTCTATCGACGGCGACTCGCCTGCGGCGATGCGTTACACCGAGGCCCGTCTGCACAAGATCGGTGAGGAGTTGTCACAGGACCTCTACAAGGAGACTGTTGACTTTCAGCCTAACTACAACGACGAGTTTGTGGAGCCAACCGTTATGCCTACACGTATCCCGAACCTTCTGGTAAACGGTTCATCGGGTATTGCCGTCGGTATGGCCACAAATATCCCGACACACAACCTCAGCGAGGTACTTGATGCCTGTGTGGCATATATTGATAATCCGGATATCGACACTGACGGCTTGATGGAGTACGTGAAGGCTCCTGACTTCCCTACAGGTTGCGACATTTTCGGACTTAACGGTGTACGTGAGGCATATGAGACCGGCCGTGGCCGTGTCATTATGCGTGCAGTAGCCGAGATTGAATCGGGTGCACAGCACGACAAGATTGTCGTAACAGCAATCCCTTACAACGTAAACAAGGAGGAACTCATCAAGGATATCGCTTCTATGGTCAACGAGAAGAAGATCGACGGTATTTCAAATATCAACGATGAGTCTGACCAGTCGGGTATGCGTATTGTAATCGATGTGAAGCGCGATGCCAATGCCAATGTCATCCTGAACAAACTCTACAAGATGAGTTCTTTGCAGACCTCATTCAGCGTGAACTGCATCGCTCTTGTCGGTGGTCGTCCCAAGCTGCTCTCTTTGAAGGAGTGCATCGGTTGCTTTGTCGAGCATCGTCACGAGGTTGTCATCCGCCGTACACAGTATGAGCTCCGCAAGGCCGAGGAGCGCGCCCACATTGTAGAGGGTCTTATCATTGCATCGGACAATATCGACGAGGTTGTACGCCTTATCAAGGCTGCCAAGTCTCCTGCTGATGCAAGAACCGCTCTTATGGAGCGTTTCAGCCTCACCGAAGTCCAGGCTGCAGCAATCGTTGAGATGCGTCTTGCACAGCTCACCGGAATACAGCAGGACAAGCTGCACGCCGAGTATGAGGAACTCATGCGCAAGATCGAGTACTACAACGCAATCCTCACTGATGAGGAGCTCTGCAAGCAGGTCATCAAGGACGAGCTCTATGAAATCAAGGAGAAGTACGGTGACGAGCGCCGTTGCAAGATTGACTACAGTGCATCGAGTGACTTCAACCCCGAGGACTTCTATGCCGACGACGAGATGGTAATCACAATCTCGCACATGGGTTACATCAAGCGTACACCGCTCACCGAGTACCGCAGCCAGAACCGTGGCGGTGTGGGCTCAAAGGGCAGCGACACACGCGACAGTGACTTCATCGAGTATATCTACACAGCCACCATGCACAATACAATGCTCTTCTTTACACAGCGAGGCAAGTGCTATTGGCTCAAGGTATATGAGATTCCCGAGGGCAACAAGAACTCCAAGGGCCGTGCAATACAGAACATGCTCAATATCGATGCCGATGATGCAGTCAATGCATTCGTGCGCGTGAAGACTCTTGCCGACAAGAACTTCATAGAGAGCCACAACATCGTATTCTGTACAAAGAACGGTATAATAAAGAAGACCAGTCTTGAGCAGTATTCACGTCCACGTACCAACGGTATCATAGCAATCACTATCCGTGAGGATGACCGCGTGATTTCAGTGGCACTCACCGACGGTGACAGTGACATCATCCTTGCAAACCGTGGCGGTAAGGCTGTCCGCTTCAACGAGAGTACAGTACGTGCAATGGGCCGTACGGCAACCGGTGTCAAGGGTATGGACATTGCCGAGGATGACGAGGTTGTAGGCATGGTTGTGTTGCCAAAGAACGACGAGGCCGAACACAGTTTGCTCGTACTTTCTGAGCAGGGCTACGGTAAGCGTTCGGCAACCGAGGATTATCCCACTGTAAGCCGTGGCTGTAAGGGTGTAAAGACACTGCAGGTAACAGAGAAGACCGGTAACCTTGTGGCAATCATGGATGTGAACAACGAAAATGACCTCATGATCATCAACAAGTCGGGTATCACCATCCGTACATCGGTTGACCAGATTCCTGTACAGGGTCGTGCGACACAGGGTGTACGTGTCATCAACCTCGGCAAGAAGAACGATTGCATCGGTTCTGTATGCAAGGTTACACGCGAAGTCGAAGAAGCCGTAGAGGTTCAGCCCGAGGATGTACAGACAACAGAAACAATAGAGAACAATAACGAATAATTAACCAACTTAAACACAAAAGAATATGAAAAAGTTAGTATTATCATTAGCATTGGTCCTCGCAGGCTCATTTGCTATCGGTCAGGAACTGACAAAGGAACAGATTAAGGAGCAGAAGAAGCAGGCCAAGGCTCTCATGAAGGTTGTCATGAATGCCGAGTCTAATATCTCAAGCGACCCTGTAGGTGCTGCAAATGCTCTCAAGACTGCTGTAAACAGCGAACTCGTAAATAAAGATGCATATGTATGGTTTGTAAGCGCAAGCGCAAAGAAGGCTGTTGTTGACGGTGAGAACCGTAAGCGTGCAGAGGGCGCTCCATTCGATGAGCCTCTGATGTATTCTTATACATACGAGCTCGGTAACGACCTCGAGAACTGTGAAAAGTATGACAACATGCCCGATGCCAAGGGTCGTGTAAAGCCAAAATACGGTGAGTTCATCCTTGCTACATATATGCAGGAGTTCGGTCAGTTCTATAACGCAGGTGCTTACTACTATGGCAACGAGCAGTATGAGAAGGCATATTACCTTTTCAAGATGTTCATCGATGCATCTGATAAGCTCTACAAGGCTAATGCAATGGCAAAGGATACAGTGAACGTGCCTGTAGCTGCCTACAACATGGCTCTTTGCGGTATGCAGCTCGAGAACTATGACATGGTTCTTACACACGTAGACCTTGCTATGGATCACCCGCAGATGGCCGAGAGCGCTTACCGTTTCAAATCAGCTGCCTACCTTGAGAAGGGTGATACAGCTACTTGGTTGAACATGTGTAAGGAGGGTATCACAAAGTTCCCATCAGATCTCTACTACAGCCAGTCACTTATCCACTATTATGACAGCCGCAACCAGAGCGAGGAACTCGGTAAACTTGCTGACGAGTTGATGGCCAACGATCCTTCAAATCCTCTCTTCGTATACCTCAAGGGTTATATCGCACACCAGAAGGAGGACTTTGATACAGCTATCGAGTGGTACGAGAAGACTCTTGAGGTTGATGCAAACTATGAGAATGCACTCTCTAACCTCGGTCGTTGCTACCTTATCAAGGCTCAGGAGTACAGCGCTGCACAGTCTTCAGTAAAGGTAACAGACAAGAAGAAGATTGCTGAGGACAAGAAGATTCTCGAGGGTTACTACAACAAGGCATTGCCATTGCTTGAGAGACTCCGTACAGTAGCTCCTGACAAACACGAGTTGTGGTTGACAAACCTCACCAACTGCTACTATAACCTCAAGATGGCTGACAAGCTGAAGGAACTTGAGGATTTGCAGAAGTCATTGGGTTATTGATTACACACCCTTGAACAAAACAAAAACTGCCGCAAATGCGGCAGTTTTTTGTTTTCACTTATTGATGTAGTGACTACAGAAAGTGTGTTAATACCGGGTTATCTCACACGTCCCGGGTATTGCTCCAGTGCTTTACCCAGCAGGAAAATGGCACGCTTGAGGTCCTGTTTGTCAATAGCATACGCAATACGCACCTCGTTCTTTCCGTAACCCTCTTCGCTGTAGAAACCCGATGCAGGTGCCATCATGATTGTCTCACCCTCATATTCAAAATCGGTCAGACACCATTCGCAGAACTTGTCACTGTCATCGATAGGCAGGCGTGCTACGGTGTAGAAAGCACCCATAGGGATAGGGGAGTACACTCCCGGCAATTTGTTCAGCTCATCTACAAGGCAGTTGCGTCGCTCGATATATTGTTCGTATGTGTTTATGGCATATGAACGTGGTGCCTCAATTGAAGCCTCTGCAACAACCTGTCCCAAAAGCGGCGGGCTCAAACGTGCCTGGCAGAATTTCATAACTGCTTGACGCACAGCCTTGTTCTTTGTTATAAGAGCACCGATTCTAATTCCACACTCCGAATAACGCTTTGATACAGAATCAATTAATACAACATTGTCCTCAATTCCTTCAAGGTGGCAAGCCGATATATAAGGAGAGCCTGTATAGATGAACTCACGGTAAACCTCGTCCGAGAAAAGATAAAGGTTGTGTTTCTTCACCAGGTCACGTATGCGGTTCATTTCGTTGCGTGTGTACAGGTAACCGGTCGGGTTGTTGGGGTTACAGATTAGAATACCGCGTGTGCGCTCATTTATGAGCTCCTCAAAACGCTCCATAGGAGGTAACGCAAACGACTCGTCAATTGATGATCGGATCGGGCGGATAATTGCACCGGCAGATATTGCAAAAGCCATATAGTTGGCGTATGCAGGTTCCGGGACAATAATCTCGTCACCAGGATTAAGGCAAGTGAGGAAAGCGAAAAGCACTGCCTCAGATCCGCCCGATGTCACAATGATATCATCCGGCTTCAGCTTAATCTGGTACTGGTCGTAGTAACCGACAAGTTTCTCACGCAGGGAGAGAAATCCGTCACTCGGGCTGTATTCAAGAATCTTCTGGTCAAATTTCTTTATAGCTTCAAGAGCCACCTCGGGAGAATTCAAGTCAGGCTGACCTATGTTCAGGTGATAAACCTTGACGCCACGTTCTTTTGCAGCATTTGCAAAAGGTGCAAGTTTTCGTATAGGTGACGAAGGCATCAGTATGGCTCTTTCTGATAATTCCGGCATAAAATCTTCGTTTTTTATTAATGAGCGCAAAATTACTCAAAAACAACGAATTATTTTACACTTTGTACTAAAAAAGTGTAAGGTAAACTTACCTTCTTTATTCCAAAATTCAGTCTGAAACCCCTACCCGTTATGAATAGCCACTAACGCATGATAATAAATATTATGTTTAATATAACTTTGATATTTGCACTACCGGTTGAGTTGTGTACAGAAATATGGAATTTGTGCGAATCTGTGTGAGAAACATAATTCTTTGTCTTATGTTTAATATAACTTTGATGTTTGCACTCTTCGTTGAATTGTGTACAGAAATATGGAATTTGTGCGAATCTGTGTAAGAAACATAATTCTTTGTCTTATGTTTAATATAATTTGGATATTTGCACTCTTTACTGTAGATTGGCGGGATTTTGGAATTTAGTGCTCATTCTTCACTTGTGTCCAATTTTCACCGTTTGTGTCTTATGTTTAATATGATTTGAATATTTACACTCTCCGTTGAGTTGTGTACAGAAAAATGGGATTTGTGCGAATTTGTGTAAGAAACATAATTCTTTGTCTTATGTTTAATATGGTTTTGATATTTGCACTATTGGTTGAATTCTGTACAGAAATCTTGAACTTTGTGTGAATCTCTGTAAGAAACATAGTTGGATAAAAGAGCTGTTTATTAAGCGAAAATGAGTATTTTCGGGCAAACGTAACAACAAAAGGGCCTTTTTAGTCAGCCTCTATTGAGAAACTTTACTTAATTTTGCGTAATAATCAGGAAGTCTTTTGTATATATGAAACTGTATTCAGCACCTCTGCAAGGATTTACCGAGGCTGTGTGGCGTAATGTGCATAGCGTTGTCTTCGGCGGTATCGACGGTTATTACACACCTTTTCTGCGTTACGAGCATGGCGAGATACGCAGCAAGGATGTGCGCGATGTCGAGCGCAAGAACAACAGCGTGGAGAATCTTGTTCCGCAGATAATTGCAGCCACGCCCGATGAGATGCACCCTCTAATGGAATTGATAGCCAGTGAGGGCTACAGGTGCGTGGATATAAATATGGGCTGTTCGTTCCCATTGCAGGTGCGCAAGAAGCATGGAGCAGGGCTACTGCCCCACCCCGACATGGTCGCAGCCCTGTTGGAGGCCGCTGCCGGTTACAAGGGTTTCACATTCTCTGTAAAGATGCGCCTCGGATGGGAAAGCAAGGACGAGTGGCGCGCACTCTTGCCGGCGCTCAATGATGCTCCGCTTGAACATATAACCATGCACCCACGCCTGGGCATAGAGCAATACAAGAAACCGGCAGATGTAGAAGCCTTTGCAGAGTTCCTGGATGCCTGCAAGCATCCCGTTGTATATAATGGCGATGTAACCACACTCGGCGACATACATCGCCTTGAACAGCAATTCCCATCGCTCAAAGGAATAATGATTGGCCGCGGACTGCTTGCCAACCCCACATTGGGCATCGAGTACAGCCGAGCGTGTGAACTCACCAATAGCGAGCAGTACCGGCTCGTTCAGGCAATGCACGATGAGATGTTCACCCGGCTCTCACCTCGCCTGCAAGGCAACACCCAGTTCCTCACAAAGATGAAGCCCTATTGGGAGTACCTGCTCCCCACCCTCCCCAAACGCCTCAGGAAGCCCATCCTCAAGGCCACCACAATAGAAAAATACCAGTCGGCAGTAGCTAATGCATTGAAGGGAGATTGGGAGTGATATACTGGTCAATCCAATTCCAATTTGTCAATCATCTCGGCAAAAACGGGGTTCTTGTCGCATAGCTCCTCAATGAACCTTGCTCTTTTGGCTTCTGGAATCTCGCCGTCTTTTGGACTTAACTGCTGCTTATTGAACGGATATCCGGCAATGGCTTCGGGAAGGTGTTGTCTTATCACGTCAAAGTACATCCTTTTGCGTTGCTCAAGTTCCGTGACTTCTTCTGTTATTTTGCGGAACTCTGCCTTCACCTTGTTGTGCCAATTGAAGTAGTATATCATTTCATTCTCCATCTTCATCAGGGCCATGCTGTAGAGCGTGGCATTGACCTTGGAATGGAAATCGGCACCACGCGGCTCATCGTCCAGGAAAATGTCATCATTGAAAAGCGTGTCCAAAGGATCACCTGATTCCATCTCCTTGGCATACTCTGCAATAGTGCGGAAAAGATAGCCAAGAATGTCACTCGGATTTACGTTACCGCCCGTCTTAGCCATCACCTCATAATAATCCCCTTCGCATAGCCTGTCATAGTCTATCGTGAATGCTGGGTTCTTGGCAAGTCTTATGCATACGTATTTATATGCCGCACTACAGCTCCTGAAACTGTCGCTGTAGCAGGTCTTCCACGCCTCCTGATGTTGCAGAAGATACTCTTCGCTCATATGATGTACAATCAACCTTCGGCATGCCTCTTCGGGTTGTTTCTGCCACAAGGCATCTATCTTGTCGGCAAAATGGTTGTCCCAGTTGCTGTAGAGTATGTTATAAGCCCATTTTCTGTCACTCATTGCACCGTCGAGGAAAGCGTCAATGATCTTGCGCTGTGTGGCGTGCGACTGATGCGCGTAGCGCTCTTTCAGATTCTCCTTCGCGTATGTCACCTTCTTGCTCTTCTTGTCCCTGAACAGCCTTATAAGCGTGCCTATCTCCTCGTTGCGCTGCGGAGTTGCAACAGGCGATAGCATCTTGTCAATACACCTCAACGTGTACCTTATGGCATCGCGGTAACGGTAGTTGCTGAATTCCAACTCCTGTTTCAATGATTGCAAGGACTCTTTGTCAAGAGTGTAAAGCAGCATACGTATCTCGTCCCTGTCAAGGGCATTGGGTGTACCCTCAATCCGGTGTGCACCGTTCAGCTTCTGTAGTATATGTT
Organism: uncultured Bacteroidales bacterium; assembly: GCA_937906165.1. GTDB lineage: Bacteria > Bacteroidota > Bacteroidia > Bacteroidales > Bacteroidaceae > HGM04593. The sequence goes on along the minus strand of CALCYA010000058.1, from coordinate 2,611 downwards.
CAAATGCCGGTTTTTTCATAAGTTGCAGTTTTGTCAGTTGGCAAAATTAGCGCTTAATTTCTCTTTTGCTGTGGTATGACAGATGAAGTTATCAACATCACACTATAAAGATATCCCTACACTGCGAAGATAGATTTCGCAGTGTAGGGATATTGATGGAATTTGCATTTTTGTTCGATATATAGAACAAAATGAGGCATTATTGTAATAACGTCTGCTCTTATCCTTTTACAAACTCAATCTTTGCAGCGAGGTCGTAGCCTTCCCGGTACAGGGCGTGCAGCTTGTTTATGTCGCGTTCCATTCGGCCCACCTCAATGGGGCGCTCGGGACGGATGACGATGGCACTACCCTCGGCCTCCATCTTCTCTACAAGCTCTACCTGGCTGTTGTATATGGCATTGCGGTTGCGGATAGCCTCTTTCAGCTTGGGGTATTTGCGGTACATGAAGAATGGCACTTTTGTGCCTTTTGCAGGCTTGCGGTAGCCCTTGTTGCGGGTGAGGACAATGACGGGCTTTGTGAAGCCTTGTGACATCGCGCGCTCCACGGGAATGGAGTCGGCAACACCGCCGTCGGCCATGGGAACGCCGTCGACGTATGCTATCGGGCACACGAAGGGCAGGCTGCTCGATGCCTTTACAATGTCTATCACGCGCTTGGGGTCGTTCTTCTCCTCAAAGTAGTTGGCCTCGCCTGTGATGCAGTTGGTGGTCACCACCTCAAGTCTCTCCGGGCAACGTGCAAGGGCGTCGTAGTCGTATGGGTAAATCTCCTCGGGCAGCTTATGGAAAAGAAGCTTGAAGTCCATTATGTTGCCTTGTGTGATAAGGTGCCTGAAGCCTATGTAATTGTACTTCTCCATCATGTCGATGTTGGAGAACTTTGCCCTGCCGCGTTGGTTGGACATATAAGAGAGGGCGTTGCAGGCTCCTGCACTCACGCCAATTATATATGGGAAACGTATTCCGCGGTCCATGAAGTTATCGAGCACTCCAATGGTGAAGATGCCGCGCATCCCGCCACCTTCGAGAACGAGAGATGATTTGTCTGTTATGTTTACTGTCTTCTTCATGTTGCAAAAATACTAATTATGGTGGAATTTATGAACATTGTCGGAATAAGAAGCTGTTTAAATTTCTGAAAATATTATCTGTCGTGAGCGAACATTGCATTATCTCAATATGCTATGAATTGATAATGGGCTTGTATTTGCCGGAATTTATATTTTTTTTCATCCGTTTGCACGAATTTTGGCGCGTTTGTTCTTATCTTCGCATCCAAAGTATATTCAAAATATTCAATGATATGAAAAACAATTTGTTTACACTCCTTCTTGCAGGAGCATTCTGTATCTCATGTAATGGAACCGGCAACAATGCAAAGCCGGTAGAAGAGACCTCACCGTCAGTTTCAGAGGCTGTTCAGGAGGTTAAGGCCGATTCTGTTACCGTGTATGAGCACGACTACATTGTAAAGGTGGGCGATGTCGCTCCGGACTTTACTCTTGAGATGCTCGACGGCACAAAGTTTACATTGTCGCAGAACCGTGGCAAGGTTGTGATGCTGCAGTTTACAGCCGGCTGGTGCGGTATCTGCCGCAAGGAGATGCCTTTCATTGAGAGCGACATATGGCAGAAGCATAAGGAGAACAAGGATTTTGTTCTTGTGGGCATTGACCGCGAAGAGGCAAAGGAGGATATCCTTCCCTTTATTGAGCAGGTAGGTACCACATACCCCATTGCCATGGACAGCAACGGTGATGTGTTCGCAAGCTATGCACTGCGCGGTGCTGGAATAACACGCAACATCCTCATTGACCGAGACGGCAAGATTGTGATGCTCACCAGACGCTTTGAGGAGCAGGAGTTCAAAGAGCTGGTTGAGAGGATTGACAATATGCTTGAATAATATGAACGGAAAACGGGCTAAAGGTTACAGGAGTGATGCATTGTGAATAAATCATGGCGTATGAGCGAACTATAAGGTTTACTACATACGCCACTTTTTATAGAAACAGTATGCTCTCTCAAACGCACGATAGCCTAACGCACTATGGCAATGCACCTGTAAAAATCCTATAGTCGGAATTTACATATAAATCCGTAAGTACAGAGATTATGTCTGGGGATATTCATACTTATATGACCTCAATATAAAAACTAAAGGGACGAAAACCGTCATTGCAACTAATCATGGCACTCATCGGATTTTTCATCCATCCATCATAAAAATTACCCTCTCCTTTGGCTAATGACTCTACGAACTCCCGCATGGAAGACCATGCAGAAGGACACATCCCATCAGGACATTGACCATCGACGGAAATCCACTGCTGACCAACCTGTACTTCGCAAGTATGCTCAATGAGATTCTCGTATTCGGCTATCAAGTCCGGGTATACCGACTGCCGTATTGCTGTAATCCGTATTATATTCATACAAATTCCGCTTTATCTATGCAAATATAGTATATTCAACTGTGAAATACCGGTTTGTGTAAAAATTAATATCACAGAAAACCTTAGGTTGTTATATCAAGCGGCAGTATCTTTTCGGTTCACCTGCAAACTATAGGGGGAATATCTTTTTAACACAGACAAAACATTAAA